>JABCZW010000001.1 GCA_013289475.1 Bacteroidota bacterium
GCAGGTCTAGGTGTAAGCCCGGCTGCAGCAATACCATCTCCTTTGCCTTTGTCTCCATGACATACCACACAGTAAGTGACATAGAGTTTTTTGCCTGCAGCTGTAGCATCAGCATTCCCCTTTAAAGGATTGACAGTGTTATCTGCCGTTGATGGAGCAACCCATGGAGCCTTCTGCTGTAATTTATTTACTGTTGCGGACATTAAAAAAGCAGTACTTCCTACCAAGGCAACAAGCAAAGGTGTTTTTTTTAGAATTTGTGTTTTCATTTTAAAATTGTTTAAATATTCTAAGAGGACTAATAGATCATTTCATAAATCAAAAGTCATTGGTTTATAATAGATTGTATATGATGATGGTCATTTAGCAATATGATTATAATCATATTGACAAATTACAGCCTATGTAGCTTTGTGGTATTAAATACTTGCAAAATCAATGAATTCTAGAAAAAGATGGATAAATCTTTCAATAACCAACCTTTGCATAGTTGCAGTTTTGGGAGTATTAATGAGGAGTAAGATTATTTTTAGCATACCATGGATTGATTATAACCGTTTGGTGGAAACACACGGGCATTTTGCCTTTGCAGGTTGGGTTACACTCGCATTAGCAACTTTAATGGTATACGAGTTCCCCGGCTCGCTTTATAATAAAAAGAACTATCAGTTCTTATTGGGCGCGATTGCTGCCTGCAGTTGGGCTACTTTATTGACCTCGCCTTTTGAAAGTTGTAAATTTATTTCAGAATATGTTTCTATTCTATATATTCTAATCACTTATGCTTTTTCAGGGATATTTATAAGAGATATTCTCAAAACAAAAACCGATAAAGCAGTAAAACTGCTTTCCGCTTCTTCACTTATTTACTTGGTGTTATCTTCCGCAGGGGCTTTAATGCTCGTTTATCTCTTTGCAACAAAGTCACTTAACGCAATTTTATACCGCGATGCTATGTTTGGCTACCTGCATTTACAATACAATGGCTTTTTTACCCTTGCCGTATTTGCCTTAATATTTAACAAAGTTGTGCCTGTTGCAAATAAGAAGGCAAAGAAGAATGTTTATCGCTTTGCAATTTTACTTTGTCTTTCAATCATTCCTTCCATGTTTATTTCATTTTTATGGCACCAGGCCGCACCGGTGGTTCATATAATATCATTAACTGGCAGTGCCTTACTTCTGTTAAGTTTATTGTCGTTCATTATAGCGGCTTTATCATTAACAAAAGAATTTAAAATGGTTATTCCTGAAATACGTTATATGGTTCTTCTCTCAATTAGTGCATTTATTATAAAAATTTTCCTGCAAAGCCTTACCGTATTTAATTCTATTAATGTTTTAGTATTTGGCAATCGGCCTATGATAATGGGCTTCCTGCACATGGTGTTTTTGGGGTTTGTTACCCTTTTTATAATAGCATATTTTACTCAACAAGGAATACTGAATGGTAGAAGCTATTTTGCCAAGTTTGCGTTAGCCGTTTTTACGCTGGCAGTTGTAATAAATGAAATATTATTAATGCTTCAGGGTTTAGGCACCTTGCTAATTACAAGTAGCCCTTTATTTTCCTGGTATTTATGGGGCGCCGGCCTTTTGTTGTTCGTAGGTGCAGTATTGGTGGCAATTGCCCGTATCAGGACAAAGCAAGTTTTAAAATCTTCCTTATAATAGTTGCTTAGGAGAATTTCCTTATCCTCTCAAGACCCGGTATATTCAGTATTTTAACATCACGGCCTTCTACTTCTATCATCTTTTCCTGTTTAAAATCAGAAAGAGTGCGTATGAGTGTTTCGGTTGATGTACCTACCATATTTGCCAGATCCTCGCGGGAGAAACTAAGATTTATAGCAGGGTGTATCTTTTTCTGTAATTTCATAAGTGCATCAGCTACCCTTCCTCTTACTGAATTATATGCCAGGCTTAGCAGTTGTTCTTCTTTTTCATTGATATTATTTACCAACATTTTAATAAACCTTGCCGATACTTCCTGCTTTGAGTAAACTAATGAAAGGAAATCATTCTTAGGTATAAATGCAACTTCAGTTTCTTCAAGTGCAGTAGCCGAATCCTGGTAGTTAGATCCTTCAAGTATAGAATTGTACCCAAAAAAATCTCCTTTACTGTAAACTCCGGTGATAAGCTCTTTTCCATCCGGACTCATTCTCCAGGTTTTCACCTTGCCTTTATTGACAAAATATACCACATTAGGTTCATCGCCCTCATGGTATAATGATTCCTTTAACTGATATGCGCGTACTTTATAATTAGACGAGACACTTCCCGGAAGGCTAAATTTGGTAGCAGCATCCACAAACTGAACTAAACCACTTAGGTCACGGGTGTAGTTCTTTTTGAAAAACTCGCTCCGCCGCAAACGTGTTTCAACTGCATTCAACAACTCAACTTTGTCAAATGGTTTTATCATATAATCATCAGCACCAAGGTTCATGCCTTTACGCATATCGCTTTTTTCTGCCTTTGCGGTAAGAAATATAAACGGTGTTCCGGCAATTTCAGGGTCCTTGCTAAGTATATGCAAAACACCATAACCATCAAGGTCGGGCATCATAATATCACAAATAATAAGGTCAGGCTTTTCCTGTTTTGCTTTTTCAACACCAATCTTACCATTTTCTGCAGTTACAACTACGTAATTAGCAAGGTCAAGCATTTCTGCAGTGTTTTCCCGCATGTCGAGATTATCCTCAATAAGAAGAATTTTTTTCATAATGATTTATGATTTTATATTTTGTACTGATATTTTAAATGTAGTGCCTTCGCCCTCTTTTGTTATAAATGATATGTTTCCATCCATCAAATCCACGTATCTTTTAACAATATTAAGTCCAAGCCCTGTACCTTGTACGTTTGTTGCATTTTTTGCCCTGAAGAATCTTTCAAACAAATGAGTTTTATCATCTTCAGGTATTCCCATACCGTGGTCGGTAATGCTTACTTCAATACCATTGGAAACATTAACGGCACAAAATTCTATAAGTGAATCTTCGGGAGAATATTTACTTGCATTAGAGAGGAGGTTGAAAATAACATTCCTGAACATTTGCTGATCTATAAATACTTCATCATTGCCTTCTCCTTTGTGGGTGTATTCAATCCTTTGTCCTTTCTTCAGGGTGGGCTGCATATCTTCAATCAATTCCTTCGAGAATTCGGTTAAACTGAATAATGCAGGCGATGATTCTACTTTGCCCTGTTCGAGTTTTTCGAGTGATAAGAAGTCGTTAAGTATGCTTATTAAATTGCCGATAGATGATTTTATACGTTTTATATGTCTTTCACTCTTTTCACGCACAAAGTCCATTGTTGAGTCTTTCCGAACCAGGTATTCTTCAATAAGAGAAGTAGAGGAAAGTATGGCGCCCAAAGGAGTTCTGAATTCGTGTGAGGCCATGGATACAAAACGCGATTTAAGTTCATTCAATTGCCTTTCTTTTTCCAGTGTTTTTTGCATCTCCTCTTCACTCTTCTTTTGCTGGGTAGAATCACGCTCAACCAATAATATTTGCTCAATATCTCCGTCTATATTATGCAGGGCAACAACATTCATAGAATAATGCCTGTCTTTAACACTTACTTCAAACGTGCTGTTATTTCTTCCATCAAATACCTCTGTTAGCTTTTCTTTCATAAAGTCCCTTACCTCTTCGGGCAAGCGGCTGAGGTAGCTGGTCCCTACTAGTTTTTCACTGGTAACACCATATTTAAATAGCTCCATTCCCTCCACAAAAACATAATTCAGGTCTTTATCAAAAACATTAATGGTTCCGTCAGGAAAATTACGGGCAACAATTTTATAAAGTTTTTGGCTTTCTTCAAGTTCCTGGGTGCGTTTTTCTACTCTGTTTTCAAGTTCTTCATTGAGCTTTCTTATATTATCCTCAGCTTTTCGGCGTTCAGTAATATCAGTAACAAGGCCCATAACAAACAATTTATCATTTGCTTCAAAATGATTAAGACTAACCTCTACAGGGAATTCAGTACCGTCTTTACGCTTACCCCAAAGGTCCATACCCATACCCATTGACCTTCTTTTAGGGTGTTTTGTATAACTGTCACGATGGCCAACGTGCTCTTTTCTATACTTATCGGGCAGTAATATTTCCATTGGTTTTCCAATCAATTCTTTTCCATCGTATCCGAACATTTCGTTGGTGCGGAAGTTAACAAGTTGAATAAGACCTTCCTTATCAACAATAAGTAGACTTTCAGCCGCCGTTTCAAATAACAATCTATAAACTTGGTTTATATCGCTGCCAAAACTTTTGTCGGGCATTAATTTATGGGGTAATTGATTATAGGGCGAAGATAACTCTTTTCCTACTTCACTTGCAGCCATAGATAGATTCTCATTATCACCCATTATTTGACATTAGAAGTGAAGGGTGTGAAAAGAAAATAGAGTCGAGTTTATGCTCTTTAATGACCTGCTCCAGTCTGTCTCCTTTAACAGTGTTAAATATAATGATACCAATTTTATGTTTTTCGAGTAATGCACTAATTGTAGCTTTTAAATGCTCAACTATGCTATTTTTTGTAAAATATAGCTGGTGTGCCTTCCCTTTAAATCGTGTATCTATTTCTGTAAAGGCACTGGTTAAATCTGACCCATTATTCACTGAAGTAGAAATAACAATAGCTTCCTTAAATATTTTAGCTGAGTTAATACTCGGTACTAAAAGCGCTGGCCAATACTCTGGCTGCCCAATAAATGCTGATGAAAATTTGTCCATTTTTGAATTATGCCCGATTACCAGTAGATCGACGTAATTTCTTTTAACTATATGCTTTACAATTGTAATTGGGTTGCCTTCCTCGGATTGAATAGTAATGTTGATTTTTTTATTCTTTGCCTTAAGCTCGCTATATTCTTTTTGAAGTTTTTCTTTTGATTCACTTATGATAATATCATTTACTGAAATTAACGTACCACTGTTTTCTTTTGGTACCTGGTAAACATTCTCCAGTATGATTTCGCTTGCACTCTTTTTCAGCAATTGCATTGCAAATTCTCCTGCGTTTAAAGCATGCCCCGAAAAGTCCGTCGGAATCAGCATTTTCAATTTCTTCACCTCTGTTTTCTTCTTGTCTGACATAGCCTGTAGTTATGAAATACAAAATTGTGTTATCTGTTATGTAAATAAAAGGAGTTGAGTCATAGCATGATATGATTAAAATCATGCTATACAAAATGACTGTAGTATCCCTTTGTTCTTTTGCAAGTATCCATAGAATTAATTTATAGATGTATGATATAAATCATGTAGTTGAAATGAGCCTACTCATAAGGCTTGGACAAGAACGTATATACTTTTGCTTTGGGAATAATTAATTATAAATAAAATGAATTATAAAAACATATTGATTGCTGTAGATGGCAGCGATTGTTCGAAAAACGCAGCGCAAAAAGGTATAGAGCTTGCTAATCAATTATCGGCATCTGTAATAATAGTATGTGTAATAGATATGACAAATGCAGTAAGTTCTACTGCTGTAAGCGGAATAATAGACAGTGAAATGATACAGACTTTTAAAGATGAAGCGGAAAGAGTTGTTAAGGAAATTGCGGGAAAAAAGCCTTCGGATAAGATAACTACGCTAACTATTGAGGGTATTCCTCAATATGAAATAAGGAATGTGGCCAGGAGCAAAAAAGCAGATATGATTATTATGGGCACCCACGGCAGAACTGGATTAAAGCACTTGTTTATGGGTAGCGTAGCGGAATATGTAATAAGGCATTCATCCATTCCTGTATTAGTAGTTCCTAAAGTTTCGAAAAACTAACACCGATGAAGCCAGGTAATTATAATAAAATGGCCATGTTGATTAGAATCAGCCCAATATATGATGGATATCATCTCCCTTGGATTAGAGCGGGTATAACTTTGTTTCAAAATAGAATGCCATGTTAATGATACCGGTAGAAACCAGGGAAGTGAACGCAGTACTATTAGTTCGTGTTTTTTTAGGAGTCTTGTTTTTTTTACAGGGTTACGATAAAGTGTTCCGAATTGGAGTAAAGCAGGTTATTGAAACCATTCATACCCCGCTTGCGGATAAAGGAGTGCCAAATACATTTAGCATAATAGGTGCTTACTTCACTTCTTATGTTGAACTAATATGCGGGGCATTGCTTATAGTTGGGTTTTTAAAGTATTACTGCCTTTACCTGCTTGGTATTGATTTGCTTTTTGCTGCCTTCGCTTTTGGAATGGTTGAGGCCATGTGGGATATGAAACATATTTTTCCACGCGTTGTTTTACTTGTCTTTTTACTTATGGTCCCTTCTCAATGGGATATTGTATCTATAGACCGCTTCTGGTCATTTATTAAATTTTTTAAATCAACCTTTTAATTACAAAACCCAATGAAAACTATTCTTGTTCCGGTCGATTTTTCATCTTCCTCTGAAAATGCAGCAGAATATGCTGCCGAGTTTGCAAAATACTCAAAAGCTAAGCTTATCCTTCTTCATGTCTATTCAGTTCCGGTACCTGTGGCGGATGTTCCAGTAACTACAATACCATTGGAAGAAGTTGAAGAAGAGAGCATAAAGCATCTAAGCGCTTTTAATAAAAAGCTCGAACATAAATACCCGGGTATTGAAACAGAAATGATAACCAGTGCGGGTTTTGTAGTAGAGGAGATATTGTTGATGGCGGAAGAACGTAGCCCGGAATTGATAATAATGGGGCTAGGAAGTGATGCCAAATCAAAAGGAATATTTGGAAGCAATACCACTACAATAATTAAAAGAGCTAAATGCCCTGTACTTACCATTCCCTCAGAAATTAGGTTTAAGAAACCCGAGAAAATTGCATTGGCTTGTGATTACAGTGCAATTGTCCCGGATGCTGTTGTAAGTAAGTTTAAGGAGTATGTAAAGATGTTTGGCGCAAAAGTGCTTGTATTTGATGTATTAAGACGCGCCGAGCTTGTAACATACCAAAAAGCTGCTGCCGAAGTTAACCTCGAAAATTCATTGGTTGATGTTGGACATTCGCTTTACTATCCATCGGGCGATAATTTACCTGAAGAAGCAAATAGCTTTATCGAAAGACAAAATGTAGATGTGCTGGTAATGATACCTCATAATTATACTTTCTTCCAGAGTCTTTTTCATCGCAGTGCAACAAAACAAATGGCATTCCAGGCAACGGTTCCTTTACTTACTATTCATGAATAATTAAAAAAGCAGAGGTTATGAAAATCATAATAAACGACCATAGGAAGATATTCACTATACAGGAATCGTTTACTGAAATGTTCCCGTTCCTTAAGTTAGAGTTTTTGGCCAAGCCAAGTAAAGTTGGGGGCGCATCGCCCAAAAAAAAGATGATAAGTCCGAGTAAAACAATAGGTCAATGTAGGGTTGTTCATTCAAAAGGGACGCTTACTATATTGCCCCATATGACCGTTTCAGACCTTGAACAAAGTTTTAATGATACATTTGGGTTAACAGCCAGGGTATTTCGTAAGTCGGGAAAAGCTTGGCTTGAAACAAGCGCAACCGATATGTGGACACTTGAAAAGGAAAACAATATAGGTGAAGAAATGAATTCACCTACTGAAGAAACAGAGGTATTGTAACACTACTAAACCTGATTTATTATGTACCCGAGACGGGACTTGAACCCGTACAATCGCAATGATTACAGGATTTTAAGTCCTGCGTGTCTACCAATTCCACCACCCGGGCAAAGATTCTCCGCCTAGGTAGTGGCGGGCTATGAGCGAAAGACGGGTCTCGAACCCGCGACCTCAACCTTGGCAAGGTTGCGCTCTACCAACTGAGCTACTTTCGCTTAAAATGACTGTTAAAAGAACAATTTGGGGTGCAAATATAAAAAACTGGTAGAATTACATGCCTGTGAAATGTTTTTTTTAAAAAACTATTTTTTCAAGCCACTATTTTACCGTCTCTCATAATCAACTTACGGTCCGCCATTTGGGCCAGTTCTTCGTTGTGGGTAACTATTACAAAGGTTTGCGAAAACTTATCCCTGAGGGTAAAAAACAGGTTATGCAGCTCTTTTGCATTAGCCGAATCGAGGTTGCCGGAAGGCTCATCAGCAAAAACAACGGAAGGATTATTTATCAGGGCTCTTGCTACTGCCACCCGTTGCTGTTCGCCGCCCGAAAGCTCCGAAGGCTTATGCTCAAGCCTGTCTTGTAAACCAAGCATAGTAAGCAGATCTTTTGCCTTTTGCTTTACCTCATGCGAACCGGTTTTGGCTATATATGCCGGTATGCAAACATTCTCAAGGGCAGTAAATTCGGGTAATAGGTAATGAAACTGAAATACAAAGCCTATTTCCTTATTCCGGAAACGCGATAATTCCTTGTCTTTTAAGCTATGTATGACAGTATTATTGATCTCTATGGAACCACTATCTGCTCTATCGAGTGTGCCCAGAATATGTAACAGGGTAGTTTTACCTGCCCCAGATGCCCCAACTATAGAAATAACCTCTCCCTTCTTTATTTCAAGGTCAATTCCTTTAAGTACATTAAGGTTGTTGTAAGATTTATGTATTCCCCTGGCAATAATCATTTATACATTCCCTCCCTTAGTAATACGTGCACGCAGGTTTTCTACCTTCTCTTTAAGGCTTTTGATCACATCTTCATTAATCGATGTATCTTTTACATTATTAAATATGCCCCTTATCTCATGTAGAGATGTTGAAATACTCTGGCAATATGGCGAATCAGAAATAACATCAAGCTGGTTTAGCAATATGTCAAGGTATTTTTTCTGTTCCATAATAATATTATATCCTCCTTGCCTGTCTGTAGCAGCGCTAAGTGTTTGCATACTTTGGGTAGATAAATACAAGCCCTCTATCCATCCGCCGGTAAGCACTAAAACCTCTGTGGCCACGCGCTTGTCATTTTTTAATTCATTATCTATTATACCGTATGAGCCATAAACAATACGGGTAAGCGAATCTTTGTTATTTGCATTCTTCTGGCAGCGTTCAATTACGTTTTCGGTAAAAGCCATAGGTACGCCAGTTTTATCAGCCAGGTATTTGGTAGCTTTCATATAAACACCTACCTGTTGAAACTGCTCGAATGATATTACATAAGATAAATCTGCTCCATATATTCCAAGATTTATTGCTTGGGTATTGCCATCAGAATATAGCGATACATTATCGGCAGGATTAGCAAAGCCGCTTTGATATGTGGCATGAACGTAGTGAAATGTATCTAAAATGTTAGTAGGGAATGGAATATTACTTATTACCATAGATACTTTTTGTGTCTTCAGGGCTGTATCACTGTGTGTGATAACCGGAGGCAGGTTATCGTTATTGTCTGTGGTTTTGGCTGAATTACAACCTGCAATTGTCAATATAGAGCCAATTAACACAAAAAACACTGCATTCTTGGGGGTAGTCATATTTATATCTATTGTTTGTCAAATTTAAAAAAATCTGCCACTCATGCAATTATTTGGCAAAAATAGTATCAAACAAAAGGATGTTCATTTTCTGCTTTAATATGGGTAGAAAGATTGCCACATATTTTTCAGGTATTTCCTCAATTCTTCTTCCTTTGTATTTTGCCCGGGCTCATAAAATATGGTTCCTTTCATATCATCGGGCAAATAATTTTGTGATACAAAATTGCCCTCGTATGAATGAGCATACATATAATCCTTGCCATAATTAAGATCTTTCATAAGCTTAGTGGGTGCATTGCGCAGGTGCAGGGGTACAGGCAGGTGAGCCGTTGCTTTTGCTGATTCTATGGCTGCATCAATTGCCATATAAGAAGCATTGCTTTTTTGCGAACATGCCATGTAAATTGCAGTTTGCGATAAAATAATTCTCGCCTCAGGCATACCAATAGTATTAACAGCCTGGAAACAGTTATTGGCGATAACCAATGCTGTTGGGTTAGCGTTACCAATATCTTCCGAAGCCAGTATAACCATACGCCGCGCAATAAATAATATGTCCTCACCACCATTTAACATACGTGCCAGCCAGTAAACTGCGGCATTGGGATCGCTTCCGCGCATCGATTTTATAAAAGCCGATATAATATCATAATGATATTCTCCCTTTTTGTCATACATGGGTACCACTTGCTGGGCAACATTCATAACTATATCATCGGTAATAATACATTCGCCGGTGGGTATCGACATTACCGCAGCTTCAAACAAGTTTAGCAGTTTTCGGCCATCTCC
Organism: Bacteroidota bacterium; assembly: GCA_013289475.1. GTDB lineage: Bacteria > Bacteroidota > Bacteroidia > JABEUT01 > JABEUT01 > JABEUT01. Next base: position 10,229 of record JABCZW010000001.1, read on the forward strand.
GCCCGATAGGCGCAATAAGGCTTGTGTTTCTTTCAACTCAATTTTTCTCAGGCTGAGTTGTTCGTCCTGCTTCATGGCCCTATTAAGCATTTCGAGCAAATCCTCTTTATCTAAAGTTTTCAGTACATAAACCTGGCTACGCGATAATAATGCAGATATAACCTCGAATGATGGATTCTCTGTTGTAGCACCAATAAGGGTAATCTTTCCTTTTTCTACTGCACCCAATAAAGCATCTTGCTGCGCTTTACTAAAGCGGTGTATCTCATCAATAAATACTATTGGTGTATTTGCAAAAAGGCCACCTTTCTCAGTCCGTTCAATAATTTCCCTTACATCTTTTACGCCCGATGATATGGCGCTGAGCGAGAAGAATTCCTTATGCAGATGCTTGGCAATAAGTTGCGCCAAAGTTGTTTTGCCTACACCCGGAGGGCCCCATAAAATAAGCGAAGGTAAATTGCCCGATGCAACAAACTTGCTCAATACTCCATCAGGGCCAACCAAGTGCTTTTGCCCCAAATATTCATCGAGTGAATGGGGGCGCATGCGTTCGGCTAATGGAATATTTATACTCATAATGTATTCTTCATTTTTACAATATACAAATTTGCAGAAAATAGCAGAACCTTACTTTGTCGGATTCAGTATAGATAAGGTACTGTCGGTTATTTCAATAAGAAAGCTTCAGGTTTTTTTATCTTTTAAACAATATTATTTTTTCATTGTTGGTTCATAATCAATTACTTAAGTGGGTTGACACTTTTTTATGTCTAAAAATCATAACGCATTGATTATCAGATATGGTTTTCTGGAAAATGGCTTAAAAGTGTCAACCCGTGTCAACCCGTTAGCTTTAATTAAAATGTGTCGGTTTGTGTCGGTTCTAATTAATGCTTTACCTATAGTGGTTCCCATCTTATTTTTTATAATCATTTGAATGTACAAATATAATCAAATTATATTTTATATAAAATAAAATGTTTACTATTTATTAACAGCTAAATTCATTTAAGAGTAGTATAAATGAAAGAGGGCCGGATTAGTTGTGGCTTACAACAAGCTTGGAAGAAAGCTGTTGCATTGCAGTATTTATAGTAATAAAATATAAACCGTTGGCATAATTGGTAATATTGAGCATGACCGTGTTATTTCCTTTCATAACATTTAGTTGCCGGGTATCGATAACTCTTCCCGTCAAATCGCTTATGGTTAGTATAGCTCCACCTTCAGATTGTGAACTAAATGTAACTGATGTAGTGTTGCTTGCAGGGTTAGGTACAAGTGTCATAGTATTTTCTGCAGGGGCAAAACTTACAGCTTCTACATTCGAATATGAAGAATGTCCATCAATATCGGTTTGTTTTAAGCGGTAATACGATGTATTGGGGTATGGTGATTCATCAATAGCTGAATAGTTTATTGTATGGTCACTATTTCCTGCCCCGGGAACAGTGGTTACTTGTTTCCATTCAACTCCATCAGTTGTTTTTTCAATGGTAAATAATTTATTATTTATTTCTGTTGCTGTTTGCCATGTTAATTTAACAACATTATTATCGGGTAATGCTGTAAAAGAAGTAAGCTTAATAGGTAAGGCAGCGGCTAAAGAAAAGGTACAACTTTGGCCATAGTTGGTAACATCTTCAGGTGAGGCTGAACTTGTACTAATACCGGCTGCTGTAAATAGTTCATTAGCGCCATCACCGGAATGGCCATCAATATTTCCATTTGATTCAAGATCGGCATCATATTGATAAAATTCATCGCAACTACCGCCAATAGGGAAAACAACCTCAAAATAACGTAATGTTCCTAAAGGAGAGGTATGGTCCAAATAATTACCTGAACTAATCAATCCATTAGTGCCATATATTACATAGATAGGGGCATATGCGCATAACCCTGTCCAGGTGTAACCGTCAGGGCACCAGCTGTTACTACCTGCAGTACCTACGGCGCAATACAATACGTTCGACCATGGTGGTATAACAACACCTCCTGCGCTGGCATCAATAAAAACAGTACAGCCTGCATCAGTATTCATAGTAGCGGTAGTAGTTGGATCAGATGTATATGAATTGGTAGAGTGTGTCCATGCGGGAGCCGGATTACTACCGTAATTCACCGTTGGCGGATCAACAGAATTGTCCCAGCCATAAGAACATGTATTAAATAACAGCCATTCCGTATCTCCTTCATTACATCCCACATTCCCGTTACAGCCATCGGTTTCCGCAATTGACATAAAAGGGCAATTGGTACAGGCTGTGGTTGATTTGTTTGAAGATGCACCCGGGTTAAGATAGCATGCAACTGTTGTATACTCAAAAACAGCAAAATAATAAGTAGTACTTGCCGATAAGCCAAGTACAGTAACTGAACTGCCTGTTCCGTTATATACTATATAGCCTGCTCCAACCGCAGTTCCGCTTCCATAGGTGTAGCTCGCAGTATAAGTAGTACCATTTGTAGGGTTGGTAATGGTAGAATTAGGATAAACAACAACTATACGGCGGGTTCCGTTTCCGTTTGTCCAACCTAATGTTATACTATTACAACCCACATGAGAATATGATAGTGCTGAAGAATTTGTTGTGGGACATCCTGCACAGGTTGATGTTGTATTATTTGAAGAAACGCCTGGCGTTTTATAACATGAGGTACCGTTATATTCAAAAACAGCAAAATAATAGGTAGTGTTTGATGTTAGCCCTGAAACTGCAACAGAGCTTCCTGAGCCATTGTATATCACAAAGCCAGCTCCAAGTGCAGTTCCGCTTCCATAAGTAGTGCTTGCAGCATATGTTGTACCACTGGTTGGGTTAGTAATAGTAGAGTTGGGGTAGGCCACAACAATTCTCTTCCCTCCGTTTCCATTTGTCCAACTTACTGTCATACCGGTACATGCAACAGCAGAATACGAAATGGCAGAAGCAGAAGTTGTAGGGCTGGCTGCAACTGCCTGGCTTGATGATACACCCGGGGTTAGATAACAAGATGTACCATTATATTCAAATACAGCAAACCAATAGGTGGTACCGGCAGTTAAGCCAGTTACATCAACAGAATTACCCGTACCATTATAAACAACACTTCCAACTCCCAAAACGGCCCCGCTTCCGTATGCACTGTTAGCAGTGTAGGCAGTACCACTCACAGGTGGAGTAATGGTAGAATTAGGATAGGCCACTACAATTCTATTGGTTCCGTTTCCGGTTGTCCAGTTCAATAAAATATCACTGCAACTAATGCCGGGGTAGGTAATAGCCGATGAAGACGTAGTAGGGGTTGTTGCAGTTGCCTGGTTTGAGGATAGACCAGGCGTAAGATAACATGCAGTAGTATTATATTCAAACACGGCAAAGTAATACGTAACACCGGCTGTTAAACCAGATACGTTTACCGTACTTCCGGTTCCGTTATATATTACAAAACCCGCTCCCAGTGCAGTGCCACTTCCATAGGTAGTATTTGCAGTATATGCAGTACTATTTACCGGGTTAGTAATGGTAGAGTTAGGATATGCAACAACAACCCTGTCCGCTCCGTTTCCATTTGTCCAGCTTACAGTCATTCCGCTGCATGATATAGATGAAAAAGAAAGTGCTGAAGCTGCCGTAGTTGGGCAAGCAGCACATGAAGGGGTAGCCTGGCTTGTATGTGGTGCGCCGGTTGTATAATAACAAGCAACGGTATTATATTCAAAAACGGCAAACCAATAGGTAGTACTGGCTGCTAAGCCGGACACGGTTACCGTGCTCCCTGTTCCGTTATAAACTACAAAACCTGCTCCTAGTGCAGTGCCGCTTCCATAAGTGGTATTTGCAGTATACGCCGTAGTGTTTACAGGGTTTGTAAGTGTATTGTTTGGATATGCTACTACAATCCTGTTTGTTCCGTTCCCATTTGTCCAGTTTACTGTCACACTACTGCATGTTACACCAGAATAAGAAAGTGCCGAGGCAGCAGTAGTAGGGCATGCAGCGCATGCAGGGGTAGCCTGGCTTGAAGATACACCCGGGGTAATGTAACAAGTTGGGGCATTATAGTCGAATACTGCAAAATAATAGGTAGTGCTCGCCGATAAGCCTGATACATTTACTGAACTTCCTGTACCATTATATACTACAAACCCTGCGCCCAGGCCGGTACCACTTCCATAAGTATTATTTGCGGTATAAGCAGTACCGCTTGAAGGGTTAGTAATGGTAGAGTTGGGATATGCAACCACAATTCTGTTCGAACCATTACCATTTGTCCAATTTACGGTCATACTATTACATGTAACTCCCGAATAAGTAATTGCAGAGGCTTGTAAAGTAGGTGCCGTGGATGTAACTGATATAGAAACTTCATCAAAACCGATGGGATAGCTTTGGAAGGCACTGTTACCGGTAAACATTACCTGGAAATTTGAAACGCAATAAGCTATAGGTATGGTATAAGATTTAGTTTGCCAGTTACCACTTGTTCCGGAAAGAGCGGTTTCATTCAGCCAGGAACTTCCATTATAGAGTGATGCCTGCACTGAAGTTTCGTCGAAGTTATAATAGTAAAATTTAAGGGTTACAGTATAACAACTGCTGGCATATGCAGACAGATCGATAGTCGGGGATGTTACAGTTGCGCTGTTTTGGGCATCGTAACAGTCGAAATAAATACTATAAGCTCCTGCATCAGTGCATGGAGTAGCCGGAGCGGCACCACCACACATATCAACACCGCTGCTGATACTCTGATCATCTCTGTAAAAATAGTAACAATTGGTACCGCCGCCATAACATGATGAACAGCTGGTACCACCCGTCCAGGTTTGAGAAGTAGGTATGCAAGAAGCATTAGTAATGGTGCTGCCACCGGCATTTATCTTAGTGTTCGTATAAGCACCATCAAAGTTTTGGTAAAAAACAGTTTGTGCATAAGATGGTTCAAGAAAACAAGTAACCATTATGCCGGCAAATATCAATGCCCTTAAATAGGAGAAATCGTATCTTTTTTGTAGAGCTTTTGCCATCGTCAGGGAACAATGTTATTTGTACTAATTTAATACTGGCCAGTTTTTAACTTTTATCTATAGATGTAAATTATTAGGTAGAGGTTGCTTTACTAAGTAAAAATCAAATATCGCATTGCAATATAAATATTTTTTTTAAAACCACCAAATAATCAACGTATTAACTGAAGATAGCCATCCAAATTGTATTTCTTATTGTTATAATCAGTAGCTTTTATTATGTAGTAATATATTCCATCCGATTGATCAATACCAGCCATACTTTTTCCACTCCAGTCGATGTTTGGTGAATCTGTTTCAAATACTTTCTGTCCCCAGCGGTTAAAAATTTCGAGGTCATAAGTTTTCATTCCTCCTGCCGTAATGTGGAATACATCATTTTGACCGTCACCATTAGGCGTAAATACATTGGGTACATATAACCCGCCTTCAACAAAAACTGTATCGGTTATTGAATCAGAACATCCATATCTGTTAGATGCTATAAGGTAAACTATATATGTGCCGGGCACATTATATTGGTAATACGGCGTTGTATTGGTTGACGACCCTCCGTCTCCAAAATTCCAATAATATGAAGTTGCTCCTGTGCTCGAATTTGTAAAGCTTACATATTGTCCGCCCCAAATAGTGTTAGGGTTGTCTATAAATGATGCTATAGGTATGGGGGCGCTGAAAACCAATTCAGAATCTTTAATTGTAGTGCCACATCCATCAGTTACTGAGCATGTATAATAAGTTGATAACACAGGTGATATAGTGAATGGACCTGCATTATTAGGCAGACCATTGTTCCATATATAGTTATAGCCTGGCTTGCCACCTGTTACTATTACTTCTACCTGCCCGCTTTTTCCCAAACAAATTGTATCAGGAGGCATAATAACATTTAATGGAGGGTATAGATAAATTGTTTGGCTGGCACTGTCGGCGCAACTTCCGTTACTGCCAACAACTTTATACACCATAGGGCTTGATGGTAGTGTTGCGGTTACAGTTGTTCCTGTTGTAGAACTTAATCCGGTTGACGGGCTCCATGTATATGACACGCCGCCATTAGCAGTCATATTAACTGATTGACCAGGACACAGTGTATCATTACCTGATAAAGAAATACTTATTGTTGGAATTGGGTTAACGGTTATGCTTATTTGGGTTGTGTCATTACAGCCGGCGGCGCTTGTACCCACAACTGTATAAGTAGTAGATGAACCCGGATTTGCGCTTGTACTCGGGCAGGTAGCACATGTCAAACTACCGGAAGGAGTCCATGAATAGGTTGTTGCCCCGCTTGCATTAAGTGACGTAGAACTGCCTGAACAAATTGAGGTGTTTGAAGCAGAGGCTGAAACTGAAGGCAACGGATTTACAGTAATAGCAATATTTGCTGAATCTTTACATCCTGCGGCATCTGTTCCAACAACCGTATACGTGGTTGAAGTGGCGGGGTTGCCTGTTACTATGGCACCACTTGTAGCGCTTAAGCTTGCAGCCGGACTCCAAACATAACTTGTACCACCAGATGCATCAAGCGAAGTAGTTGTTCCGTTGCAAATGCTTGATGATGAAGATCCTGCAGTAATAGAAGGTTTATCAACCTGTATACTTACTGTATCAGTAGCACCGCAACCCGCGGCGCTTGTTCCTGTAACGGTATATGTTGTTGTCGAACCGGGATTTGCGTTTGGATTTGTACAAGTGGAACAACTTAGTCCACTGATTGGACTCCATGTGTAAGTATTAGCGCCGCTTGCTATTATAGTAGTGCCGCTTGCACCAAAACATATTAAAGGGTTACCTGCAGATACTGATAATGTTGGGGTGGGGTTTACTGTAATTGTAATAGTAGCACTATCACTGCATCCACTGCCTGAAGTACCTGTAACGCTATATGTGGTGGTTACCGATGGAGTTGCAGTTACAGGTGAACCAGTGCTTGAACTTAATCCCGTAATTGGTTTCCATGTATAATTTAATGCACCTGCAGCAGTGAGTGAAGTTGATGAACCTGAACAAATAGTTGATGATGATGCAGATGCAGTTACTACCAGTTTGCCAACATTAATACTTACTGAATCTTTTGAAGTACAAGCTCCATTAGTGCCCGTAATAGTATAGGTTATTGAAGATGCAGGGTTTGCTAAAACACTTGCGCCAGTTGTTATATTCAAGCCGGTTCCGGGACTCCACACATAAGTAGTTGCTCCACTGGCAGTAAGCAGTGCCGTATCGCCGGGGCAAATTCCGGGGCTGGTTGGTGTAATGGAAACTGTTGGAGTGGGGGTTACACTAATTGTGATTTTTGCAGTATCAGTGCAACCCGAGGCATTTTTACCTACCACCGTATAAGTTGTAGTGGTGCTGGGTGTTGTTACTACGGGTGTACCCGTAGAAGAACTTAAACTTGCAGCCGGGCTCCATGTATATGTTGATGCGCCGGTAGCTTTAATAGTATCTGAGGTTCCTGAACATAAGTTAGGTGATGAAGTAGTTGACAGAGTTACAGTGGGTGTCGGGTTGACTGTTATTTTAATACTGTCTCTGCCAGTGCAGCCGCCTGCAAGAGTACCTATAACGGTATAAGTAGTGGTTACACCCGGGTTTGCAATTACATATGATCCTGTTGAGGAGTTTAAACTTGCAGCTGGACTCCATGTGTATGAGGTAGCTCCACTTGCAACAAGCCCAATTGTATCACCGGCACAAAGTGAAGGTGATATACCCGTTATAGCAATTGAAACGGTAGGGGTTGTAGTTACAGTTACAACAATACTATTAGTATTTATACAACCTCCTGCGCTTGTGCCTGTGACAGTATAGGTAGTTGTAACGGTTGGACTTGCAACTACAGAAGTGCCCGTAGTTTTATTTAATGCTGTAGCCGGGCTCCATGTATAAGTAGTTGCTCCGCCTGCAGTTAGTGTGGTTGACCCACCTGAACATATTGTTGATGAAGGAGCGGCATTAACTGTAACAGTTGGAGTAGGATTTACAGTAACAACAAGTTTTGCTGTATCATCACAGGCACCTACAATATTACCAATTACAGTATAAGTTGTAGTAACAGTAGGTGTTGCGATTACGCTGGCACCGGTAGTTGTATTTAAACTTGCAGCAGGGCTCCAGGTATAGCCTGTAGCACCACTGGCAGTTAGTGTTACGGAATTTCCTGAACATATGTTTGAAGAAGTTGGGGACGCAACCAGCGGGTTGGTGGTAGGTTTAAAGCTTCCGCCTTTTAATAATACGCCTGAATCGAATTTACCATTTCCTATATCGGCTAAACCTAATTTTATATGATATTTTTTACCGCATTGTACATAGGCTTTTGCAGTAAGTACAGTAGTAAAACCATTATAGCCAACTGTTGTGGTTGCCAGAGTTGCAGGGCATGTGGAACAACCCGTTGAAGCCGGCCAATTACAAACATAATAGGCTGAGTTAGTGGTACAGTTAACTGAGTTTATATAAACTGCTGTTGTGGTTTTAGGTATGAGTGCAAGGTTAATAGCTCCGCGCGAAAAAGGGCCCGCTATACCCGGGCCGCTTAAAAAAAAACCGAAATCATCAAGGTATTTACTGCCAACATAATAAGGCTCTTCATTTGATGCAAACACATATTGAAACTCTATAGAATCAGATGTGGCAACAAAATCAAATTGCAATAATGCGCATGAATAAGTATTAGCATAAGTTGTTCCAATTAAATTAGCAAGATCAGTATCCCGGTATGTATTGCTTGCAGGCCAGCCATCTGTAGTACTGTAATTATATGTTGTGTATTTTCCATCACTTTTATCACTTGCTTTGCTGTTGGGCCCATCGGCAAGTGTTATAGTACCATTGGTCATAATTAAGCCACTATCCATTCCTATATTAGACGTCTTTCCATTAAAAAAACCAAACGAAGTATCTATACCCTGGTAAGTAATATTAGTCGCAATTACACCGCTTCCTAAAAGTACATTATTAACCAGGTAGTTTATCTTGGCATAGTTACCGGCCCTGGTTGTAGTTAACTGCGCTTGTGCATTAAAATTAAACACAGACACAAATAGGGCAATTAATAAAACCGATTCAGTAAAATGTAATTGTATTTTTTTCATTTTCATACCAGGGGATATGATGTTATAGTAATTGAACTTTTAGTCAGAATAATTGCTCACTTGTTCTCTTTGCAAAGTATACAAACAAAACTTGCCTGTGTATTAAGCATACATTAAATAAATAAGCAGTAAGGATTCTCTTTTGAAAACCAAATACTTAGCATCTTCTTGGAAGACAAAGTATTATTTTTCACGATTGAATATTACTCGCAGGGACGATTTATATTCTGGTTGCTTAACGCGCCAAAAGTAAATAAATACTTCACATATACTATATATGTGAAGTATTATAAATGATCAATAATATTTTGGGAATACCCGGTTATTGCACAACTATTTTTGAAGATGAAATATAGTTGTGATTTGCATCGAAGATTTTTAAAAGATACATTCCTGCTGCAAGATTATCCCTCGAAATTTCGCAACGGGTTGAGTTGCATGATAATGATTTTATTTTTTCACCGGTTAGCGTATACATTTCCACATACTTAGTTCCTTCACTGCTAAATAGTATTGTGGCGGCGTCTTTAAACGGATTAGGGTAAACCAATATTACCTCATTGGGCTGGGTTACATTGTTTATACCCGAAACGTACCCGCCAATAATAATTATACTTGTTGGGTTTGCACCATTGGTATCACTAAAGCTAAGTAATACCGAGTCTTTATTGGTTACAGTATTATAACTGAATAGTACACCATAATTTGAGAGTCCGCCAATTGACGTTGTTCCATACAGAATTGTACCGCTACTGTCTAATACCAGTGAACCGTTCGGGTTTGCGCCATTGGCCCCGTTAAAGTTCATAAGCGGTTTTTCTTTGTTGGTTTTTGGATCAAAATTGAACAATACACCAGCGCCCTGCTTGCCTCCAAAGTAAGTCATTCCGTATAATAAGCCATCGCTTGCCTGAACAAGATTACCATACGGCGCTTCTCCGCTTGTAGAGTCATTAAAACTATAAAGAGGTTTGTATAATTTGGTTTTAGTGTTGAAGTTAAAGATTACACCATCGTAATTTGCACCACCGCTGTTGGTCATTCCATAAAGCAATCCATCACTGGCTTGCATCAATCCTCCATAAGGAGAGAAGCCTATATTGTCTGAAAGGTTTATAAGTACACTGTCTTTACCTGACACAGGGTTATAGTAAAATAAAACTCCCTCATAGTTGGTTCCTCCTTCAGGAGCCATACCATAAATTAAACCATTCGATGCCTGCATAAGATTACCCTGCGGATAATCTCCGTTCACATCATTAAAGTTCGAAACTACTTTTTGTGTGTTGGTCTTAGTATCAAAACTGAATATGACACCTTCGTTATTACTGCCGCCATATTCTGTCATGCCATATAATAAGCCATTTGAAGCCTGTATAAGGCCCGCATAAGGATATTGGCCTGATATACTGTCGAAGCTATAAAGCGTATTACTAACACCCGTTGTGTAATTAAAGCTAAAAATATTTCCGTAAAAATTAGTACCGCCTAATAATGACATACCATATAAAAGTCCGTCAGATGCTTGTACCAATGAATTATTATTAGTTACTGTTCCGCTGAAATTAAACAGAACACTGTCTTTATGTGTTATTGTATTGTAGCTAAACAAAACACCATAACCATAATGCCCACCACTAAAAGTCATTCCATATAGCAGTCCGTTTGAATCAAGCACCATGCTACCATAAGGATATGCACCATTGTTTCCGTTAAAATCAAATATAACACTGTCAATTCCTGAAACAGGGTTGTAACAGAATAATGTTCCGTAATTACTATATCCTCCTTGCTCAGTCATTCCATACAATAAGCCATCTTTTGCCTGTACTAAGCTTCCATCAGGGTAATCTCCTCCAATATCGTCAAGGCTCAAAACCGTAGCCGTATTTAATCCGCTCGCCGGGTCAATGGAAAAGAGTACGCCACCATTATTATTGCCTCCCTGGCTTACAAGGCCATATAGCATCCCATCTTTTGCCTGCATCACATCATTAAAGTAAGGGAAGGCACCGTGTATACTATCAAAGCTGAATATTACACTATCATACCCTGTTTTAGGGTCAATACAAAATAATGATCCATCATTTGATGAAGTACCACCCTCGTATGTCATACCATATAACAAACCATTTGACGCCTGCATCAATGAGCCTTCAGGTGAAACGCCGTCATAGTACTGGAAATCATGAATCAATGTATCTTTTCCCGTTACAGGGTTATATGTAAATATTACACCATCTTTATAAAGGCTATCACCACCCCAACTGGTCATTCCGTAAAGCCAGCCATTCGATGCCTGCATAAGGTTACCCATAGGGTTTGAGCCATTGGTAGTATCATCAAAATTGCGAATAATACTGTCTTTACCGGTTTTAATGTTGTAGCTAAAAAATACACCATTATTAGATTTTCCTCCACTATCAGTCATTCCATAAAGTAATCCATTAGATGCCTGGAAGAGGCTACCGGATGGGTATGCACCGTTAGGCCCATCGAAACTTATAATAACACTATCTCTCCCTGTTTTAATATTGTAACAAAAAGCAGTTCCATAGCCTTTAGTTCCCCCGTACCATGTCATTCCGTATAGCTTACCGTTTGATGCTTGTATAAGATTGCCCAATGGGTTTCCAAACGTTAATTCTACTTTCTTTCCGTTTAAGTGAATAGGAGTATGGTCTTTCCCTGTGCCCATATCATACTGGAAAATTACCCCAAAGCCTTTATTGCCTCCGCCTGAAGTCATTCCAATAGCCTTGCCGCTTGCAGCTTCAGCTTGGTGAGATGAATATTGTGCATTTACAAGAAATGTTGAAATAAGTAAAGTGGTTAAAATGAGTATAGATTTTCTCACGGATATATATTTTGGCTGTTAAAAGTTAAATTCAGGGAATTAAAGGTAGTAATTTTTCCCCAGACTCATTTTTATACCCTTACACCGATCACTAAAATATCATCTATCTGTTCGTTACCGGCCTTCCAGTTTTCAATAAAATTATCAAGTTTTTTTTCCTGCTCAGCCATTGGCAGGTGGCATATTTCGGCAATTAGTTCCCTGAATTTTTTTGTGGTAAGTTTCTTTTTCTTTTCTCCTCCAAACTGGTCGGCATAGCCATCTGAAAATATGTAGAATGAATCTCCTTTTACTAACTCTAATATGTGATTTTCGAAATTTTGTTCTTCTTCAGAAAAACCGCCAATTGCCCGTTTAGTGGCTTTTATTTCATCAATTTGGCGTGTTCCATTTTTTATTATCCATAGCGGACGATTTGCGCCGGCGTATGTTAAGCCGGTTCCGGTAGCTGTTTGTTCTATAGCGCATAAAGCAATATCCATTCCGTCACGTGTACTGTCCTCATCATTCGATTGATGCAATGATGTTCGGATTCCTTTATTAACCAACTTTAAAATATCACCTGTATGTTTTGTTTGCTCAACAGCATCACTTATTTTTTCCCAGCCTATCATGCTCATAAACGCACCCGGAACGCCGTGGCCCGTACAATCAACCGCTGCAATAAATTTTGTTTTATTCTGCTTTGCGAAAAAATAAAAATCACCGCTCACTATATCTTTTGGTTTAAACAAAACAAAGCTTTCCGGTATACTTTCCTGTATGTCTTTTTTATTGGGCAAAATAGCCTGCTGTATCCGTTGGGCATAGTTTATACTGTCTGTTATTTCATGGTTTTTTGTTTCAATGATAGTGTAAGCTGCTTCAATTTTTTTATTCTTAATATCTAACTCGCGGTTGGCTTTTTGTTTTTGCAGGTTGCTGCGATATGCAAAAACTGCAAAACCTATAACAAGAAGCAGTATACCTAAAACAGAGTAAATGACAACCTTCTGTTTTTTTACTTCTTCAGCCTGTAGAGCATCTTTCTTATCCTGTTCGGCTTTTTCAGCAGCCTGCTTTTTCTCAAAATCATAGTTCATTTCGGCCTGCACCATTTTCTTGGTATTCTCTTTATTATAAATACTATCCTGGTATGAAATATGGGCTTTGTAATATTCTAAAGCTTTCCCTGAATTGCCCATTAATTCCATAGTGCTGCTCATGGTTTCATACGATGAAGCAATTCCCTGAAGAGAGCCAATGTTTTTTGCAAGGTCAAGGCTTTTATTTTCGTATTCAATTGCTTTAGGGTAATTTTTTTCCATCAAATAAATCTGGCCAATACCGTCAAGGCAATTGGCAACTCCGTCTTTATTTCCTATCTCCTGAAAAATATCAAGCGATTTGTTTATATAATCAAGCGATTTTGGAAAATCCTGCTGAGCATAATAGATACCGCCTATATTAATTAGTGAAGTTGCAATTCCGTTTTTATCTCCATGCTTTGTTCTTATTTCCAGGGCTGCAAAATTTTTCTCAAGTGCCTTAGAATAATCTCCTGTAATACTATACACCAATCCAATATTGCTTTCTGCATCCGCAATATTTGTCGTGTCTTGTTTCTTTTCACTTAAAACCAATGCATTATTGTACTGGTCCAATGCTTTGGTGTATTCTCTACGATCGCTATATACATTCCCGATATGCTGGTATGCATATATCATATTACTGGTATCTTTCAGGTCATCCAGCACTTTTAAGGCATTCAAATGCTCTTCGAGCGCTTTCGCATAATTGCCCTGGTTTGTATAAACACTTCCAATATTATCGTGCACCATTGCTATACCATGTTTATCCTGTATCTCTTCATATGTTTTTGAAGCTTCAATAAAGTAACCGAGAGCAAGTGTGTATTCGCTTTCTTCATTATACACGTTGCCTATACGCTTAAGCGAACTGGCTGTTCCGCTTTTGTCTTTTTGTTGCTTTCTAATTGAAAGCGCTTTAGAGAAATTCTCCAGGGCTTTTTGGTAATTACCCATGTCTTCAGCAATACTGCCAATTTGATTATAGGCCAGCGCTATTCCATGCTGATAATTAACCTGTGTTCCCAGTTTTAACGCCTTAAGTGCAAGTGAATCAGCAATGGGATAGCTCCCCAGGTTTTCATACTCGTAACTAAGCTTACCTAAGTTAAGTACCTGCATGGTATCACCAGTGTTTTTTTTTAATGCCTGCGTTAATGAATCAATTTTGTGGGTTTGTGCAGAAGCATGAAAACAACAGGAAATAGTTATGATTACTGATACAAAAAATGATAATATAAGTTTACAGGGGTTTTGCATTTCCGATTTTCTGAAGGCATAAAAGTAAATTTTTATTTCTTCTCTTAAATCTTACAGCTAAAACTTCGTTTATCTGATTTAATGAAAGTATGGCTGTAATAAGATGATGTTTTGTAAAATAACCGGGAATTTATGATTTATTTTGAACCACAGCTTAACTGGTTTAGTAGCTGTTTTAAAGCTATTTAAATCTGCATGCTTTATATAATATGCATATAATGATTTGAAATCTCAAAAATTATGTTAAATTTGTACTACTCATTTCCCCTGGATGATGTTATTAAATGAGTAAAAATATTTTAATGGGAAAATTTCTACAAAGGCAATTTGTGTGCACTGTTACCTTATTGTTTGCAATGGGGTTGTTATTTGATGCCAACGGCCAGGATAAAAATACCGATTCACATCATGTAACTGCCGCATGTACGCCTGATTCCATAGCTTTTATTTATACGGGCGCTGTACAATCATTTACGGTTCCACCATGTGTTACTTCTATTACTGTTGAGGCATGGGGCGGCGGCGGCGGCGGTGCCGGTAATGATACATATAACGGTTTTCCCGGTGGTGGTGGCGCTTATGCAGAGAGTACTATTACTGTAACTCCCGGACAGGTTATTTCTGTTATGGTTGGTGGCGGCGGTGCACTTGGTGGCAGTCATGCGGCTAGTACAGGTGCCGGAGCAGGCGGTTTTGGCCTTGGTGACGGTGGGAGTGGTGGTAATCCGGGTTCCAGCGGAACTTCGGGTGCAGGCGGCGGCGGCGGCGGCGGAACAGGATTGGTCAGCAGTGGTGTTATATTAATTGATGCCGCAGGCGGCGGCGGCGGTGGTGGTGGTGGTAATCATTCCGAAGGTGCCCCGGGCGGCGGCGGCGGGCAAAATGGAAGTAAAGGTACAAGCTCAAGCGATGGTGCGGGTGGTATAGTGGGTGGAAGCCCCGATACTGTTGGAACGCAGGGAGCTAATAGAGGAGTTGGAAATGATGGTGGTGCAGGTGGCGGCGGCGGCGGCGGCGATAATGCCGGTGCGGGCGGCGGTGCTCCTAATTGTGATTGCGGCGGTGGCGGCGGTGCAGGTGGTAATAGCCTTGGTACTAATACAATAAACGGAAATGGACAGACTCCCGGAGGAAATACTTATGCAGGGTTACCTGCCGGTACAGGCGCTGGTGGTGGCGCAGGTGCTGCAGGCGGTGTAAGTGGAGGAAACGGATACCTGGTGATTTCATATTGTGTACCTCAAGCTATAACCCTGAATACTACTTCAAAAAATGCGACTTGTGCTTCGGCAGGTTCTGCCCTTACCACTGTAACAAGTGGAGTGGGGCCATTTACATATTCATGGAGTACTGCTCCTGTACAAACTACAGACTCTGCTACCAATCTTATTCCCGGAACATATACTGTTACAGTTGATAATGCCAGTGGCTGCCCTGCCACTGCTACAGTTACTATTACAGGTACACCCGCTTTACGCGACTCGATTGTATCATTTACTAATGTATCGGTAGCTTGCGGAAGTAACGGTACTGCAGTAGATGGAGCAAAAGGTGGCCTTGGGCCTTATAGCTATTCATGGACAACAATACCTGTGCAGACAACTGCCAATG
Source organism: Bacteroidota bacterium (assembly GCA_013289475.1). Classification (GTDB taxonomy): domain Bacteria; phylum Bacteroidota; class Bacteroidia; order JABEUT01; family JABEUT01; genus JABEUT01. The sequence continues at coordinate 26,147 of JABCZW010000001.1, forward strand.
CAACAAATTTAGCTGCTGCAACTTATACATGTACAGTAACCGATGCTAATAGCTGTACTGCTACAGCTACGGTAACTATAGCTCAGCCGGGAGCTTTAACAGCATCCATATCAGCTACCACCAATGTTAGTTGTAATGGTGGTAATAATGGTACTGCAACAGGATCTATAACAGGCGGTACCGGTCCGTATACTTATTCGTGGAATACAGCACCAATACAGACTACCCAAACAGCTACCGGTTTAATGGCAGGTTCTTATACTGTATCGGTAACCGATGCCAATGGATGTACCGTACCAGCCGTAGCGGTAATAACTCAACCCACAGCTATAAGAGATTCTATTGCTTCATTTACAAATGTATTATGTAACGGTCAAACAAATGGCACAGCCACCGACGGAGTAAAAGGCGGCACAGGCCCTTATAGTTATGCCTGGTGTAATGCACAGACTACTTCAGTAGCTACTGCGCTTGGTGTAGGTAGTTGCACCTGCACAGTAACCGATGCAAACGGATGTACTGCTTCAGCAGTTGCAACTATAACCCAGCCGACACCTTTACAATTAACCGCTTCAGCTTTCGCAGCAACCTGTAATGGAGTTTGCAATGGTTCAGCAACTGTTATCCCGTCAGGAGGGACCAGCCCTTATATTTATGGCTGGAGTAACGGTACATCTACAGCCAATGTTAATAATTTGTGTGCAGCCAATTATTCTGTAGTAGTAACCGATGCCAACGGATGCGTACATGATACTAATCCCCTTACTGTAACCCAGCCCCCGGCATTACGAGATTCGGTGGTGACATCAACTAACCTGCTTTGCTTCGGGCAAACAAATGGAAGCATTACAGCAGGCGTTACAGGAGGTACTGGGGCATATGTCTATTCCTGGAATAGCACACCTGTACAAACTACCCCGGCTGCGACAAACTTACCTGCAGGTAACTATACCCTTATTATAAAAGATGCCAACGGATGTACCGATTCCCTAAAACAAACTATAACTCAGCCAGCCCTATTAACAGTAATACCACCTGCTCCCGTATCCATCTGTAACGGGCAGTCTACTCTTCTTCAGCCTGTTGTAAATGGAGGAACAACGGCATATACATACCAATGGAACACAGGAGCCAACACAGATACAACTACAGTGAACCCTGTTATCAACACAACATATACATTAGTAGTAACTGATGCTAATGGATGTACGGCACAGGCTACAGCTACTGTTAACGTAGCGCTTCCATTATCTATAAAGGCCCCCGTATCTACCGCTATATGCCCCGGATCAACGGCTACCCTTACGGCTACGGCAAGCGGTGGAGATGGCACCTATACTTATGTATGGACACCGGGACCAATACCGGGACAAACAGTAAAAGTCTCTCCACTTGTTACAACTACATATACTGTTACGGTGGCCGATGGCTGTGGCACACCACCTGCAAGTACCAATATGGTTGTAATTGTCGATCCTTTACCGATAGTTTCCTTTACACAAGATACTGTGAATGGCTGTTACCCTGTATGTGTAACCTTTACCGATAAATCAGCTATCGCTTCAGGAGGCATAAAATCATGGAGCTGGAACTTTGGCAATGGTAGTATTTCTGGCCTTCAGAACCCGATGAATTGCTATACTAACCCGGGTATGTTTACCGTTAGTTTAACAGTTACTTCCGACAGTGGTTGTTCTTCAGCAATTGTCGAAAATAATTTAATAACTGTTTTTGATCATCCGCATACTGACTTTACATCTTCGCCGCAGCCTACCAGTATCGCTTTGCCCAATATTACTTTTACAGATGCCACCACTGACCAGTACGGTCTTGTGCAATGGCTTTGGACCTTGGGCGATACGAACAGTGCATCGAATATGGCCATAACCCAGAATGCCACCCACAGTTATACGGATACCGGTACGTACTGTGTGAGGCTAATAGATATGAATAAACATGGATGTATAGATTCTATAACCCATTGTATAGTAATAGACCCTTTGTTCACCTTTTACATTCCTAATGCATTTACACCCAATGGAGATGGCGTGAATGATGTATTTGCTCCTAAGGGTGGTTACTTTAAAACCTTTGACATGTATATCTTCGACCGCTGGGGAACAACCATATACCACACATTAGACATCAATAAGGGTTGGAACGGAAGTTATAACAACAATAACAATATGTGCCAGATGGATACTTATGTATATGTAATTAAGGTTACCGACTGGAAGAATGTCGATCATACTTATATGGGCAGGGTTAGCCTGGTGAAATAGAAATTATTGTATTCTGAAAAATAAAAAAGCCCCGTGTAATACGGGGCTTTTATTTATTTTATAATAGGCGTGCCTTCATAAGTTACTGACTTAAGCACATTCTCTGCAGCAGCTATTGCCTTTGGGGGCAATGGGGCATAATTCAATGGTTTCGTGTATTGTTGCCCGTCTGTATGAATCATCCACGATAATTCTTTTAAAAGATCTATGGCCTGCAATTTGGTTCTGCTATTATAAGATTGCTCTTTGTATATAATTATCCAGGTAAAACTACTTATAGGGTAGGCATCAGCAACACTTGAATTAGTAATACTGATACGTGTGTCGGCAGGTATATCACCATTAGCAGCAAGGCTTGTAGATTCCAGTGAGGCTTTAATATACTTACCCGATGAGTTTTTAATTAAAGCGTAATGCATGTTTTTTTGCAAGGCATACGATAGTTCAACATAACCAATCGAACCGGTTTTAAGTTTTACGGCAGTTGCTACTCCATCATTTCCATCGCCCTCAACACCAACAGGCCAATTTGGTAATTTTGCCATTCCTACTTTCGTTCTCCATTCGGTATTTACTTTTGAAAGATAATCAGTAAATACATAAGAAGTTCCGCTTCCATCTGCCCGATGCACCACTGTTATAGATTCGTTTGGTAATTCTGTTCCTATATTCTCTGCTTTAATCCGCGGGTCATTCCACTTGGTTATTTTTCCTAAATAAATATCTGCTATAATGTCTGATGTGAGTTTAAGCGCAGTATCGCCCGGAAGGTTATAGGTGAGTACTACTGAACCAAGACAGGTAGGGAATTCAACCACATTAGATGTAAACATGGCCATATCATCGTTACTAAGAAAAGCATCTGATGCTCCGAAATCAACAGATCTGCTCATAAGCCTTTTTATTCCAAGGCTCGATCCTATTGCCTGGTAAGAAGTAGGTATAGCAGTAACGGTGCAAAATTCACCCATCATTTTGTTGTAAATAGGATTAGCAAATGTGGAGCCCGCACCTGTTATAACTGAATGAGATTGAATAGGGATTTCATTCTGCGGAGAACTATCTACTTTGCAGGAGGTAAATCCAACAAGGAAAGTTGTAGTAATAAATACGAACAGGCTTAATGAATGGGTATTGTTTTTTAGGCTTCTTGTAAACATGATAGACTGATTTTATATAACAAGGTTAGTCTACATATATGAAGCCTTCATTATTCAAAACTAAGTATTTATTACATTATATAGTTGCGAGAGATAAACAAATAAAAAGCCCCGCAACATTACAGGGCTTTATAATAAATTAAATCTCAGTACTATTTTATCAGCGTTACCTTCCCAACATATCTATGTTGGTTCTTGAATACATCTTTTATAATGATCAAATAAACGTACGTGTCTTCCTGGCATTCTATAGAAGAGTTTTGTACTTTTCCATCCCAGGGCTTATTTATATCCGTACAATGATATAGTAACATTCCCCATCTGTCAAATATCCACATCTCGTATGATAGTAGGTCAGTTCCCTTTCCAATAAATGTATCATTCATTCCGTCTCCGTTAGGAGTGAAGGCATTGGGAACATAGAATGTCCATTCTGGTTGTATTGTAATTGGTTCTTTTATGCTATCAACGCATCCATATTTGTTGACTATTTTAAGTGTAGTCCAGAAGGTACCTGTATCCTGGTAAGTATGTATGGTGTTTTGTGTGAGCTTAATGGAATCCAGGTTATCACCAAATGTCCAATACCATGAAATTGGGTTTCCTGCTGATTTGTCAATGAAGTTTACTACAGGATCAACAATTGTAGTTGGATTTGGGGTAGCAAGGAAATTGGCTATGGGAACCGGATAAGTGGTAATATAATTAACATGTGTCCACGTTGTTGAGCAGCCATTTGCCGATGTAACTGTAAGTGTTACAGAGAAGGTACCTACTTTTGTATAGCAGTGTGTTGGGTTTTGTACTTTAGAGTCAGCTGTACTATCTCCAAAGTTCCAATCCCATGTGGTAATGGTGCCGCTGGCAATATTACTAAGGTCTGTAAATGTTACACATAATGGAACGCAACCAACAGTATCATTAGCTTTGAAGTTAACAACAGGATTCGGGTTTACTGTAACCGGCTGCCTCACTGAATCAATACATCCATGATTAGATGAAATAATCAGATCAACCGAGTATGTTCCAGCAGATGCATATGTGTTTGCAGGGTTTTGCAGGTTTGAAGTATTGCCATCACCAAAGCTCCAGTTCCAGTTTGCAATGGAACCACTGCTGATAGTTGAACCGTCAGTAAATACCGTGGCATTACCCTGGCATGGTGTGGTTGCCGTAAATGCTGGCTTCGGTATTGGATATACTGTAACTGTTGCTTTGAAAGTAGAATCGCAATTATTGTTAGATGTAACAGTTAAGGTAACTGGGAATATTCCTGCTGTGGCATAAGTATGTGTCGGATTTTGCAGCGTAGATGTTCCTCCGTCTCCAAATGTCCATGCCCACGAAGTAATATTTCCACCACCACCAATGGTTGAAGCATCAGTATAGTTGGTTGTAAGCCCCTGGCAAACTGAAGTTGCAGTGAAATTAGGGATCGGCATTGGGTTAACAGTAACCGAGTTTGTTATAGAATCAGTACATCCACTTGAGGTAGATACCACTAATGTGGCAGTATAATTACCAGCTAAAGCATAAGTATGCAAAGGATTTTGTATTGCAGATGTACCACCATCTCCAAACTTCCAGTTCCAACCGCTGATTGTTCCACTGATTACAGTAGAATTGTCGGTAAATACTGTGGCATGTCCTTGGCAAACAGTTGTCGAGGTGAATGCTGCAACGGGCACTGCGCTGACAACAACGGAAAGTGTAACGGTATTTTGGCAACCGAAGTTAGATGTTACAGTTAGAATAACAGAATAAGTACCCGGTGCTGTAAATATGTGCGTTGGATCCTGCGCAGTAGAAGTATTGTTTATGCCTGATGCAACATCTCCAAAATTCCAGTTCCATGAAGCAATACTACCACCGGCTATTGTTGAAGCATCGGTAAATGAAGTTGTTTCCCCGAAACAGGCAGCGCTGAATGTAAATAATGCTGTTGGTAAAGGGTTTACAGTAATAGTTTGTATGGATGTATCTGTACAGGGCAGGGTTCCGGTAATAAGGGTTACCGTATAATTTCCTGCGGTAGCATAAGTGTGTGTAGGGTTTTGTAATGTTGATACATTATTTCCTTTTGAAGCAGGTTCACCAAAATTCCAACTCCACGAATTTGCACCTGTTGAAGTATCTGTAAATACAGTTGGGTTGTTCAGGCAAACAGGCGGAGCCTTAAAGCCTGCTATAGAGTTTCCGTTGACGACGACTTTAAATGATGTATCGCTACCACATCCACCACTTGTTGCACTAAGCGTGGCAGTATATACACCAGCCGTAGGGTAGGTATGAACAGGGTTGGTAACTCCAGTAATAGTGTCATTGGTACCCGATGCAGGGTCCCCAAAATTCCATTTATAAACGTTGCCCCCGCCACCAGTTGTAAGATTTGTAAATTGAGTTGGACTGCCTACACACACAGTGTCTGTTTTAAAGTTAGGTATAGGTGGGCTACCAACACCACTGGCAACAATAGTGTCTAAAGTATCTGCACACGAAGCCCCGATAACACTTTGCATAATTACAACATATTTTCCGGCACAGCCAACAGTAATGGTTTGTGAGGTCGTAGACCCTACTATACAAGGGCCTGTCCAGGAGTAGGCAGCAGCGCCTGCCGGAGCAGTAAGTGTGATTGGTTTGCCACAAATAGCAGGAGAAGAAGATATAATAAGCAAAGGAGAGCACGAAGCGTCGAAATAGGCATAACCAAAGTGGCCACCCGGTTCACAGTCTGATACTTCAATTTTAATACTTACACACTGGCCAATATAATTTTGCAGCGGAACAAATGCAGATGTCCAGTTACGGAAATATGTTTTTGAACCATTATAGGTAGTACTGTCATAACCCTTAATACCCGGGCCCGATATTACAGAGTAATTACCGCAATGGGGTATAGTATCACCATTTTGGTCGAACATGGTTAGGTTAAACAGAGGCTGCTGAGCCCTGGAGTGGCCAGGGTTTTGAAGTATTACAGAATAGTAATAAGTGAAGTTACAAGTTGCTTTTGAGACCATAAAAGTATTTTCGAGGAATGCTACCTGTGAACCGGCCACTGTGGTATCTCCAATTCTGCATGAGTATTTTCCACCACTCGGACATACTACCGGAAAGCCTGAAACAGGATCCACACCGGCACCGCTCATAATAGCAAGTTGGTTAGTAGCATTGGGGTGATTACCTGTAATAGTAGGGTCATTATCGGCAACGGTTACCGCACCATATGGCCCGGTACATACAGGCGCTGTGGTTGAAAACTGAGATCCTGATGTATTTGATGAGTTATCTTGAGCATAACATCCGGTCCAGCCTGAAAGTGTACCATTTTCAAAATCAAGATTATCGCATGGAGTTGTATTGCAGGCCGGAAGGACTGGCGCATGTGAACGGGACAGATATTCTGCCACACTCGAAGGATAGTCTCTCTTTATCTGGCTAAATGTATGGTAAAGTGATAAGTACTTTTGCTGCATTTTACCTGCATATTGAATTACTTCTGCATCAGTACTTATAATATTATGTGCAACGGCAACTGTAAACTTATTTAAGTCACTTACAATACTATCCTGGTAATATTGTCGAAAGGTTTGCATGTCCTTGGTTGATGCACCTGCCTGTTGCTTTACTAATTTGAAAATGTTCTGAGATACCAGTTTGTCATAAAATACCTCTGAATTATTTGAGGCATTTTGTGCCCTTAAGCCAGGCATAAATAAAAAGGAAAGAATAAGGACAAAAAATGGGGTAGTTTTTTTCATACTTTATATAGTTATGTTACCAAGGGGATGAACTATAAGTTTACAATTAGTCGAAAGAACATTATATCAAACATAGTAAGTTTTATAGCCGAATCCAAGTAAAGTTGATAAAAAGTAAACAAAGAATAAGCTAAACCGTTAAAGCATTCAAATTTCCTTAATTGCTGCTTCTAATAGGTACATGGTTATGGTTACTTTCCATTAAGAAGACGAGAGAAATCCCTCAATGGTTGGGTAAGCGATAAACTTTAAAGTTAGCTACTAAGTAGGAATGAATTTTATTACGGCAACGTTTTGTGAATCCCGTCGCAGAAAGGTTTTTTTGCAGAATGCTTGCATCCGCAAAGTTTAACAGTTTTCGTTTCTGTTATTTCAAATTCCACCGGTGTAAAAGATGTTGTACGGTGCGAGCCATCACAAAAAGGCTGATTTTTGCTTAAGCCGCAGGCACACCACCAGTATTTTCCGGGTTGAAGTTCAACAGGGTAATTGGCTTTTTGAGCAATATGTGGGCTGTCCATAGAATTCTGTTTTTATAATAGCGCACAATATACGGGTATTTTATTTAGGACTCTATGCACATGCGAAACCCCACGCCATGAATATTTTCAATACTTATTCTTTTGTCCTTGTCAAGGTACTTGCGCAGCCTGGAAATAAAAACATCAAGGCTTCGTCCCATAAAATAATCATCATTGCCCCACAATGTTTTTAGTATCTCTTCACGTTTTGATATTTTGTCAAGATTCATACAAAAGAACCGCAGTAGTTCAGCTTCTTTTAATGTAAGCTGCTTTCTTTCTTTTTTTATTTCAAGGAATAAGCCTTCAAAATCAAAATAATAGTTGCCGATATTGAAATGAACAGGCAGTGCATTTTTGTTCTCTGTTACCTTGCTTCTTTTTAAGAATACTTCTATTCTTAATAACAATTCTTCAATACTGAATGGCTTGGTAATATAATCGTCGGCCCCGGTCATGAAGCCTGCAATCCTATCCTCTTTCATGGTTTTAGCTGTAATAAAGATAATAGGTATGCTTTTGTTCTTTTCCCTTATAGTTCTGGCAACAGTAAAGCCATCAATTTCAGGAAGCATAACATCCAGGATGCATATATCAAAGGGTTCTTTCTTAAAAGCATCCAGTGCAGTCTTGCCATCTTTACAATAAACAGTTTGATATCCTTTAAGTTTTAAGTTATCGGTAGTAACGAAACCAAGGTTTACATCATCCTCAACATAAAGTATTTTTGCTTTAGATGTTTCCATTATTCTGTTACCGGAATTTCAATAATAAAATTACTTCCCTTATTTAATTCACTCTCTAAATGTATTTTCCATTTATGTGCGTCTACAATACTTTTTACATAGCTTAAACCTAAACCAAACCCTTTTACATTGTGCACATTGCCTGACGGCACCCTGAAGAATTTATCGAATACCCTTTTCCTGTATTCTTTTTTTATTCCTATTCCGTTATCGGCTATCGATAAAATAAGTTTTTTGCCTTCATTATGGGTGCTGATAATAATAACCGGCAATGTGTTGGAATATTTCATGGCATTATCCAATAAGTTAAATATCAAATTGGTAAAGTGCTGTTTGTCTGCATTAACAATGTGTTTTAGCGCTTCTGGTTTTAAAATTATTTTCCCTTTTATGCTTTGCATACTAATTGCCATACTATCTGAAACACTCTTGATCAGTTCGTGTATATCAACTGATTCTTTGTTCAATTTAAACTCTTGCCGCTCTGTACGTGCTATTTGTAATACTCTTTCAACCTGGTTGTTCAGTCTTCCTGCTTCTTCTTTTATAATACCTGCATAAGTTGAAAGCCTTTCGGGTGTACTTACTATTCCCGGGTCCGATAATGTTTCGGAGGAGATTACAATGGTTGATAATGGGGTTTTGAATTCATGGGTCATATTATTAATAAAGTCGCGCTGAACTTCCGATAATCTTCTTTGCTGAAGTATAATGAACATAGCATAACCGAAAAACACAATAACGATAAGTAGTATGATGGAAGTAAGTATCCAGTTATCCATTCCACTGGTTATATAAGTTGACCTGTCAGGGAAATATACTCCAAAGTAATAAGTGAATTTATCGAGCTTGGGCAGGCTTTTCAGCGGCTTGTTTTCTATTGCTTTGTTGGCATTAATGTAATTGCCATATACCATTTTATCACTGCTGCAATCATATATTCCATATTCAAAATCGGTTTTTATGCTTAGGTTATCAAATTCGCTGATAAGGTAATATTGTAATGCTTTTGGGTCGATTGTGTTATTCAGGTTCACTACATAATAGTTTGTAGATACCTGATTTACTAAGTCTTGAGTAGGTAGTGAGAATTGTCCGAAAGTGGCAAGTTTCTCAGCTGTATTGCGCAGTGCAATCTGTATGGTCTGGTCAAATTGTTTTTCCTTCAGGTCAAAAGCTTTACGAACCCAATATATCTGTATCAGGATTATTCCTATTACTGAAATAGTGCCCATTAGCACCACAAGCCTGATCGTATTCTTTCTCATCGGTGCTAATTTAAAGGGATTATTGGTTTAATGGCTACATATTAACAGCTCATTAACAAACATTGGCAATCTGTTAACAGGCAAAAAGTGAATAGGGGAATATGTTTGCGATTAGAAGAAAAATTATTAATCATTAAAAAACGAGACTATGAAAAACCTGATTTTAACAACAGTTTTAATGTCGTGTTTATTTTCAGTTTGTCAATTGAATGCCCAAACAGACCTTAATGCACCTGTCATGAAATTTGAAAAAGACACCGTTGACTATGGTACTATAGCTTATGGTTCCGATGGTTATCGTTATTTCAATTTTATAAATGCCGGTAATGAGCCTTTGATAATAAAGGAAGTCCATAGTTCCTGTGGTTGTGTTGTGGCAAGATGGACAATTGAATGCCTGGTTGCTACATCTCCCAAGGAACCAATTCAACCCGGGCAAAGTGGACGTATTAAGGCTCATTACGATACACAAAGAACAGGAAAATTCTTTAAAACGATAACTATTTCTAGTAATGCTAACCCTTCGGTAAAAGTAATTTATTTAAAAGGGACAGTTCTTGCCCAACTTGCGTCCACAAGCCCAAAAGCCAATTAACACTAATCGTTATTAAAGACTGAATGCCCTAAAAGCTAAATGTGGGAGTACTGATTATGGCCACTACGGCTTTATGGAGGTTATAGGAAAATAATTAATCAGTTAACGGATAGATAGGTTTCTACTTCTGCGTTAGCAGGGTTTTTACCTTTTGGCCCGTACAAGTCAAAATTAGCAGTGCATTTACTTTTAATTCCTGATAAATATATTTTCATCCAGGTATCAACAACACAATCTGGCAACTTGCCTTTAGATGTGTAAACATTATAATTACTTGCCGGGACAATTATTCCAACCATTCCTGCAGGTATGCTGTCGAGCGATTTTACCTTGCATCCCAATATAGTAGTATATTTTCCTGTCATATCGCTTTCGTAATCAGTATATACACAGTAGATATCTTCCGATTCTTTATGTTTTATATTAGCTTGAGTGTTTTCAATAAGATAGTTTGTAAATAGATTTCCAATATCTCTTTGTGATTGACCGTTCTGGTTCGTGGTACGCACCGATATGCCTACGACATAAAATTGGGGTAGTTCTTTGGTCTCATGTTTCATGTCATTATTCTTGCATGACATTACAAAGATGGATACGCATAAAATGGTGAGAAATGACACTTTCTTCATACTTGAGGTATACGTTATTTGTGGCGAATTTATAAGATTAATGATTAAAAAATTGTTAAATAGTACAAATTGCCAATTACTATTATATTTTGTTTAAATTCGCCCATACTAAATCTATCTATCATGGGAATTTTCAGTGGAGTATCACACGAATTAATTGACATTATTGAATGGACAGACGACTCGAGCAATGTTTTGCTTTGGCGTTTTCCTCGCTGGCAAAATGAAATAAAGAACGGAGCCAAGCTCGTTGTGCGCCAGGCACAAGTGGCAGTATTTGTAAACGAAGGTAAAATAGCCGACGTATTTCAACCCGGCACATATACTCTCGAAACTCAAAATATCCCAATCCTTAGCACATTAAAGGGTTGGAAATATGGTTTTAACAGCCCATTTAAAGCCGAAGTTTATTTTGTAAATACTAAACAATATACCGATCAGAAGTGGGGCACGAAAAACCCAATGATGCTGAACGATGATAAGTTTGGTATGGTTGAGCTTCGGGCTTTCGGAACCTATGCTTTCCGTGTAGCAGATGCTAAAAAATTCCTCGAAGAAATTGTGGGAACCAATAGCGCTTTTACTACCGAAGATATTGAAGGCCAGTTAAGGAGCCTTATGGTAACTAACCTTACCAGCGCAGTTGCCAAGAGTAATTTAGGTGTAGAGAAATTCTCGGCTAACCTTGATGAGTTCTCAACTTTTGCAAAGGAAAAACTTGATCCTACTTTTACTGAATACGGACTTGCACTCACCAAGCTTTTGGTTGAGAATGTATCTATGCCACCGGAATTGCAGAAAGAAATATTCCAGTACAGCAGGCTTAACAAGATTGATATGAGCAAGTTGGCACAAATGAATATGGCTAACTCTATTGAGACTGCTGCGGCTAATCCAGGTGGTTTAGCAGGTGCGGGTATGGGTCTTGGTGTCGGCCTTGGAATGGGCAATATGATGGCGAATACTATGGGCCAGTCTATAAATCAAATGCAACAGTCTACACCTCCGCCACCTCCAATACCGCAGGCAATACAGTATTTTGCCGTAGTAGCAGGTAAGCAGGCAGGGCCGTTCAATGAGCAGCAATTAGCTCAAATGGCTCAGGCAGGTACTCTGCAGCGCGATACCCTCGTATGGAAAACAGGTATGGCTGCATGGCTTGCAGCCGGACAAGTGTCTGAAATGGCAAACGTGTTTGGCGCAACTCCTCCTCCGGTTCCTCCAGGAGTTTAATGAGAAATAATTAAATAAAAAAAGCCCCCTTAAGTATCTTAAGGGGGCTTTTTTTGTAGAATAAACTGTTACATTGATTCGTCTGCACTTGGGCCATACATACCCGGTACAGGTACATTTAACAATCTAAGGTAAACACTAAGTTGTCCCCTATGATGTATGGAATGGCTTAAAGCAAAGCTGCGTACCACACCAACGCTTGGCATAGTAAAGTAAACCTTCTCGCCCATGCGGAGTGTCCATGGTTTCATCAGTTTTTCATCCGTAGCACCTTCAAGATCTTTAATTGCGTCAGCTACATTCTTATCAAATAAGTCGAGTACTTCTTTCAATGTGTTTAAAGGTGCAGCAGGTGCAGGCGGATTTTTAGCGAAATCATATTCACTCGCATTAATTGCACGGCCAATCCAAATAGGATTACTTGCCAAATGACGGCCCAACTTTAAAAGCTCCATTGATTTGTCGTGGGGTTTCCACGTGTATTTGTCAGCGGGTATTCTTTCCAGCATCTTGCGGGTGTTTTCCGTTTCATGCTTAAATTCCATAATAAGTCCTTGATTTATTGCCATAGTTTTTGTTTTGGTTCAAATATATACCATTAATGTTAACTGCATATATAAGGGGTAAAATGGAAGAAAGGAGGGTAAATTATGTTTGTTTTATAAAAAAATGTAACTTAGCCGATAATATTACGTAGAAATGCGAATTTTTTCAATTCTGTTAATATCGCTTTCCTTTGCAATTACTGCAATGGGGCAGCAATCTACGTCTCAAAATGGCTTTACAAATAAAGCCGAAGCAAAGAATGAGGTTAAGGGTGGTGCAAAAGAAGGTAAATGGAAGGAGTACCTCGATTATGATGGCAATGTTACCGCCGATACCAATTTAGCTGTTTATTACCGCCTAACATTTTATAAGACAGGTAAGCCCGATGGTATTGTAAGAATGTATTACAAGAACGGAACCTTATATTTTGAAACTCCATATACCGATGGCAAAATGAATGGGGTAGAAAAATGGTATTATGCAAGCGGAAAAATTATGTTGGAAATACCTTTTACGGATAATGTATTGAATGGGGTTAAGAAGATATATTACGAGAGTGGAGACTTAAGCCAGGAAATTCCATATACCAATGGTAAATGCAATGGTGTTGAAAAAATATATTATGTAGGTGGGAAATTAAGTGAAGAAATACCTTATACCAACGGTAAAGAAAATGGTATTGAGAAAACATATTACGAAAGTGGCACGGTGAGTAAGGAAACTCCTCTTACCGATGGTAAGGAAAATGGTGTTGAGAAAGATTTTTATGAGGACGGATTATTGCGCCGCGAAACACCATATACCGACGATAAGAAAGATGGAGTTGTAAAGGAATATTTCGAAAATGGGGTGATACAGCGTGAGACCCCATACCATGATGATGAAATAAGCGGAACGATTGTGTGCTACAATGCAAACGGTTACGAAATAAGCAGACAAGGCAGGTAGTATCTGTCGGCATCATTATAAACCACAAATTATGAGAATTTTTTTAATAGTACTGTTTACAGTGTTATTAGCTGTTACATCCTTTGGGCAACAGTCCCAGATTCAGCCAGGCTTTACAGATACCAGCGAAGCTAAGAATATTATAAAACATGGCCTCAAAGAAGGTAAGTGGATTGAATATCTTGATGATGATTTGGATGCTACATCAGATTCCAATGCCTCTTATTATAAACTTACTATATATAAAGTAGATAAAGCTATCGGAATACAGAGAGTGTATTACATTGACGGAAAGTTATACCGGGAAAAAACCTATACAAATGGTAAGGCAAATGGGATATCTAAGGTTTATTATGAAAGCGGAAAGTTATTCGGGGAAGCAACTTTATCGAACGACCTTTTAAATGGTATTGCTACAGCTTATTATGAGAATGGAAAAATAAAAAATGAATGGCCTTATAAGAATGATAAATTAAATGGGGTGGCAAAAGAGTATTATGAAAATGGAAAGCTAATGAGCGAAACTCCTTTTACAGATAGCCTGGCAAACGGGGTGGAGAAAGATTATTATGAAGATGGTGCTTTACAAATGGAAACACCATATAAAAATGATAATGCAGATGGAGTAGAAAAGGATTATTACGAGGATGGAAAATTGGAACAGGAGATACCTTATAGTAATGGAAATGCCAATGGCATAACGAAGTACTATTATGAAGATGGTAAAATAGAAAGTGAATACCCATATATTGAGGGTAAAGAAAATGGTATTGAGAAACTATATTATGAAAATGGTAATCTGGAAGAAGAAGCACCGTACATAAACGATACCATTAATGGGCTTTATAAAAGATATTTTAGCGATGGCAAGGTGAATACAGAAGCTGTTTTTGTAAATGGGAACATGAATGGCGATGTAAAATGGTATCGCGAAAATGGTAAATTAAGCCAGGTGATTCAATATCATAATGGTATTATAAGAGGAGGAATAAGAAACTACGATGAAAACGGAGAAGAGATTAACTAGTAATCTCTTCTGTATTCAAGCAACAAAACTTATTTGTCTTTTTTCTCCTTACATTCCGCCAGCATCTTCTCATTGATTGCCTTACCCCAATGTGGTTTATGTATATCCTGGCTATCGTTGGCGAATAAAGCTTCTGCTTTTTCGTAAAGAGGTTGTGCTTTATCAACGCCACCACCCCAAAGTTTTGGAGTGTAGAATTTGCTATTGCCTTGCATGTAATACATGCGTGGGTTGTTTGGGTTTAGCTTAACTACCTGTGCCAAATAAGTATCCGATATTTTACCGTATTTACCATGCCTGCTGCCGGGATCAACCGAAAGCCTTGCCTGTGCCAGTAAAGCGCCTAATAGTGCAATCTCATCATTGGTTGAATCCATTAATTCGATCTTGCTGAAGAAATTATCGGCTTCATTCAGCATAGGGTCCTTTTTGTCCTTATTCGGTTCCTGGAAAGAAAGCACTGCTATACTCCACGCCGCATAATAATTAGCCAGCCAATATGTTGGTGACTGTTTAGCTATAAGTTTAAACTGGTTGCTTGCCATTAAAAACTGAGGATAAGATTTAGCAGTATCAAAAGCTGTATAGGTTTGAATGAGCAGCGTATCAACCGATTGTGCCTGCCCGCTTTTTGATGCTAGGAATCCTAAGGCAATTGCAAGAATAAGAAGTGTCTTTTTCATAATGATTATATAATTGATTGATTAAAGTTCGTCTTTTTTATAAGGTGTTAAAGATAGGAATACCCCTGCAAACAGACTTCTGTATAAAGCAGGTACAATAGGGTACCTGTTTAATCCATTGTCAGAATACCTGTAACCCAATACATTTTGATTGTTGGTCACGTTATCCACTCCAAGATAAAATACTCCAAATAATTTCTTTACCCTGAATAAATAACTGAAGCTTGCTGATAGATCCTGGTAAGCAGGAGAGCGATCAGATAAAAATGTAGGGTTATTGGGGTTATAGTAAGGACGACCTGAAGCATAAGCGTATGTTAGAGAAACATTAATGCCCGGCTTCTCAAAAAAATACTTGGTTACTATGTTGAGGTTGTTGGCTGATACATAATCAGGCATAGCTTCAGTAACATAATTCTGGTAAAGTCTCTTAGTGTCGATATAGCTGTATGATATCCAGTAATCGAAATCCTTAATACTCTTTTTATCTCTCCAGAAAATGTCAATTCCTTTTGCATAGCCATAACCACTATTATCTACAGGATAATATAGCGGGCGGTATGGGTTAGGATCGTAAGGTGCTCCTTCTGTAAGTTCTCTTATCAAATCACTATATGATTTATAGTATCCTTCAATCCTGAATGTACGGTCGTTATACATGTATTGGTAATTCAAAATGTAGTGTGTTGCTTCCTGGAATTTAACTTTTGAATCGCCATAAATTAAATACCTGTCCGATGGATCCTGATAAAACATTCCGTATGCTGCTGAAACCTGCCCGTATTTATTGATGCGGATTGCTGCAGAAATTCTTGGAGCAATATCGCTCTTTGCCAATAACTGGCTATACTCAAAACGTACACCGGGTTTAAGCCCAAACCATTTTACCGGCTTCCATTCTCCCTCAAGATAACCTGCTACTTGAGTTTCAGTAAATGAAAAGCTGGTACTATCAAACTGCTGCTTTTCAGAATAACGTTGCACTTCCGTTCCTAAATATGCAAACAATTTACTTCCTAATTGTTTCCCAAGCTCCACTCGCCCTTGTGCACGGGTATCTTGTTTGTCAAAGTTCTGGCCACCCCAGTGCACGGTATCACCATTCTGGCTATATGATGAACCAACCATAAGGTAAGCGCCATCACCAATAATATGCCTGTAATATAAGCTATACGCCATGTATGAGTTTTGAAGATTAAATGCCAGTGTTGTATCAGGTTGATTTGGATTAACCACATCTATTCCACTTTTGTATTGGTCAAATGTTCCGCTTAGTTTTAAAATATCTCCTTTGGTGTTTGTCCAGATATACTTTAATGAGCCGCTGAAACCAGTTGGTGGCTGAAAGAAATCAATATTTGTCTTTGTAATACCATAAAACGGCTGTGTATTGGTGTAATTGATACCACCTTCAAGCGCTGAATGCGCCCACAGTTTTGTGCCGGATATACCCAAACCTGCCATATTTATATTGGCATTAAATGTTGCTTCTTCGGGTAAATCATTTGTATTCAGTTCTAGTATTCCGGAGAGTGCCTGCCCATAACGTGCACTATATCCCCCGCTACTGAAAGAAATGCCCTTGAATTCGTAAGGGCCAAAGCGGCTGCGTTGCGCAACCCCCGGTACAGGGCTGAAAAATGGGTCCTGAACTACTAATCCATCTACAATAGCCGCAGATTCACTTGCATCGCCACCACGGACAAATAACCCTGTTTGGTCTGATACTTTTTGGAGCCCGGGTAGTGTTTGCAATGCACCTACAACATCTCCCTCAGCACTGGCTGTTGTATAAATATCAAGCGTGGTAAGGGCAGCAACTTTCCTGTCATTACTGGCTTCCATTGCTCCGGGAGATATGGTTACTTCATCAAGTTGGCTCGTATTCGTTTTCAAAGTAAGGTTAACAATATATGTTTTGCCTGTGTCAGCAGTAAGGCTATAAATTGCAGTATCGAATCCTATCGCGGTCGCAATAATAATTACATTTTCCTTTTTATTCAGGTGCATAGAATAGCGCCCAAGTGTGTCTGTAAGTGCGCCGGTAATAGTATTCTTTAAATAAATAGTTGCAAAAGGAATTGGTTTCCCTTTTTGTTCCGTAACCTTTCCTTTAATTGTCATTTGGGCATTTACTGCCAACGAAAGGAGGGTTAAGGGTATGGCTAATGATTGTGATATTTTTATGGTTTTCATAGTCTTTTAATAATTGAGTACTTCGCAACGGAAGTTTCGTTGTTCTAATAATTTTATAACATCTGATGACCTTACTTTTCCTTTATGGTTCTCTACCCGTAAAACTTTGTCTTTATCATCAAGGTCAATGCTTACTTTATGGCCGGGAAACATAGCGTTCATTTCTCCAATAAGGTAGAGGGCGTTTCTTTTGCCGCTTACATTTGTTTTAAATATTTCTACGGAACTCATAATTAGGTGCATTTTATATTCCAAGGATTGATTTTAGTTTAGGATAACCTGTTTTACTTATTGGTATTCGCGCACCCGATTTTAAGATAGCAAGGTGACCTTCTTTTTCATAAGGTTCAATGCGTGTTACCTGTTGTATTTGTATTATATATGAGCGGTGTACCCTTACAAATTGGACCTTATCCAGTACTTCTTCAAAATAGCTCATGGTTTTCTTTTTCAAATGAGAGCCATCTGCTGTATGAATTTTAACATAGTCATCATCTGCTTCAAGGTATTGTATCTCATGCATCGGTATAATACGGATCTTACTACCGGTTTTAACTACTACTCTGTTATATTGATCTGGTTGTTGACTCGCACTTTCTATTAACGATTGTATGGCCTCTTTTCCATCCGGCTTTTCATAGTGTTCTTTCCACTTCTTCATAGCCTTGTCAAAACGTTCTTTACTAAAGGGTTTTAGAAGATAATCTACGGCGTGCGCTTCAAAAGCTTTCATAGCGTACTCATCGAATGCCGTGGTAAATATTACCGCCGGAGGTGTATCAAGTAATTCAAGCATTTCAAAGCCATTTATTTTTGGCATCTGTACGTCGAGGAAAATAAGATCGGGTTGATGCTGGGTTATAGCTTTAACTCCTTCAAACCCATCGCTGCATTCCTGCACAATCGATATATCAGTATAGCTCTGCAAGTATTCTGCAAGTATTGATCTTGCCAGGGGTTCATCATCAATAAGTATTGCTTTTATCATGCTGTTTGCGGTATTATAACAGTTGTAGTAAATAAGTTGTTTTCCGCTTTGGTTTCAATCAGATCTTTGCGCGCATACAATAAATATAGCCTGCGCTGTATTGAGCTAAGCCCAAAGCCTGTGCCTTGTCTTGACTGAGATGTTTGTGGGTCAAATGGGTTTTGAATCGCTATTGCCAGTTGTCCATTCTCAGATTTTACATTGATAGTTATAGTTACTGTCCCGGTAGTATCATAGAGCCCAAACTTTATTGCATTCTCTACAATGGGTTGCAATAACATTTGTGGCACGGGGAGTTTAAGACTTAGCTCGTCATATTTTATTTCTGTACTCAACCTATGCCCAAAGCGAACTTTTTCAATATCTAAATACAATTGCAGATAATGGAGCTCTTCTTCCAGGCTCACCAACAGTTTTTCATCATTCTTCAAAGTACCACGTAAAAAATCGGCAAGCTGTTGTATCATGTGTCTGGCTTCTTCAGGGCGACTACCCGTAAGTGAACTGATAGAATTCAAACTATTGAATAGGAAGTGAGGGTGAAGCTGCTGGCGCAGTTTATATAGCTCAGCATCTTTCGATAATTTATCCGCGTCAGCTTTTCTCTTTTCATTTTCACTGTTCTCTTCAAAGCTGAACAGGAGCCAATTTATTAATGCCATCCAACCTGTCATTAAAAAAGCTATAAAGAAACGGACAGGTAATGATTTGTAAAGAAAAGCAAGGTACGTAGGGTCTGTAATAAGTTGTGATAAAGCCCATTTTACAACACCTATCCAAATTGCTGCTATGCAAAAATTCCAAACAAACATATAAAAGAACCTTCCCCTGCCGGGACGATAGTAGCGTAAAATGTTCCTTACTGTTAAGCCAATACCCATAAGCAATCCATTACTTACGGCACTGTCAATTATTGCTGTTTGTAATAGGAATCCACTCCATGTCAGCACCCAAGCCTGCAGAGTACCCCATGCAATCCATAAAAGGATTATCGGAAATATCATTTTTCTATTTGAAAGCTCAGGGGCTTGCATGGCTGATTTCTTTATCTATTAATAACTAAGTATGTCAATACCTGCAAAGATAGAGGTACCATCGATTACCAATACCTTATCGGGATTATGCTTTGCTGTGGCAGGGTTTCTTTTGTCTTCCACGCCTCCAAAGATCGAAACCATCTTTGATTGTATCTCCCAATCGGCAGGAACAATAATTTTTGTGCCTCCGAATATTTGCACCAATTCCAATGTTACTTTGCCTTTAATATCTGCTTGGCTAAGATTTATTTCAGCTCCGCCGAAAATGTTCACCACATCTCCACCCTTAAAGTCTTTCGATACAATTACTTTATGCACACCGCCAAAAATAGAAACGGAATCAATAAAATCATCTTGCGAATATGCTGTAGCAGGGGGAGTTTGCCCATATTTAGCTTGATATTTCCATTGCCATTTTTTGCTTTTGCTCTCCCAATATGCATTGTTATGCCAGTCCCAATGACGCCTTTTAGGGCGTAATATCATAAGTAGGCCCGCGCTTATTATAATTATTGGCCATATATAATCTGATATATTAAGGTTAGGATAGAACTCTTCAGTCAGGAAAACACCTCCTACCAGCATTACAATAGGCCAACCACCCAAACGGAAATTGTGTCGTGCCCCAATATAAAAACCAACTGCAATTACTATCATTGGCCAGGTAAATAGCCAGTCAGGGAAAATTACAGCATTAAGTTGTTTTAAAAGAAGTATTACACCTATAGCTAAAATTATTATTCCTCCAAAAAATCTTCCTGAGCGGGAGTGATGGTGTATATCATCTGATATTCGTTTAGTATAGTCAGGTTGTGTTTCTGTGAATTTGTTGTCTTGCGTTTCCATGATATTGAAATTTGATACAAATGTATAGTAGTTGAATACTACCCTGTTAAGGCAAATAGGCAATAAAACATGAAAAGTCGGTAAATGGCAGGAACAAGTCGGTAAGCGGAGCCTTAATGAGAATCTACCGGTAAGGTCACATTCTTTTTAAATTTTTGCAAGTATAAGAATGGTATACAGCAAAGCATAAAAATACCGACAAATAGGTAAACATCGTTATAAGAAAGCAATAGTACCTGTCTTGTAACGGCCCCATCCATAGCCCTATAGGTCATTTGTTGCGCCTGTTCATGGCTGAAACCTTTTGACATAAAATTATTAAGCATCATATTCATACGGCTAGTAGCAGCGTTACTGTAATTGTTAACGTAACTTACCATGTTGTTACGGTGCAGCGCTATTCTGTTATTTAGTATTACGGTACTTATTGCTATACCAAATGAACCGCCCAACTGGCGCATCATATTATTTAAGCCTGTTCCTTGCCCCATTTCTTTACCATGCAAATCTTGTACAGCAAGGGTTGTAAGCGGAACAAAAAGCAATGACATTCCAATACCACGCACGATCAATGGCCAGAAGAAATTCTCGGTACCTGATTGAAGATTAGAGTTTGCCATGAGGTATGAAAAGCCAAAAAACAATAACATACCCGCAGTTGACATAAATTGGGCCGGTACCCCTTTTTTCAACATTGTACCCACAAAAGGCATCATACAAATGGTCGCAATTCCACCCGGAAACAATATTTCACCGGTTTGTAAGGCAGAGAAACCAAGAAGGCTCTGGCAGAAAATTGGGAATACAAATACTGAAACATACATAGCAAAGCCAAGCATAAAGGATGTAAACATGCCTATACTAAAGCTTCGATGTCGCATAATTTTAAAATTTACTACCGGCGATTCATAGTGTAACTCGCGCCATACAAACGAAATCATAAATACTATTGAAGTGACAGCAAGGACACATATCAACGTACTGTGAAACCAGTCTTCCCTATCGCCACGTTCCAGAAATATTTGCAGGCTACCTATGGCCACAAGGAGGAATAGTATTCCCCACCAATCTACTTTCTCACCCTTTTGGCTTTTAGGCGAGGGGTTAATAAAGGTTATAACCAGGAAAACGGCAATGGCACCAACCGGGACGTTTACATAAAATATCCAAGGCCATGAAAGGTGACTTGTAATATAACCCCCAATGGTTGGGCCAACCGTAGGGCCAAACACAGCGCCAAGCCCAAATAGGGCAGTTGCCATACCCATTTCTTCACGGGGCCATGTTTCAAGTAATATTGCCTGTGCAGGGGAAAGCAGGCCACCACCTGCAAAACCCTGTAGTACACGAAATAAAACTAATTCACCTAAGCTATGTGCATGCCCACAAAAGAAGGACGCAACAACGAATGCTATAATAGAAAACAGGAAGTAATTTTTTCTGCCAAATTTATTGCCGATCCAACCCGACATAGGAAGTATTATAACGTTGGCGACGGTATAAGATGTAACAACCCAGCCAACTTCATCAAGTGTGGCACCAAGGTTACCCATAATATCAGGGAGGGAAACGTTAACAATAGTAACGTCAATAAGTTCGAGCAGGGCGGCAAGTATTACCGTTATGGTAATAATCCATTTTCTCGCACCTGTCTCTGCCATATTACACCAAAATTGAGGTGCAAAGATACAAATTTAGCAAGGCATGACGGCTCGGTATCTTATTTGATACCTTCTAATTTAGCAGGTAAATTCCAGTACGAACTCAGATTAGTATTCAACATGGAAGCTCTCTTTAAGTAATCATTTAAAGCTTCTGATTGAGAGTGTGTTTCCTCTTCAGAATAATATATTGGGTCCCCGTTTATTCCAGCCAAAAAATTGAACAAGCATTTAGGAAGGTATGTGGTATTATAGCCTCCTTCAAGCACTGCAAAAACGTTTTTAAACTTATTCTTTAATAATTGCCCTATCTTATAATATGTGCCCGCCGATATGCGTAATTGCAAAAGCGGGTCCTCAATATGTGCATCAAAACCAGCGGATATTCCTACTACATCGGGTGAAAATTGTTCGGCAATGGTCATAAAGTTATTTATGGCGTGCATGAAAATATCATCGCCACTTTCGGGAGGTAAGGGCACATTAACAGAATAGCCTTTGCCTTTTCCTTCACCAATCTCTGTTACAAAACCTCCGCCGGGGAAAGCAGGATATTGATGCAATGACCAGAAAAGTACTTTGTCGGTATTATAGAATGTTTGCAATGTTCCATCGCCCAAGTGTCCATCAAAATCAAGTATAAAAACCTTTTTGCCTTCATTTACTAATTTTTGCGTAGCTATGGCAATGTTGTTGAACAGGCAAAACCCACTTGCTTTATTAGGGTACGCATGGTGACCAGGTGGACGCACTATGGCAAAATCATTTTTCATAGATGCCATAATGGCCGCGCCCACGGCATGGGTTGCAATTTCAAAGCTTTTAGGAGAAGTAAATGTATCTGCATCTATTTGTTCACTATGTGTGCATGCTTCTCTTATCTTTTCTATATGGGCTTTGGTATGCACCAATTCAAGAAAGGGCTCGCCGTTTATTATGGTCGATTCGGGTAAATTACCCAATGATTCCAACCGGGTTTTGTTTTCGGCATGACCGGGTGGGGTAATATGCTCTAAAAATATTTTGTTATAAACAAGTTTCATTAAAGAAATTTAATTCTTTGTAAAAATATCATTTATAATAGTTTTTGCAAATAGATAAAAAATACCTTTGTCGCTTTATAATTTATATGAAACTATTTGAGAGAGTAACTATAGGTGAAACAGGAATGCTAAGCACTAATCGTATTGCATTAGCTCCTATGACCAATATGCAGAGTAATAGTGATGGCACATTGGGTGACAATGAATACAACTGGCTTGTGCGCAGGGCAGAAGGCGGTTTTGGAATGGTGATAACCTGCGCCACTTATGTATCAGAGGATGGCAAAGGATGGGATGGCGAATTAGGCGCCTGGAGTAATAATCATATGGATGGCCTTACCCGTTTAGCAGAAGGTATACATGATACTGATAGCCTTGCAATACTCCAGATCTTTCATGGTGGTGCACGTGCCCCTGAGAAAATTACCGGAGTAATGCCCTGGAGTTCAAGTGCACATATTATACCGGGTAACCCTATTAAGAGGGTTCGCGAAGGAACCATATTTGATATAGAAAGGGTAATAAGTGATTTTACAAATGCTGCACGCCGTGCCTATAATGCAGGGTTTGATGGAGTAGAAATACATGGTGCTCACGGATATTTATTCCACCAGTTTTTAAGTGCTGATACAAATAAGCGTAAAGACGAGTGGGGTGGTGAATCATTTGAAAACCGTTGCCAGTTGATACGTACAGTTATGCAGAACTTAAGAAGGGAATTGCCTTCAACTTTTATTATTGGTGTTCGTTTATCACCTGAAGACAGAGGCACTTTTAAGGGTATAGATTTTGATGAAAGTATACAAACCGCTGAAATGCTTGCTGACGAAGGTGCCGACTACATACACATTTCTGCATGGGAGGCATTGAAAAAGCCCGATAAATATAAGGATGGAGATAAGACAATTGTAAAATACTTCCGTGAAGCTCTTCCTGAAGAAGTTACTATTCTTGTTGCAGGCGATATCTGGAGCAAGGAAGATGCCGAGAAATGTATTAGCGATGGCGCTGATATGGTTGCCTTAGCAAGATGCGCAATAGGTAATCCTGATTGGCCTAAACTGCTTAAGAAGAACGACAAATACACAGCGGTAAAGCCACCTTATTCACATGATCAACTTAAGGCGGTTGCTGTAAGCGATGTTTTTGTAGAATACCTTAAGAAGTGGGAAAACTTTATAAAGTAGGCTACTAATATTTACTTGCCGTATTTAGCTTCTCAATAGAGGTGCTATCCAAATTAAGTTCTACTGATTTAACCAAATCTTCCATTTGAGTAAGGTTTGTTGCACTTGCTATAGGCGCAGTTATAGAAGGCCTAGCCATTAACCATGCTAAAGCTACCCTTGCAGGGTTTGAATTGTGTTGTTTGGCAACTTCATCAAGAGCAGCTAATATTCGTGTACCGCGTTCATTCATATAGTTTGATACCACTCTACTTCCATGTGCACCATTTGTAGCATCTTCTTTGGTTCGGTATTTTCCGGTTAGGAAACCTTTGGCTAGCCCGTAGAAGCAAATAACTCCAATACCATTCTTGAGGCAGAAGGGCTCCAATTCTTTTTCATACTCAGCCCGGTCATACATATTATACATAGGTTGCAATGTTTGATATATAGGATAGCCAAGTTTTGCGCTTACTTCAAGAGATTTGGCAAGCCTGTCTGCTTTAAAATTAGAAGCACCAATAGCCCTTACTTTGCCTTGTTTTACCAGTATATTGTATATCTCCAATGTTTCTTCTATCGGAGTATTAGGGTCATCTTCGTGAGATTGATACAAGTCTATGTAGTCTGTTTGCAAACGCTTGAGGGAAGCCTCAACTGCCTTCATAATATATTTCTTCGATAGCCCTTTCATGCCTTCTCCCATTCCCATAGTATGACCAACCTTAGTTGCTATAATAACCTTGTCGCGTTTGCCACTTTGCTTTAGCCAATTGCCAATAACGGTCTCCGATTCACCACCGGTATTGCCCGGTACCCATCGGGCATACACATCTGCAGTATCGATAAGGTTGAGTCCGGCGTTGGTAAAAGCATCTAATAGTTTAAATGCCATCGTATCGTCAACCGTCCACCTGAATACGTTGGTACCTAATGCCAGTGGCCTTGCTTTTATTCCTGATTTACCAAGTTCGCGTAGTTCCATAAAAGAGATTTATACTTTCTCAAATGTACTACTTTATGGAAATAAATATCTTTTCTGGTTTATATTAAAAATGAAGCATGATCAGGTATGTGGAAGAAGTAATCATCATATTTTTTGCACGAATCGATCTGGTCACAATAGAACATACGTATACTGGTGTGGTTTTTGCCAAACGCCCTGCAGAAGTAGTAACCAGCTTCGGTATGTGTCATGCGCTTTAAATAACCTTTTTCATTGAGTGTTTTGTATAGGCAAACTATTGGTAATATTCCACTCCGGGTTTTAGGTATAAAAGCAAATAGGCCGTCATCATTTCTTTTTACGAGTCCCATACGGTTAAGGTATGAAAATAATTTTTCTCCTGCAATCCTGTTTTTGAAAATTTCGAAGAAAGATAAAAGATACTTTCCGCCGTCTTCTGTAAGTAATTCATCAAACCCTTTCAAGGTTTTAGATACGAGTCCGGGGCTTTTAAAGTCGGAAGAGATGTAGGCATTGGATGTGTTTGCTTTCATGATTTTTCTTGTTTTGGTTTAATGACTCGGTTATAGTATTTGAAGAAATCATAGCCTGCAATATGATTCTTTGCAGTTAACGGACCTTTTACATGCTTCTCAGCATCGCCTGGAAAATAAGAAGGCATGCAAACAGCATTGCTGCTGCTATATAAGGAGTTGGTGTTGTGAAAAACTTTATTTTCATAAGGTTGGTTTTAGTTTGTTATACAAAACTAAATGTCACCCATTCTGGAAAAGTTAAGCGTACGTTACCAAAGTTTTACTAAATCCCCGCGCCCGAAAACATTGGTATACAGGGCTTTGCAAGAGGAAGCAACCCTATTTTACTGGAACTTTCTGCCCTCTATTTTTTCAATCCCTTCTCTCATATGTTGAGGAATGGTTACTGTTTCATTCTTATTGAAATCGAATAGTACAATTACATCCTGTCCTTCGGCACAAACTTCATTTTTATTATTCAGTATACGGTGATGAATGCCAAAGCTTGAGTTCTTAATAAATTCTACCCTTGCTTCAATTGTAATATTGCCGGGGTAGAAGAGGGGCTTCTTAAACTGGCAGGAAGAAGACACCAGTAATGGTCCAAGTCTTTTTGTTTTGTAATCACTGTCGAACCCCGATATTTCCCAGTAGTTTACACGGGAGGCCTGCATGAATTTAAAATACGTTACGTTATTGATATGCCCGAACATATCCATTTCACTCCAGTCTAAACGTAATGGGAGTTTAATAGGGAAGTTAAGAGTGGTCGGCGTAGGGGTTTGTTTTTCTTCGTTGTTCATATAAACAAATATACAGGATTTAGATTTCTTTTACCGAGATGCGCACGTGTGCTGTTCTGCCTTTGTCATCCGTGCACGATACTTTTACATTCCCTTCTGTTGGGCTGAAGAAGAGCGTTTCATCTGTTTTTGTTTTGCCATAGTACTTGTCGTTCACATACCAGTATATGGTAGTAACATCGTTACCTGCATTACACTTTAGCATTATGTTGTGGCTTTCATTCTTCATCAACAAATACTGCATTCCGTTAACCGGCGATTGTATAGAAAGCGATTGATCGCTATATACTCTCGGGCATTCCGGGTTATGAGGCGGTATTTTTACATAAGGTATTTTATACAGGTTGTAGTATGCAATCATCTCGGGCGAATAGCTTGGGTAAAGTTTTTCTACATATCCTGCCTTGGGTAAACAACTACGGCAATACGATATGGTTGCTTTGGCATCCGTGTAAACCATTTTCATATGGTCGCAGGTTTCGGTCGATGATACTTCGGGTATGTAATAGTCGGGTACCAGGTTGTTGCACCAATTATTAGGCAACTTGCCAGTCTCCGAGCATACCCATCTTACACCCACATGCGGCGGAAGCTTCAGCCAGTTAAAATCATTGTAATAATTCAGTGTGCTGAATAATTGAGTCATTAAAGGCACTGCGCAACTTGCACCGCTTAATTCCTGCGATTCGGCTGCATTAAAATTACCTACCCATACACCAACGGTGTATTTATCGTTATATCCTACACACCATCCATCATGATGCCCGTATGATGTTCCTGTCTTCCATGCAATCTTGGGGAAGTGCTCGGCATCATCCATATTGGCAGGTACATCCGTCCGTTCCATTTCAGTAAGTATGTGCGATACCATAAAAGAAGATTCCAGTGAGATTATCTGTGCGGGTTTAACATCCGGCTGATCTTTGGTATAGCGCAACGGCGCATATTGCCCTCCATTAGCGAGTGATACGTATAAGCCGGTAAGCTCTTTCAGTTTTATTCCGCAGCCACCAAGTACCAATGATAGGCCAAGTTTCGACTGCTGGCTCACTAATGAATGGCACCCTCCGTTTTCCAATACGTTTATATAAGTGGCAATATCCATATTGCTCAGCATTTTCACCGCAGGCACATTTAATGAGTTTAACAAAGCATCTTCTACAGTCACTTTGCCGCGGAATGTTCTATCATAATCTTGTGGCTGGTATCCGCTAAAGTTTGTGGGTACATCATATAGTATCGTCTTTGGTGTTGCCAAGCCTTGGTCGAATGCAAGCGCATAAAGGAATGGCTTAAGGGCACTACCCGGTGATCGTATAGCATCTACACCATCTACCTGTCCCTGGTGCACCACATCATCAAAGTTCGATGAACCTACATAAGCCATAACTGCATGGTCTTTATTACGGATGATGAGTACAGCAGCATTGGTAATGTTATAGAGCATAAGCTTTTGCACATATTCGGTCAATACGTTTTGTGCTTTCTTCTGCAGGTTCAGGTCAATATTGGTTTGTATATAGGCCGCGCCTTTGTTTTTATTTGCCAATTGTATACAGAACTGCGGGGCAATCCTCGGTATCTCCATCCGCTTTGCCGATAATGGCTCTGATATGGCCTGCTGAATTTCCTTGTCTTTAAAAAGTTTTGCCTTACCAAATCTCTCCAGCCATTTGTTACGCCCTGCAATAATCGCGCCGTTATTATTGTCAAACCTGTATCGGCGCGGACTGTTAGGCACTATCATTAATGTGGCAATCTCTGCATGGCTAAGGTCAATAGGTAGCTTGTGCAGGTAAATGAGCGATGCTGCTTTAATGCCTTCCACATTTCCACCATAAGGCAACAGGTTAAAATACATTTCCAGTATTTCTTCTTTACTGTAATGGCTTTCTAATTGCAGCGCCCTGAATATTTCCTTGAACTTATTAAAGAATGTCCTCCGCTCAGGCGATAACATACGTGCTACTTGCATGGTAATGGTCGATGCACCCGATACCACTCTGCCTGCCCTTATATCCTGGAAGAATGCCCTTGCCAGTGCAATAATATTTACTCCGGGGTGCGCATAGAAGTATTTATCTTCTTTAAAAATGAATGCCTTTTTTAGTCCTTCCGGAATATCTTCTTTACGTATTTGTATCCTCCACTTATCGTCTTTGCTCAAAAAAGCAGACATAATTGAACCATCGGATGATAATACAACGGTAGAGTAGCTTAACCTATCAGTATCTAACGGATATAACCAATCTACTATTTTAAATAGCAGGTAAAATGCAACAATAAAAATCCCCGCTCCCCACAGAATCTTCTTTCTGCGGGCTTTCAGGGTTTGCAATATGATTTTTAACCGTTTCAATTTCAATAGTAATAATATGCAATTTTTTTGTTGTGGTATGTATTGGGCACAGTTCTTTGCATCTATGTGTCACTTCCTTTTTATTTCCTAATCACCTCACGTGCCTTTGCGTTCTACATGTCCTCCCGCTGGAGGGTGCAATTCGGGGAGGAATACATTTTACAGTAGGGCTCGCAAAGGTTCTTGATTACTAATTATTAATTCCTAATTCTTAATTCGCCACAAAGTGGCGGAAACTGTCGTTTTCTGTCGCAAAATGCTCTCCTTTTTTTGTCTTGTCACTGACTTTCAATTACTAGTGCCAATTTTGCTAAGTATTGTATCATTTTGGCACTTTTTGTCCCTTTTTGGCACCGGGTGTCCATATTATGGTTTTTTTTAATAAAAACCTGTTTGAACAGGAATTAAGTAGTACGTGGTTCATTGTTTGTGGTTTATTATAATGCTAATTTACACTATAAATTTATACTATGTAATAAAATGATAAATTAGTTTTAAACAACTCAGCTCAAGGAGTTCCTAAAAAGTAGGGCAATCGGCCGAACTCCTTCCGGGGTTTGAGGTGCCACCACCACATCCTATAATATACAACAACCCTAGGCGCACATTGGCCTCACGAAATATGGCATTATACCTCCATTCTAAAAACGGGCGCAGGCATTTGTTGGTGGTAACTCCGCCACCCAGTTCCAGGTCAAGGTTATTGGGTTTTGCACCAATTTCAGGCGATGTTTTATAGCTGATCCAATCATTATACGCCAGCTGGCCAATGGCATAAAAATTAAAATTATTTACCCTGAAAACTTTGTACTCCGCTGCTACACCAATAAAAAGTTCCTGCACCTGGTTAAAGCCGGGGTAGTATGAAAACTCAGGTGTAAAGCTTAGTTTCTTATTCGGGAATATGCTGGCACGTAAACCTAAACCCACGCCATTGGTTTCGAAGTTATACAACACATCACCGCCTATCCCCACATTCTGAGATATCCCTGTTGAAGGAGCAAGAAAAAAAGATGTAATAAAAACAATAATTACTGATCTCCTCATATTACAAACCTGTCAATAAGGTGGTAAGCGCAGCATCGGTAGTTGAACTCAGTGTGACGTTTACTGAGGAGCTTGAACTTACCGTCATAGCCTGGTAAAAGCTAAACAGGTTTCCGCTGCCGTCAAGGCCAATGGCAATAATCTTAACCGCAGAGCCATTAGGTATTGCAGTGGTGGCGCTGTTATATGCCTGCATTACGGTTTTGGTGGCAGGGAAGTAAAGGAATATCCCAACATTGGTAAGGTCATCGGTAGTGGATGTAAATGTTAAGGTGGAGTTATTTGTGCTGCCTGCAAGCTGCCCGCAATTTATCCATCCGAACATTTGTATATAGGCGGTATAACTTGATGCGTTAACTGTGAAAGGAGTGAGCGGGGTATTGGTCCAGTCGGGGTTGCCTGCGGTAGTTATTCCATAATAGGCATCCATACCTGCTACAGGTGCAGCGCAGGGCATTTGTATTTCATAACTGCAGCCGCTCGGTTTCATTAATAATTGGGTAGAACCTGCAAAGGCACGCAGCCTTATTTCGCCCGATGTTTCTAAAATAGTGCCTCCGGCAACTGTTGGCATCTGGTAATATATCATGTCTTTAGCGGTGTAAAGCTCTACCAGTTTAATAATGAAAGGATATGCAACCGTATCTCCGTTGCTATACATTAGGCAGTTTTTCGAGCCCCATATTTTTGTGCCCTGGTTACCTATAATAGGGCCGGTGCCGGCGCTGTCAATAACAAATGTTTGCTCGGGCTGTTCCTTGCTGGTTAAGTAAGTGCTTACGGGGCTATATGTTTTTAATGATGCTTTTACCCTTTGTTTTGAACAACTGAAAATTAATACGGCGGCTAAAGAAACCATTAAAAAGCTTATTCCGGAAAGGAGGCTTGTTTTTTTCATGGAGAGAGATTTTAAGAATGTTAAAGGTAATGAATTTTCCTGATTCTTATGATAGTAAAGGGGTATACGGCTTTTTATTATGTAAGTTGACCAATCTCATATTCTATGAAAAAGTAAATAATAACCTGAGGTTATTTGCTATTTACCCACTAAGTAGAACTTAGCGATTATTGGGAATTATTTACCAACATGAATTCACTTCTTAGTAATACCATAACTTATAAGATTCACATATTCAATGAGAAGCTCTTGCGGAGTACTGTAAAGTTTTAAAAGTTCTTTATCGCTGATAATCTCAATAGACTTAAGTGATATGTGCATGAGGAGTTCAGGTTTAATATTCTTCGTAAACCAGCCTTTTTGTTGAGCTTTTTTTAGATCTTTAATAACTTCATTCCATACATTTTTAACACCTCTTTCAATAAACTCTTTTAATTCCGGTTCAGAACTTGTGAAAAAATCTGCCATGAACTCACTACTCATATTATTAGTTCCCTCTGTATTTAAAAGAATTATTTTTTTTATTTTTTCACCAGGGTGTATATCTTCTTGCATAACACTCCTGAATTTCAGTATCCCTTCTTGCATTTCTTTATCAAAAATCCCTTTAGCTACTTCGATTTTACTGCTGAAGAAGCGATAGAATGTCATTTTACTTATTTCGGCTTTTTTACAAATTTCTTCAACTGAAACTCTTTTGAATCCATACTTCCAGTATAGTTCTTTTGCGGATTTTAAAATCACATCCCGTTTAGGTTCTTTTTTTCGCATAATTATAATATTACTAAAATATATTTATATTACGAATTTAGTAATAAATTGTATTTATCGTAACATTTATATTATATTTGTACTCGAGTAAACAAATAAACTGAAAAAAATGACTCGAGTTTTTGCCGAGATTCTGCTTTTTGCTTCAATAGCCATCAATGCAGCACTTTTAATATTTATTGCAGGAGTTCTCAGGAAGATTACTGATGATATGCCCGAACAGTCATTTAAGTTTTTTATTGATTCAATGGTCCGGTATTCAAGTAAATCTCCATTTATGTTGATAATCCTAAATATTCCATTCCTGGGAGCTATACCTTATTTTTACTTCTATGGATTTGGTCATTATCTAATCCTTTTTGGTATTACGCTATGGCTAATAGCAGGAATTATTTCGAAACTTATTAAGCTTCCAATTTATAAAGCAATAGCTAATTTAGAAAATACTGATTTGGTTCATTTGAGGGAAGAACGAAAGAAAATGAATGCAGGAAACATACTTCAGGCGATACTTTACTCGTTAGCCACTATCATAATGGCAGCTTCATTCATGAATAAGTAAGCAATAAGCCTTACTTACCTTCGTGTTTCTTTATGCTTTCCGTGTATCCGTGGTACGTATTCTACTTCACATTCCCCCTCGCTTTCGCAAGTTTAGCGCAGTGTAAATGTGAGTATAAATAAACCAAGTTTTAAACTTGGTAATTAAAGTTATTTTTTTATCTCGTACCGGAGCTCTACCATTCCATTTTTATAGGCTACAACATCTAATAAGTGTAATAGTTTCTCTTGCCCAATACCATTAAGGAAATATGTGCCATCACCAAGTATAATTGGAATAACCATTAATCTTATTTCATCTGCTAATTTTAAACGAATGAATTCCTGGATAAGTTCCGCCCCTCCAACAAGCCACACATTTTTATAATTCGGTTTTAATTTTTCATCAACAAGCTTGTGCAGGTCACCGGAATAAACTTCAATATTTTTTCTTTCCGGCTTAATGTTTTTATGACTTACTACAATTGTTGGTTTGTCTCCATAAGCCCAACCATAAGACTTTGACAGTTCTATAGCATGTTCATAGGTACGTGCTCCCATAACGTAACAATCAATTGTTTTAAGGAATTCAACAGGGTCTTGTGCCGCAATTCCTTTCTCATATTTATCGGGTGTATCAAACCAGGAAGCACTATTGTCTTTTTTAGCAATAATGCCATCAAGGCTTGAGACCATGTGTGCAGTTATTTTAAATGCCTCTTTTGTTAATTCTTCCTTTACCATATTATATTTTTTTCTGAAGCGAATCTATTACAGATTTAATAACCCCCGCCTTATCTTTTTTTACCATCATGGCAAAATCTACCGCTTCCCTATGAACTGTATAGTGCTTTTCACTCCATACAATTATTTCAACAAGTGCAGGAACCAATTCAATGCCTTTTGTAGTGAGCTTATAAAGCAGCTTAGCCTTGCTATCGGGGTGCTTATGTTTCGTTATTATCTTAGCGTATTCCAGTTGCGCTAACCTGTCGGCCAGGATATTTGTTGCAATATCTTCCCCTCCTTCTAAAAAATCGCCGTAGGTATTTTTACCCTTGAATAGCATATCCCTGAGTATAAGCAACGACCATTTATCGCCAAAAATATCAAGGGCAGTGCTAATGGGGCAGTCCGACCGAAACTTAATTGTTTTCTTTTTCATAATACAAATTTATTAAAAAACAACTTGCAAATTGAAAGTGAATGTGTTTATATTTGTACTTGCAAATTAAAAGTGCTTTGTAAAACCTTAACAGAAAAATAAATTAAAATGGGAAACATTGTAAATGAAATATCGATTAATGCTCCAATTGAAAAGATATGGAGTATTTTAACTGACCTTGCATTATTAGATCAGTATGACCCTACTGTAAAGAAATCAACCCTTATATCGAATGATAGAACAGGCTTGGGCGCAAAAAGAAGGGTTACAATGTTCGACGGAAAGAACTGGTTTGAAGAAAAAGTGACCGTTTTTGAAATTAATAAAGCATTGACCTACCAGTTAACGGATTGCTCTTTCCCCATAAAAGGATTGAAGCATAGTTATTCATTTGAAAAGACAGGTAATGAAATAAAAGTAAGGCAGGTAATGGAATATACCGTGAAGTTTGGATTGTTGGGAAAGGTTTTGGATAGCTTAATGATACGTAAGCAATCGGATACAGGGATAAAGAAATTTTTTGCAGGGCTGAAGCAATTCGCCGAAAAAAACTAAATTCACGTATGGCTTACAACGAAAAGTTGACAGATAGAATACGTGAATCTTTAGTCGCCGTTAAGAAGGTTGAAGAGAAAAATATGTTTGGAGGCGTTTGCTTTATGGTTGATGGTAAAATGTGCATCGGGGTTGTAGGCGACGAAATGATGTGCCGGATTGACCCAAGTATGGATGAAAGTGTATTGAAGAAAAAAGGATGCCGGCAAATGGACTTTACTGGTAAACCCATGAAAGGATATGTATTTGTGAATGGTGAAGGAATGAAAACTAAGGATGCATTTGAATATTGGATCAACTTGTGCCTTGAGTTTAACTCCAGGGCAAGGGCCAGCAAAAAGAAACCCAAAAAGAATTAATGCATATTGATCACATTTCCCTGCGTGCTACTATGTTTAGCGCAGCTTAAATGTGAGTGTAAATAAACCAGGTTTTAAACTTGGTACTAAAATTAACCCACATTCACTATGCCATCAGAATGGTCTGCTGGCATAAGCCGCAAACAGGGCCATAAGCAAAAACACAAAATTTATAATGGCATGCATAAATTCCTTGCGCTTAATATGCGTGTATATAGCGCCTGTCATTATTATGGCAATAGAGGCCGCACCAATAAAAGTAAGGTAGTGCCCATGCCCTAATAACCGGGGTACTATCACCGAAAGTCCGCTAATGAGTTCTATCCCGGCTATTATTTTAATCATCCCGGGTTTAAAATCTTCTGCCCAGGTGCCACCGCTAGCAATTATCTTCTCTTTAGTTTGAAAAAATTTAAAGCTGCCCGTAATTACAAATATCAAACCCAGCAAGCCCTGTACAATCCACAGCGCTATTGTCATAGTGTTTTAATTTTATTGCAGGATTTATAAAAATCCGTATTCATCCGCGTTCTGTTATTGCTTCACATTCACCGTACCGCTTCCGCTATAGGAGTGATAAGAATCATCGTACATAGCATCGGCACCCACAGGTCCCATTATATATTTGCCTGTTGATACTACACGCACCAGGTAATAAAAATCTTGCCCTGAAGGTGTAACGTTTACAAATAATGTAATACGGTCGTCGCGTATGTCCATATAATCCGGTGTTGCTTTGTTCTTTATCCATTGCAGTTCACGGTCAGGGTTTATCCGCGGGTTCTCAATTTCAAAACAAGCCGGTATAATATCGGTAATAGCCACGTTCTGCACATAGCGGTTATCGGTCGATTCTACATGCACTTTTACCACCACCAATTGGTTTTGTTTAAAGTTCAAATCGGTAATAGGGTTCCCGCTATTGTCATAGAAACTCTTGCGCACCCTCATATAACTGTCATCTTCTTTAAACTTACCGCCTGTAGGTATGCCCTGTGTTTCGTAGTAGTAATATACATATCCGCTACCGCTCGATTTTATTTCCACTTTCTTATTGGTTATATCCTGGTGTATTACGGTTGTTAAATTATCGGCAGATACTTCTCCCACTTTTGCTCCGTCTATCCATATGGATGCCGTTGCACTCGACTTAACTGCATTTTGCGAAAGCTTGCCCAAAGCAATCAATGCAAAAGCATTTTCCTGGGTAGAGTACCATGTGTTTTTCCTTAACTCCTCCGATATATGCCTTGCCAGTATTGGTATCTGTGCATTATCAGGCTGTGCATCTACCAATGTTGCCAGTGAAATTGATTCATCCCGCAGGTAAGAATAGAAGCTGCCGGTAAGGTCGCGTGTGGCTCTTTCTCCATCGAACCCGTTTGGAAGCATGGCCGAAAATGCGCGCATATCTCCACTTAATGCATAAGCCGCAGCCAGCATATACTTACTATCGAGCGTTAATAATCCCGGGCTCGATTTAAAGTAGTTCATGGTTGGTATGTTCGGGTGGCCCGACATTGCCAATACATATAACGAGTAGAATATTTCTTCAGGCGCTACAAGTTTTTCGTGCAATACACCCGAATTATCATAATAGTAATAGGTCTCTGTTTTCTTAGTATTCACTTCATTCTGCAAATACTGAACTAGGTTAGTTATTACTGTATTATCTACATCATACCCCGATTTTTTTGCTTCGAGTAAAAAGTGTAGCCCGTATGCAGAGCACCACCAGCTTTCGTACATATCGCCCATACCCGGCCAGTAAGCAAGGCCTCCGTTATATTCCTGCGAAGCATAAATTTTCTTTATGGCCTCGGTAATAATAAAGTTAGGATTGTACTTCTGGTTATTGTCTTTTTGGCCCAATGCCTTTACCAATGCTGAATAGTAGAGCACAGGGAAAGCCGTAGATACAGTCTGCTCCATACATCCGTAAGGATAGTTGAGCAGGTCGCCCAGGTTTTTATTGAATTGCGCCAAGGGCGATTTACTGACAATTAAGTATCCTTTAGTAGCATCGTTGGCTGTATAGGCAGTGGTCAGATTTATATCTTTTACAGAGCCTCCTGTTATTTCACCCGCTTCAGTTAATTTTTCCAATGGCATAGGCGGGCGCACAGGTAACTCTTCGTGTTCTGTATAAGTTTCGTGATTTGCCTTTACCGAAATATCGACCTTACCCACGTTGATTGCTGCTGTCGCATTTAACTGGAAGGATATATCTTTTTCGGAGTGGGCAGGTATTTCAACTTCCTGGCTTGCTGGTCCTGCAATTTGCAATGGCCCCGAAACACTTACTGTTGCAGTAGCGGTCATTTTCTTTGCCATAGTATTATTCAGACTCACATTAAGTGTGTTCTGGTCGTTAGGGCTCAGGAACCTTGGCAGAGAAGAAGATATAACCACAGGGTCAGCAACAATAATATTTTTGTCAGAGCTTCCGAATGAACTGCCCTTATAAGCCACCGCCATTACACGCAACGACCCCGAGTACTCGGGGATGTTTATGGTGTAAGAACATTGGCCGGAGCTATTGGCTTTCAGTATTCCGCTCCAATACGATAAAATGCGGACACGCTTTCCGCCAACAGGGTTAAGCCTGCCTTCAAGGCCTTCGTCACCCGCCATGCTCGATGATGAAAGCTCCGGCAATACGCGAGGGTAGATATCATAGGTGCCCACTTCAAGCGCACGCTTGCTATAGAAATAACTATAAGGGTCAGGTGTTTTAAAATCGGTTATCTGCAAGGTGCCTTCATCTACTGCCGCAATTGTTACCTCTGCATTCGGTTGGGTTTTTACCGTAATGGTTTGCGTTGTTTTCGAATGGCAATTATCAACCGATACTATCTGCACATTCAGTTTGTTTGCCTTGTCTTCAACCTTTATTGGTAAAAAGCCCCGTGCAATGGTAAGCGGTAATGAGTTGTCGCTCAATGGGCGTATCAGCGACGCCGATACATAAATTCCCGGCAGGTAATCTTTCTTAATAGGTATACTCAGGCTGGCAGATTTATTTTCGGTATGCACAAAATACTTTTCAAGCATTTCGTTCTGTTCAACAGTTACCACCAATTCTCCTTCAAAAGGACATTTGAAGATCAGATCGGCATTATCGCCCGGCTTGTAAGATTCCTGCTTGGCAACTATCTGCACATTTCCTTCCTTCTGCACCTGGAACGAATTGTTTTGCGTGGTAGCAAAGCCATAGGCATAGAAGTAGTGTGTTACATAAGTATTGCTTCCTGAATAAGGCAATATCCTTACTTCGTACTCACCTGATTCGGTTGGGTTGTAATCAATGGAAGCTCTGCCGTTAACAAAGTTTACGTCTTTATAAAACACGGTATGGTTCACTTCCTGCGATTCGTAACGGTATGAATTGTAGCTATTGGTAAGAACAGTTTCCCATGTGTGCCTTATAACCTGCACATAAGCCGAAGTTGAAGCAGAATAAGGATTACCATTTTTATCTGCAGCGGCAAATCCAATGCTCAATGGTTTATCAGTACCTACCCATGTATCGAAGTTTTGTATACCGTAAAATATTTTCTGGGTATAGACTTTAAACTGCTGTTCACGGTTCACGGGCCTTCCTGTTTCATCGAATACAGTAACTATACTTTTACCTGTAAGTAAGCCCACGTTTGGCTGATCAGGCAAGTCGTAGCTGATTGTAGCAGTACCTTTCTCATCTGTTTTTCCGTCAGATGTTTGCTGCTGGAATGTAATATTGTTCGGACGAGTAATGTAGAAGGTGTAATCTTTAAATATGTTGGAATAAAAAGGAGTAAACTCCAGATCTAATGTTGACTGGTAGTTTTTATTGGCAGCAGGCGGCCCGAATAATTCGTTTGCCTGTACAAATATTTTAACTGTATTGCCAATATCATATTGTTGTGCATCGGTCTGCACATTTACTCTTATACGTTGCGGCATAAACTCCTCCACCATAAACTGGTACGATTTCAGCATTACATCGTTACCCGAATACATACTAATATTATAAGCGCCTGTCATAGCAGCTGTCGGTGTCGAGAATGAAATAGCGCAAGAGCCCTCTTCATCCAGCTTGCCCTTAATTTCCTGTAACTGCTTGCCGTTTGGCATGGTTATTTTAAACTTCACAGGTACATCTTTCAACGTGTGCCAATCAAACGTGCGTACAATTGAATTGATGTTAATAGTATCGCCGGGGCGGTAGAGGTCGCGACAGCTATAAATAAATGCATCGTAAGGAACATTATTGGTTGTTTTTCCGCCTACATCAAACGGAGACATATTAATGGTGTTATCCTGCAAATTCATAAACGAAAAATCGTTTCCGTTGGTGGCAATAATTGCAGCCACATCTTTACCCGGGTATTTCGACCTGTCGTATTCAAAAGTTGCCATACCATCTCCATCGGTAGTGGCAGTATATATTTCCTGGTTGTTATCGCTCACAAAAGTTATTTTGGTTCCTGCCATTTTAGTGCCGTTAACCAGTGAATGACAGAACACATAAATGTTCTTCTCGCCTTTTTTAACGATCATGCCAATGTCAGACACTACCAATAATTTGCTGTCTTCCACCCAAGGCTTTTTCTTATCCTGAACTTTAATAAGGTAAATGCCTTTGCGTGTATTATCGTATTGAATGTCGGCAGGTGTAATGTTCAATAACGACGTCATTCCTGTCATTGGCAGGCCGGCGGTATTCAATTCTCTTTTGGTAATTACATCGCCAAAGGTTGTATCGGCAGCATAATCGTATGATGAATGGTAGCCACCCTCATCATCATCGCCATCACCTCCGCCTTCTCCGTAATAATCTCCATAGCCCTGATATTGCTGGCCACGGCGCAGGTAATGCAAAATGTTATTCTCATAAACTTTATAAACGGTCAACTTAACTGTTGGTACACTTATCAATTGTACTGCGAGATTACGATTGCCCTGCGATGAAAGGTAAATGCTGTTCTTATCAGAGAAGCCTATATAAGGTGGAGGTGTTCCAAAATGGATAGATGTATTGTAATCGTCTTTCAGTTCAATGCCAAAAATGTTTTTAAGCTTGCCTGAAATGGTCAAGGTATAATCTTGTTTGTTAGAAAAGTCGCCGGTGATATTAAACCCATTGCCTGTTGTAGTAACTTTAAACTTAACTGCAGGCCTGAAACTGATGCACTGGTCGAGGTTTTCTGAAACAACAGGCTGAGTGGTTGTTACATTTACATAAGATTGTCCGTTTTCAAAAATTGGCAATGCATTCTCAACCTGGAACTGATCTTTAGGAGGTATTTGTGCAGTATAGTCGATATCTTTTTCAGTTTCTTTATTGCTACCTATGCAATGAACACCCTTTTTAATGTTAATACTTAACTGACAAGGAAATGTTTCTCCGTCAGCAGGTTTAAACAGAAGTTTTACTTGTTTGCCATCATCAGCCGATACAAGTTCGGGCTGTACAATTGTTTTGCCCTCGGTAAGTGTAATCTTCGATAGTATAGAGGATGGTGATACGGCATAATTGAAATCGAGGTTAACACCTACGTACACACCTGCCGAAGCATTTCCGTTTTTCAGTGTCCAGAAAGTTTCAACATTGTCGAGCTTTAAATAGGGGGTATGGAATGTGATTGGCTTATCATCAATTGCCATATCCTTATGCAGGTGTATCAAAAGTTTTTTAGTCAAGGTTACTTTATACTCTGTGCTTGGCTGGAAAGATTGAAATGGAGAGAAGGTAAGCTGGTTTGGGCCCGACCATTCATATACACCTTGTATGGCAGGCTTTATATCGAGGTAATGAACACTATCTGATTTATATAAAAGAGAATCACCAACAAGATTGGCAGAAAATGTAAATACCAACGATTGCTGTGTCTGAACTTCACCGTTAGGGAAGTTAACTTCCTTTACTGTAAGTTTTCCATTGCGGTTGCAGGCAGAAAATAAAAAGGCAACACAAATTGTATAAAGGAATGCAAGTGATAAACGTTTCATGAAAATGATGGTTAAAAGAAGTTATTGGGCTTTAGGTATATGCAAGACAAATTATATTGTACGAATGTACAAATATCATTGAATGCCTGCAAAGAAATTAAAGATTAATGTGTGGCAAAAACCAACCCACATACATAGGTAGGTAATTCGGGGTAGGTAGTGCCATTAACTGATGCCATAACTGAACCTGATTGAGCCTGGGCGGGCATTGTTCCTGCTTTGAAAAGGTTTGAAAGGCGATAGTTGAAGTATAGGGATACTCCTGTTATTTTGCCAAACCTGAATGTAAGACCATAATTAGTGGGATTTGCAAAGTTCAGTAGCCTGTCGGTTGTTTTTACAGATGCGCCTGTAGCATTTGCGGCTGTCGTATTATCCCATGTAATATGTTTAGTGTAAAACGTCCAATCGAAGTAAAAGCCACCATCTAAGAAGAAAGAACCTATATAAAAGCGATCAAAAACCAGCCCTCCAAAATTATCAAAACTCACTTTTTCTGAGTTATGGAGGGTATTATTGGGTAATACCTTATTGGTGTCTTGTTTTAAAAAGAAATCTGTCGATTTATAATATATGTCAATACCTATACCATTCCATTTAGCGAATTTATATCCAATACCGGCTCCAATTATAAACTCTCTCGAATTACCATAAAGAACTGTGGCATTAGTGGCTGAGTTACCTAAAACAAAACCTCCGCCGATAAATAAATCCTGTATAGTGTGGTCAAAGCTATTATCTATAGTATCTGCAGCATCCTGGGCCATAGCCGGTATAAATAAAACAGATAGAATTCCCGCTATATAGTATCTTAATTTCATAGGCTATGTTTAATAATGCGCAAATATAGAGTTTTAGATTTTGTTTTGCCCCACAGCTATTGTTACCTTTGTAAGAATTAAATATCCATTATGATAAATTTAAGCAAGTTATCTACCGAGTGGGAAAAAGAGGTAGATAGAAAAAAAACTGAAGAGGAGACAATTAAACTGAGAGACGAGTTGTTCGACTTACAGAACGTACTTTATGCGGAGCAAAAGCATAGTTTACTGGTTATACTTCAAGGTATGGATGCATCGGGTAAAGATGGAACGGTTAGGCATGTATTTTCGTGTATGAATCCTATGGGGGTTGATGTAAAAGCCTTTAAAGCGCCTACTGAAGAGGAAAGCAAGCACGATTTTTTATGGAGAGTGCATCAACATGCTCCCGCAAAAGGCATGATACAAATATTTAACCGCTCGCATTACGAAGATATTTTAGTGCCAACAGTACATAATGATATTGATAAAGCGCTTATTGAAAAAAGATATGATGTAATAAATAGTTTTGAGCAAAACCTGGTCGATTCCGGAACGGTTATATTAAAGTTTTTCTTGCATATATCTAAAGAAGAACAGAAGAAAAGAATTGATGAGAGACTGACAAAGCCTGCTAAAAAATGGAAGTATGACCCTGCTGATAAAGCAGAGGCCAACAACTGGGATGCATATATGGAAGTATATGAAAGGATATTTGATAAATGCAGCCCGGCAATACCATGGATAATTGTTCCGTCCGACCATAAATGGTACCGTAGTTATACAATTGCTAAAGAAATGGTTAAGACGTTGAAGTCATTAAAAATGAAATACCCTTCCTGATAATAAATCAGTATATTTATAGCAGATTTTAAGCTATGGAAGACATTATAAATCAAATCCCACCTGACCTTTTTAAGTTTCTGTTAGTCACTGTATTTTCTTTGCTAATAGGGCTTGAACAACGCAGGCATAATAAAGATGAGGCTACTGAAACGCTCTTTGGTACCGACCGTACCTTTACGTTAATTGGCATAACCGGGTTCATACTTTATGTGATAAGCCCGCAAGCTCTTTTACCTTTTGCAGTTGGCTTTGTAATTATTGGTGGGTTATTGGCTATTTATTACTTCCAGAAAATAAAGATCCAGCAAAGGTTCGGAATGACTTCGCTGATTACTGCACTTATTACATATAGCCTTGCTCCATTGGTATATACCCAAAACAAGGCAGTAGTGCTATTGCTGGTTGTAGGTGTTTTGGTTATAACTGAAATAAAAGACAGCCTGAGGCGATTTACTACCAAGTTCGATAATGATGAGTTTATATCTCTAGCCAAGTTCCTTGTACTGGCAGGA
Source organism: Bacteroidota bacterium (assembly GCA_013289475.1). GTDB lineage: Bacteria > Bacteroidota > Bacteroidia > JABEUT01 > JABEUT01 > JABEUT01. The sequence goes on from JABCZW010000001.1 coordinate 68,617, forward strand.
GTTATCTTACCACTTTTGCCCGATGCGCCAATTTCAGAAACAATTGCCATTTCGCCTTATAAATTCTGGTTGGCTATTGTTGTGGTTTCAAGTATTTCTTATTTCAGTTACCTATTGCGCAAGTTTGTTTTCCCTGATACTGGCATATTGCTGACCGGTGTGTTGGGTGGCTTATACAGCAGTACAGCTACCACCGTAATACTTGCACGTAAAAGCAAAGAAGATATTGATGGTAACCGTATTGTAGGCGCCATGTTCCTGGCCTTAACCATGATGTACCTGCGCATATTTTTATTGGCTTTGTTTTTTAACCAGCAAATAGCCATGCTTTTATTGCCAAAATTTATTGCTCTCATTATTGTAAGTGCATTGATAGCGGTATATTTCATTAAAATTAAAAAGGCTGCAGTTGCTAAAGGAGCAGAAAAAATAGCCCCTGCTGCACATCAAAACCCGCTTGAATTTAAGACCGCTATGTTGTTTGGAGCACTATTTATTGTGTTCGCAATTATTACCCAATTTGTAATTAAAACATATGGAGGTAATGGCGTTAGGACATTGGCTTTTGTAGTTGGTGTTACTGATATTGATCCTTTTATTATTAATCTCTTTCAGGGTAAACTAAGCATAGGTGCCGATATTATTACCGCTGCAGTACTTAATGCCATAACCAGTAACAACGCACTTAAATTGATTTATGCCCTTGGTCTTTCTGATAAATCGCTTCGAAAAGAGTTAATCCTAAGCTTCGGAGTATTGATTGTGGCAGGTATAGTTTGTGTATTTATTTAGCTTGACTTTCTTCGACTATTTTTAGAGGCTTTGCATAAGCCCATTCTAAAAACTTGAAACTTGTTGAAGATTTTGTAGTGTCTTCAATAGCTGCTGTATCACTTACTTTTAAAAGCCCGATAATAGGGTACTTATCGAACGCAAGGGTTTTGTCTTTGATTTTTGGCTTCAGAATCATGTATTCAAACTTTTCTTTAACATCATCATAAAAAACCTTAGCTAAAAATAGAGTTTCGTCATATTTCAGGAATATCTTTTTCTCGATATACGCTAAACGAGGTTTTTCAATGTGCAGAGTTTTTGAAAGAGGGCATAAAGTGAAATACTCTTCATAGTAAGTACCCATTCGGTTCTCCGTATACGATTCTCCTTTGATTTTTATTTTTTGCCCGGGTGCGTTAAGCACAAATGGTAATTCAAGTTTAAGTGGTTGCCACCTGTTTTGTATAAGTTTAAGCTGACTTAGGCGAAGAACAGAAATAATAATAATAAACCCTCCCACATATACTGAGGCTTGAAAATGCAGCAATGCTTTATTGAAGTCAGTTTGGTAGCCCATTACAAAAAATTGCAAAATAAATACTATTGCATAGTATATCATTATTCTTGTTGCTATTTTATCAGAATTAACAACCTTTTTGTAGCTAAAATTTGAAGAATTATTGAGTGAATTACTTAGTATTGTTGCAAATACTGATATAAGTAAAAAGAAATAAAGTACCGTGAAAAGCCATGCAAAGGGTATAGAATTATTTATAATAAGAAAATCATAAATACCATGTGCAAGCGCTGCCAATAAAACAAACCCAATAACTAAAAAGGGTTGAAATTTTTTGTTTTTAAACTTCATTAAAACAATACCATATCCTATAAGGGCGCTATAGCACATATGCCCTAAGGAGCATAAAATTGCGCGCATATTGATAGCAGCAGGAGAGTCATTGAAATATCCTACATTTTCAACTGCGGAAAACCCAAGCGCTGATATAGAAATAAAGGCAACATAATCGATAGGGTTATTAAAATGCTTTCGGAATAACAGAAGCATTATAATTAGCGGTACTGTCTTAGCAAGTTCTTCAACCAATCCTACGTGAAATACACAGTATAGTAAATCATTCAATCCATTTCCGTTCAGTTTAAATGATAAATCGCTGAGTAAATATTTATCTATAGCTATAACAAGGTAAACAGAACCGCAGCCAAGCAAAAATGTTAATATTACATATTTCAGTTCCTTCTTGTTGTATATATCTACTAACCTGTAATAATCGACCCAAATCCATGCTATAAATGCTGCAACAATTGAATATAGTACTATCATATAATTCATAGTGGTTAGTTAGGATTGATAATCAAAAGTATCAAAAAACTTATAGAGGAAACATTAATAAACATCTGTTCCCCCGAAAGCCTAAATCCCTAACTTTACCACTTCAAAAAACAAAACCTTATGACAATTGACCTAAGGAGCGATACTGTTACACGTCCTACGCCCGATATGCTTAAACACATGTTTAATGCAAAGGTCGGCGATGATGTGTTTAACGAAGACCCTACTATAATAGAACTGGAAGCAAAAGCAGCCAGTATATTTGGTAAACAGGCAGGGTTGTTCTGCCCTTCAGGTACCATGACAAACCAGATTGCCATTAAAATGCATACCCAACCTGGCGATGAATTGTTATGTGATGTTACAGCTCACGTTTATAATTACGAGGGCGGAGGTGTGGCATTCACTTCGGGAGTGCAACCAAGGCTTATACAAGGCGACAGAGGTCGTTTTACAGCCAAACAACTCAGTGATGCTTTGCACCCTGATGCCGATTGGTTACCACGTACTACGTTAGTGGTTGTTGAGAATACCAGTAACAAAGGCGGAGGCAGTTTTTATAAGCTTGAAAATGTAAAAGAGATTGCAGCTGTATGTCAGAAGAATAAGATTAACCTGCATATGGATGGTGCCCGCATTTTTAATGCTCTTGCTGAAACGGGTGAAGACCCAAAGGAATATGGTAAAATATGCGATTCTGTATCAATATGCCTTTCTAAAGGATTAGGTGCACCGGTAGGTTCTTTGTTATTAGGTACAAAAGGGTTTATTGCTAATGCCCGTAGAATACGAAAACTTTTAGGCGGAGGAATGAGGCAGGCCGGGTACCTTGCTGCTGCCGGTATTTATGCATTAGATAATAATGTGAAGCGCTTAAAGGATGATCATAAAAAAGCCAAATACCTTGGTAGTCTTCTTTCAGGTAAAACATACATAGATAACGTGTTGCCTGTAGATACTAATATTGTAATATTTACTCTGAACGATAAAATGCCTTCTGATAAATTTATTGCCGAAATGAAGAAGGAAAATATTCTTGTATCTCTAATGGGTACTCAACTGGTTCGAATGGTTACGCACTTAGATTTTACTGATGAAATGATCGATATAACTGAAAAAACACTGAAGAAAATATAATATGCCATATCATTTTTATACCGCTGAAGTAACCAAGATAATTGATGAATCACATAATACCAAGCGCTTCTTTTTCAAGATGCCTGAGGTTCAGGATTTTAAGTTTGGGGCAGGGCAGTTTGTAATGCTCGATTTGCCAATTGATTCAAAGATTAAGACACGTTCATACTCTATTGCTTCGGCACCTAATGGTACAAATAGCTTAGAGTTATTGATTTCATTGAATGCTGAAGGCTTAGGCACTCCTTATCTTTTTAATCAAATAAAAGTAGGCTCACAATTACCTTTATCACAACCCGCTGGTAAGTTTATGCAGCCTGCATATACAAGTATTGATATAGATATTTGCATGATATGCACCGGTACGGGCATTGCACCTTTCCGTGCTTTTTTGCATGATTTGAAAAACAGGAATGTTCCCCACAAGAATATTGATTTGATATTCGGAAGCCGTTACGAAAAGGATTTATTATATAGAGAAGAAATGGAAGAACTGGCTGAAGCAATCCCGGGATTCCGCTATACTACTGTTTTGTCCCGTGAGGATAATCCTGCTTATGTTGGTGAAAAAGGATATGTACATGCGGTTTACGAAAGGCTATATGCCGACAAGCGACCTGCTATGTTTTACTTGTGTGGCTGGAAGGTTATGATAAAAGAAGCCCGAGACAAGTTACAGGCTATGGGTTATGATAAAAAGGCAATTAAATTTGAGCTATACGACTAATAGAACACTGATAACACGGATGTTACAGATTATCACAGATAAAATCAGTGTGTATCCGCTAAAATCAGTATAATCCGTGTTCTATTTGTATTCCCCCATTTTCTTACCTTTGCATACCTATAAAAAGAGAGGATATGAAGACCGTATTTTTCAGGGAAGCATTACGTGAAGCTTTAGTAGAAGAAATGCGCCGCGATGAGCGCGTTTTTTTGATGGGCGAAGAAGTAGCACAGTATAATGGTGCATATAAAGTGAGCCAGGGTATGCTTGATGAGTTTGGCGCACGCCGCGTAATTGATACACCTATTGCAGAGCTTGGTTTTACGGGTATAGGAGTAGGTGCCGCTATGAATGGCTTACGCCCGATTATAGAGTTTATGACCTTCAACTTCTCACTGGTTGCTATTGACCAGGTTATTAACTCTGCTGCAAAAATGCTGGAAATGTCAGGCGGACAATTGCCTATGCCTATAGTGTTCCGCGGGCCTACCGGCTCTGCCGGTATGTTAGCTGCACAGCACTCTAACTCGTTCGATAACTGGTATGCTAACTGTGCAGGCTTAAAAGTAATTGTACCATCAAATGCTGCCGATGCAAAAGGCTTACTGAAATCGGCCATACGTGATGATGACCCAGTTGTATTTATGGAATCGGAACAGATGTATGGCGATAAAGGCGAAATACCCGAAGGCGAATACCTTATACCTATTGGTGTGGCTGATATTAAAAGACAGGGTTCTGATGTTACCATTGTTTCCTTTGGTAAAATAATGAAGGTGGCTTTAGCTGCTGCCGAAGAATTACAAAAAGAAAATATTTCTGCTGAAGTAATTGACCTTCGTACTATACGTCCTATTGATTATGCTACTGTTATTAATTCAGTAAAAAAGACCAACCGTCTTGTTATATTAGAAGAAGCATGGCCGCTTGGTTCTATAGCTACTGAAGTAGCTTTTAAAGTACAAAAGGATGCATTTGATTATTTAGATGCTCCTGTGCGCAGATTAACCTGTGCCGATGTGCCTTTACCATACGCACCAACGCTTATTGAAGCTGCTATGCCAAATGTTCCTAAGTTGGTAAAAGTGGTTAAAGAGGTAATGTACGTTAGTAAATAGGCGTGAAACCTTATAAAGAAAGATTATGAAGAAACTATTTATTGTTTTAGGATTGCTTGTGCTTGCTGCAGGAGTTTATTCGTTTATGCCAGGTAAGGAAAAAGAATGCCCTGCTGAAGGAAAACCTAACCCGAAAAAGGGCAAGGATGCCGTATTGAAGGCAAGAGAAAAGAATGTGAATAAGCATAAGAACAGGCAATCTATACCACAAGCCGGGGATTATGATAAGGCTGTTACTATTGAAAAAATGTATGACAGTAAAGATGACTCGCTTTGGAGTGAGGATAAAGCTGCAACCATAACAGGTTACTTTTTCAGGGCGGTTAGCAATAATATGGAGTCATGCAATTGTTATACCGAGGATAACTCAAAGTATAGCACCAATATTTACCTTTCACCAACACCACCTGATAAGAATACGCGTACAGCCGATTGTATTGTAGTAGTAGCTATGCCTTATTCAAGAACTCTCAGTAAGGGATGGTCGGCAGATACATTAAATGAAAAAATGGCCGGTAAAAAATTAATTGCATCGGGCTGGCTGATATATGACTTCCTTCATAGTACCGGTTCAATAATGACGAACTCTAACGGCTCACATCCTGAAAGGCGTACTATATGGGGTATTTGTCCTATGACTGCTTTATCAGTAAGTGATAAATAGTTCAATTAGTTGGTGCGTGAAATGAACGGACCCCTATAAGCTTGTCATAATAAATACCATTAGGCCTGTAATAAACATAAATAGTATAGGTGTTTTCTGTTTCAGTGTGGTTTCCCTCTAAAACTGTTGCATCTATTACTTTAGAATTGTTTGCACGAAAAACATATTGGTAATCGTAATAGCCCTGTTTTAAATAAATATCGTCCTGGTATTCTTTAAGGCTATCAACATAATCCATTTTAAAGTTTTTTCTACATTGCCAATCAGATAACTGGCCAAAAACATATACGTTACCGGTAGTAAATGCTGTATCCATTTCCAGGTGAAAATGTACTAAGGCATACTCAGAATTTATGGTACTGCTATCAGCATCTTTAGTTTGTATCAAATATTGCCCGTCAATATCAGGCCAGGTTATATACGGGTCTTTTTTTCTCGGTTTATCAGGCCTTAAGTCAACTTCGGCATAATCGTAATTGGGTACAAATCGGGCAATATGTTCGCTTATAAGGCGTAAGCTCGTCATATCAACATTTCTGAATTCATTACCCCCGTCGAAAGTGTTTCCAAAGTCGGCATTATATTGTAATGCGGTATCCATTACAAATTGCGGCTGCACATTACTAATAACATTGTCCCACCTGCCGTTTTGTTGAATAAATACCTGTAATGCATGAAAGGGGTCGCTTATAGGGTATCGTGCAGTGTTTATGTTAAAAACAATCCCCTGTTTGGTAAATAATTCTGAGCCGATACCTTGTTTCGTGCGCGGGTGTATGGCGACCTTGTTTTCATACACCATAAAGCGGCGTGTAATTACTACGCTATCAGGATTGTTATTAAGATATATTTTCAGCAAATAATTCCCGGATATAATCATTTGCATATCATTATTAGGCAAAGTAACCGTGTAGTGTGTATACTTCTGCATAGTATTAAACGACGAAGAATAATTGTTTACAAAATCCTGTTGAACGCCCTTTAGAAAGTCGAATGTATTAATATCAGAAGGCTGCCAATCGGCATCGCAATGCACAATGGTATAGTAATATGATTTAATATCTCCGTCAAGATCATCGAAATCTAATTGTAATTGCCTGCCCGAGTTCAGTTCAATCACAGGTAGTGAGAACTTCCATCCAACCTGGCGCAGTTCAACTGTCCTTATATAGTCTTTATATATATGGTCTTCATACCTAAGCGCATTTGGGTCGGTAGGGGTATTTTTATTCTTCTGGGCAGCAAGCGGTTTGCTTATGTAAAATAGGGCTAAAAAAATAAAAGTAAAATGACTAACTTTGCGCATCTTGTTTATAATAGGTACAAAGATATAGCAGGAAAATTAACAAACACTATGAACGTATATTTCGACAACGCAGCCACTACAGCAATTGATCCGGAAGTATTGAAAGAAATGGTGAATGTGCTGGGCAGTAAGTTTGGCAATCCTTCTTCTATTCATTCGTATGGTCGTGAGGCTAAGGCTTTAATTGAAAAGGCAAGAAAAACCGTCGCTACATACCTTAACGCTTCTCCTTCAGAAATATTTTTCACCGGTGGAGGAACTGAAGCCGATAATATGGCAATACGCTCAACAGTAGATAGTTACGGAATTAAACATATTATAAGCAGCCCGCTCGAACACCATGCCGTTTTACATAGTATTGAAGAATTAGAGAAAGCAGGCAAGGTAAAAGTTAGCATAGTTAAGATTAAGAAAGACGGGCATATTGATTTACAGGATTTGGAAAGATTGTTGAAAGAAAACCCTCGTTCCCTGGTTTCATTAATGCATGCCAATAACGAAATAGGGAATTTGTTGCCTATTGAAGAGGTGGGAGAACTTTGTGCTAAGTACGATGCTATTTTTCATTGCGATACAGTACAATCAGTTTGTCATTATCCACTTGACTTACAAAAAATAAAAGTGCATTTCATTGCAGGTGCGGCTCATAAATTCCACGGACCGAAAGGTGTTGGCTTTATTTATATTAATGGTAGTTTAAATATACATCCGCTTATATATGGCGGTGCACAGGAGCGTAATATGCGCGGCGGTACCGAAAATGTTGCAGGCATTGTTGCTTTAAGTAAGGCGATGGAAATGGCTCATAAGGATATGAAAGAGCATGCCACCCACATACAAGGGATAAAGGATTACATGATCAAGAAATTAGAAAGTTCTATCCCTGGTATTGAATTTAATGGCGATACTAAAGGCCGTTCGCTCTATACTGTGCTAAATGTAATGTTCCCACCAACCGAAGACGCAGAAATGCTTTTGATGAAACTCGATATTAATGGTATTGCCTGTTCTGCAGGAAGCGCATGCACATCGGGTAGTATGAAAGGTTCTCACGTAATCGAGGCGTTGGGGAAGGATGTTAGCTCTCGCCCTGTAATCCGGTTTTCATTTAGCAAATACAATACAAAAGAAGAAGTCGATTTCTGTGTAGATAAATTAGTTGCGTTCTTTAAACAGCCCGTTTCGGCATAATGCAACTTACCGACACACACACTCATCTTTTTGCCACTGAGTTTGATACCGACAGGGCAGAGATGATGAATAGAGCCATAGAAAAAGGCGTTACCCGTTTCTTCCTCCCTAATATAGATGCTGAAAGTATTGCGCCTATGCTTGCCATGTGCGATACTTTCCATGATAAATGCTTTCCTATGATGGGTCTGCACCCATGTTCGGTGCTTGCCAATTATGAGGAGCAACTTGCTGTCATAAAAGAATGGTTAAGTAACGATAAGTTTTATGCTGTGGGCGAAATTGGCATTGATCTTTACCACGATGTAACATACGCCGAGCAGCAAAAATTGGCTTTCCGTAAGCAAATAGAGTGGGCTAAGGACGCGGAACTACCTATTGTAATACATTGCCGTAATTCATTTAACGAAGTGATGGAGATTGTTTCGGATATGAAAGATAGCCGCCTGAAGGGCATCTTCCATTGTTTCTCCGGTACATTAGAAGATGCTCAGCGTATATTGGCGCTTGGCGACTTTATGCTGGGGATTGGAGGCGTTGTAACATATAAAAATAGCACATTACCACAAGTGCTTTCTCAAATACCATTAGAACATATTGTATTAGAAACCGATTCGCCATACCTTACTCCGGTTCCTTTCCGAGGTAAGAGAAATGAGAGTGCGTATGTTTATTATGTTGCAGAAAAATTGGCTGAGATATATAAGCTCCCGATAGAAAAGATTGCTGAGATTACTACTCAGAATTCTATTAAGGTCTTTGGCAGGTAATTTAAAATAGCCTATCTTTAATTTAAGAAATTCGTGATGAAAAAGATAGCATTCTTATTCTTTTTGTTTGTGTCACTTTCCGTTGTATCACAAAATTTAATTCCCAATCCGGGGTTTGAAAGCGGCCTCACAAACTGGGGGCTATATACTAATGGCCCTTCATATATTACCATGCAGGTAGATAATACTATTGCACATACCGGTAGTAACAGCATGCGAATTAATGTTAATCATGATACGGCAGCCCAAACAGGAGTAGTTTACCAGATATTTAAGCTTAAAAAAGGGGGGCATTATCTTTACGATTGTTTTATAAAGACAGACTCAGTTGTGAATGGTAGTGCAGTGCAATATATTATCCTGTACCTTAACGGACAGCGCTTATATGGCGAAGGTGGTTTTACCTTTGATGGCACGACCAAGGGTTGGCAGGAAGTGAACTTTCGGTTTTACATGCCGCAGAATTCCGATACATTGCAGTTAATGTTTGCACTCGGAGCTACCAATGGCACTGCCTGGTTTGATGATTTATCGCTTACTGAACTTACTGACACAACCAAGAATCAATTCAGTGTTGACCTTAATTCTAAAACAGGTACTACAGTCAGGCCATTTACTTCTACCAATGTCGGGCCAGTTGATCCGGTGGTTTCCGCAAATAATATGACTCCCCAGTTTGAACAACTAGGAATGGAATATGTGCGTACCCATGATTTTGAAGGGCCCTGCGATATGCATGTTATATTCCCCGATACTTCTAAGAGCGCAACAGATTCTACAGCATATAACTTTACGTTGACAGATACGGTAATAAAGGCTATTGTGGATGCAGGAAGTAAGATTTACTTCAGGGTAGGAGAGAGCGGCACTAATACACGAAGTTTATATAACCCACCCGACGATTATAATAAATGGGCGCAAGTGGCTTTGCATATAATGAAGCATTATAACGAGGGTTGGGATGCTGGGCTTCATTTGGGAATAAAATATTGGGAAATTTATAATGAGCCTGACTTGGGCTGGAACGGAACCGTTAACCAGTATATAAAATTGTATCGCCTTACCAGCCAGGCACTAAAAACAGCCGATACTTCGTTAAGAATTGGCGGGCCTGCTATTGCAGGACTTACAAGTACTGATTTTCTATACACATTTCTTGATTCGGTGAGTAAAGAAAAATTGCCTTTTGATTTCTTTTCATATCACTATTACCATACATTTAATCCTTACGATTTTGTGCATTACGATAACCAGGCAAAGCAAATTCTGAGTAACTATGGCTTGGGTAAGGTACCACGTATTGTGAGTGAGTGGAGTAACTACGATTATAACCCCGGCAATAACTATTATGTGTGGAGGAATGACCCATATATGTCAGCCAGCACTATTGCGGCACTTAGCTATTACCAGAATACAGATGTGTTTAAATTACTTCGTTACCGAACCGATGGTACTGATTTGGGTTTAATTGACGGAACCGGTAACTATACCTATATGGGTTTTGCCTATTATTATATGAGTAATTTTCGCTCCGTGCCAAATCGTTTGCAAACCACAGGCGGAGATACCCTGGGTACATCCATCCTTGCAGGTCAATCAATAAATGATTCTCTTTCAGCAGTAGTAATTGCTGATAACTGTTCATCGGCAAATGGCTATACATTAACTGTTAATGGTATTAGCCCATCAGAGCAGGATAATTATTATATCTACCGAATTGATAGCAATATAATTTCCAAGCCTGTTGATTCAGGTGCTGTAAGCGCTATGTACAATAAAATAAATGTTTCTGTAAAGCCGCCTTATGTTGATTTTATTGTCTTTTTAAAGACTCTCAATACAGGTACTAGTACTATTATTGATGCCGGAAATATTAATGTTTACCCGAACCCTTTTGCAGATAAAGTTGTTATTCGTTATACAATTAATGGGGAGGCAGTGCAAAGCATTTATATTAATGATATGTTAGGCAGAGCTATCAAATCGTTTTCACAGACTGAGTGCCAAAAGGCGGATAGGGTAGAATGGAATGGTTGTAATGATAATGGCCAGGCAGTATCTCCGGGTTTATATGTGGTAAGAATGCTTACTTCTAAAGCTGTTTATGAGGTTAAGCTTATTCATATTAAGTAACAATGCAGGTATTTCAATTAGCTAAAGACTTTATTGGGTTATTTTACCCGGAAGTTTGTGTTTGTTGCGGCGAAGGGCTTAATGCTAAAGAAGACCTGGTATGTACCATGTGCATATATAAACTACCTAAAACAAACTTTCATAATAGTATAGATAACCCATTGGCAAAGGTATTTTGGGGTAGGGTAGATGTTAGTTCTGTTGCAGCATATTGTCATTATCAAAAGGGTAATATGGTACAGGATTTGGTTCATGAACTGAAGTATAAGGACAAAAAGGAATTGGGAGTAGATATTGGTAATTGGTACGGCCGTGATTTAAAGACTTCAGCTCTTTTTAATACTGCTGAGGTTATAATATACATTCCATTGCATCCTGCTAAGCTCAGAAAGCGTGGATACAACCAGAGTGCATGTTTTGCTGAAGGTTTATCACAAAGTATGGGTATTCCGGTTTTGCATGGGGCATTATCAAGAGTGAAGAATACAGATACCCAAACTCGCAAATCGAGGTATGAGAGGTGGGAGAATGTAGAGGGCATATTTAAGGTTGATAAGGTAGAAGAGCTAAAAGGCAAGCATGTATTACTGGTAGATGACATCATTACCACAGGGGCCACCATTGAGGCCTGTGCCGTAGAATTGAATAAAGTACCTGTCGGGGCATTGAGTATAGCCTCTATTGGATGTGCCGATACTATTACTTCTATATAATATTTACCTCTAACTGAGTAAAAATCAATGACAATTGGTTAAGTTTTAAAAAAACCTTAACTTTGTAGCTTAGTTAAAATTTATACAATGAAGTTTTTCATAGACACCGCAAATATTGACCAGATAAAAGAAGCTCATGATTTGGGTATTCTTGATGGAGTAACTACCAACCCGTCTTTGATGGCTAAGGAAGGAATCTCAGGCAAAGAGAGTGTTTTTGCACATTACAAAAAGATTTGTGAGATTGTTGATGGCGATGTTAGTGCTGAGGTTATATCTACCGATTTTGATGGTATGATAAGAGAAGCCAACGAATTGGTTAAGATACACCCGCGCATTGTCGTGAAGATACCAATGATTAAAGATGGTGTTAAAGCTATAAAGTATCTAACAGGTAAAGGCATTAAGACCAACTGTACACTTGTGTTTTCTCCGGGTCAGGCCATACTTGCTGCAAAAGCAGGTGCAACTTATATTTCACCTTTCCTCGGCAGGCTCGATGATATTTCGTTTGACGGGATGGAGCTGATAGCTCAATTAAGATTGATATTTGATAATTATGGTTTCACTACACAAATATTGGCTGCATCTATTCGTCACCCCATTCACATTATTAAATGTGCCGAAATTGGTGCCGATGTTGCCACCTGCCCGCTAAGCTCTATATTGGCATTACTTAATCACCCGCTTACTGATATTGGACTTGAAAAATTCCTTGCTGACCATAAAGCTTCTCAAAAAACCGAAAAAGTAAAAGTGTAACTATGAAATCATATAAAAACATCTGCCTCCTTGTGTTTGGAATGATTGTAATTGCTATGGCATTTACATCTTGCAGTAAGGGTGTTGCTCCCCCGCCATCTTCTCCTCACCAGGAAAGGATTCACGGTGAATCGAGGTGGAACTAAGGCAATAAGCTTTACTTCTTCTTCCTTTCTTCCAGGGCCTTTTGCAATGGCAAAAGCTGGTCTTTTAAACGGGCAGCTTCAAGGAAATCCAATTCTTTAGCTGCCTTTTCTATTTCCTTTCGTAAGCGCTTTACTTTATCTTCTAAAGCAGTATCTGAGTAACTGGTAGTCGGTTCGGCAGCTACATTGCTGCTCTTATTTTCCATGTATATCTTAGGGAGTACAGTTGCTCTTCCCCTGCCACCATCAATTACGCTGCTTTGCTCCATAATAGCTTCTTTGGATTTGAATATGGTAATGGGCGTAATGTTGTGTTCAAAGTTATAGGCGATCTGTTTCTTCCTTCTTCGCATTGTTTCATCAATGGTGCGCTGCATTGAGCCTGTAATCTTATCCCCGTACATAATAACGCGCCCATTTGAATTACGTGCCACACGGCCTACTATCTGGGTTAATGAGCGGTCCGAACGAAGGAAGCCTTCTTTGTCAGCATCAAGTATTGCCAGTAACGATACTTCAGGCAGGTCAATACCTTCTCTTAATAGGTTTACACCTATAAGTACATCGAATAAGCCTAACCTCAAATCACGTAATATCTCTACTCTTTCCAGTGTGTCTACTTCGGAGTGTATGTAGCGGCAACGAATATTTATTTTACTTAAGTACTTGCTCAGTTCCTCTGCCATGCGCTTGGTAAGGGTTGTAATAATAACCCGTTCATCCTTCGCAATTATCTTTCGCATCTCTTCCAGCAGATCATCAATCTGGTTGAGCGTAGGGCGGACTTCTATAATGGGGTCAAGCAACCCTGTAGGCCGAATAAGTTGTTCAACGATAATGCCTTCACACTTTGCCAATTCAAATTCGGCAGGGGTAGCGCTCATGTAAATGGTTTGATTCTCCATAGCCTCAAACTCATCGAATTTAAGCGGCCTGTTATCTAATGCAGCCGGCAAGCGGAATCCATATTCAACTAATGTTTCTTTACGGGAACGGTCGCCTCCATACATACCCCTTATTTGGGGCAGGGTAACGTGACTCTCATCAATTACCATTAAATAGTCATCCGGGAAATAATCGAGCAAACAGAATGGCCTTGCACCGGGTGCCCTGCCATCGAAGTAGCGGGAATAGTTTTCAATGCCCGAACAATAACCCAATTCACGCATCATTTCCACATCGTAGTTTACACGCTTTTGTAAGCGTTCCGATTCTTCTTGCTTTCCTACACTTTCTAAATAAGTACTTTGGGTTAAGAGGTCCTTTTGTATCTGCTCTATTGATTTGTTAAGTGTATCAGGAGAAGTAACAAATATGTTGGCAGGATAAATCCTTATAGCATCTACTGTTTCTATTTTTCTTCCTGTCGATGCTTCGAAGGTTTCAATTCCCTCAATCTCATTGCCAAAGAATTGTACACGTACTGCATAATCTGCATAAGCCAGAAATATATCCACTGTATCGCCTTTAACTCTGAAATTACCTCGTTCAAAATCACCTTCTGTACGTGAGTATAGGGATGTTACGAGCATATTCAGCAACTTATTGCGGCTTAGCTTTTGACCTTTTTGCAGAGGTATTACACTCTTTTCAAACTCTATTGGATTCCCAATACCATATATGCACGATACTGATGAAACAACAATAATATCCCGTCTTCCGGATAAAAGGGCAGAAGAGGCACTAAGTCGTAATTTCTCTATTTCATCATTTATCGAAAGATCCTTTTCTATATAGGTATTAGTAGTTGGCAAATAGGCTTCAGGCTGGTAATAATCGTAATACGATACAAAATATTCTACCGAATTCTTTGGGAAGAATTGCTTGAACTCGCCATATAACTGGGCTGCTAGTGTTTTATTATGGCTTAATATTAAAGTGGGTTTTTTTACCTGCTGTATTACATTGGCTATAGTGAATGTTTTGCCAGAACCGGTAACGCCTAGCAATATCTGGTTTACTGTGCCTTTATTTACACCTGCAACCAATTGCTCAATAGCCTGCGGTTGGTCACCCGTCGGTACAAATTCTGATGTTAATTGAAAGTCCATACTTCAAAGATAATACTATAATTATTGATAGTGTAGTATGATTAGAATCATATATAGGGTTGATGACTATCACCACTAAAACTTGTTTGGTGGTATAATATTGTAATAGAATATTAACCATAAAATAGTTCCTCATGAAACCCCTGATTAAAACCTTGTTCCTTGCCGGAATCATTCTCTTTAGTGCTTGTAGCCGTAAACCAAATACAGAAGAGCTATTACAAGATGATACTACTCGCCATAATATTATGCAGGCTATCAGCAACGATCATAATATGGCTGTTGAAATGGTACATTACCTGACTACTACTGATGCGTCCAGAGATTTAATGCAAGGTAGTTGCACCTTTATGGAAAGCGCCCTGGCAAGTGATATAATGAAAAAAGATACCGGTATGCAAAACCTTTTTATTTCAAATATGGTTCACATGATGAACCGTGACTCGGTAATGTGTGATAAGACCTGTACGCAAATATCACAAAGCCCGCAATTACAGAGAATACTGGAGAGAAAAACAAAGAGCGGAGGTAAGTAATACGTAGTAGGTTGGCAGATTATTTCAGATGTAGTATGTATTCCTGCCTGGCATAGTCACTATAAATATAGAATAGATAAATGCCTGAAGGTATGTAGGTAACATCCATTCCAAAGTACTTCTCTTCCTTTTTATACACTTGACGATAATAAAGGCTCCTTACTTTTTTTCGGGATGAATCACTTTTGAATAACCAGTATCTTACCAATTTAGCACTCTTTGGCAAATCAAGCATATACGTGCATGAGCCACTTCTAATTAGGGTCGCGCTATCTGTATGCATTACAGTGTCGTTCTCTTTACTTTTTATAATTGCTAATGAAAAATGGCATGTATCTTTTGATGGAGGGATAGAAGGATAATTTTTCCCTTTAATAACATAATATCCTTCATTGCAATCATCGCACGGTGCGTACTTTATGAATTTAAGTACTGTGTCTTTTTTTAGGTTTGAATCAGCCTCTGCAATGTAGCCTTTGGCTGTATTGCTATCCATACATTCGCATTTTATAGCTTTCCTATACCAGGCTTTTACCTGCTTGTAATCGCATGCCTGCCTGTAACAATCTGCTATTTTACAGATGTAATTAACTTTAAAATCATCTATATCCAGA
Source organism: Bacteroidota bacterium (assembly GCA_013289475.1). Taxonomy (GTDB): domain Bacteria; phylum Bacteroidota; class Bacteroidia; order JABEUT01; family JABEUT01; genus JABEUT01. The sequence continues at coordinate 84,610 of JABCZW010000001.1, forward strand.
CTTTCAAATTCAGTGTAGCTTTTTTTATAAAGCTCTATTGCAGCAAAAAAATCTCCACTCGCATATGCCTCTTCAGCTTGCTTTTTATCCTTTTTATATTGTTGGCAATGGCCAAACAATGGTAATAGAGTTATCGCCGTTAATACGTAAATGATTTTATGCAAGGTGAGTGGTTTATATTTTAAATATAGAAAGCTATTTGCGTGCAGGTGTATCGACACCGCCATCTACAACATATTTCCACGAGCCATCTTTCTGTTTTTTCCAAACGGTGTTATAATTGCCCTGGTAAATAGTATCAGTTCCTGCTTTTGTTTTAGTAGTGTATTTCCACCAGCCAAAAGTATAACCAATATCGCCCGACGCTTCTCCCCTGTATGGCTCCCATGTCAGCTTACTGATGGTGTCGTGATTTTTAGCAATAGATTCTTTAAAAGCAGCTATACCAATTTTAGGTAATTCATTTTCTCCAAATGAAATAACTGAGGAATCAGCATAGTGTAAAAAAGCGGCTTTCTGCCCGTTTTTAATACAATAATCGTTAAAGTCTTTGTCGGCCTGTATAACTGCCGCCGTATCTTTTGCTGAGTCGTTAGCAGGTGCTGAACAATTGCAGGATGCTAAAGCAATTGCAGAGATAAATAGCAAAATGTTTTTCATGTTAACGTAAAAAATGTATGATTTTCTCTGCCAGTTCAATTCCAATGCGTTGTTGAGCTTCTTCAGTAGAACCGCCAATATGTGGAGTAAGGGATATTCTGGGGTGCTGCAGAATTTCTTTTTTAGGTTTTGGTTCGCCCTCAAAAACATCTAATGCAGCATGTGCAATGTGGCCTGAGTTAAGGCCTTCTATAAGGTCAGCCTCATCAATAACTCCACCGCGAGATGCATTTACCAGCATCACGCCCTTTTTCATTTTCTTTATTTCGTTCTTGGTAATAACTTTACCACCCGGTACATGCATGGTAATGCAATCACTCTGTGCAAGCAAATCATCTAATGCAACTGTCTTTATCTTCACATTTACTTTACTTGCTCCGTGTATCTCAATATCAAGGCTTGCGTCAGCAATATACGGATCATAGGCTACAACTTTCATGCCAATACCTAAAGCTATTTTAGCGGCTTCCTGTCCAATCCTTCCAAAGCCTATAATGCCCAATGTTTTGCCTCTCAATTCGCTGCCTTTAGAATACATTTTCTTTAATGCAGAAAATTCAGTTTGCCCTTTTACCGGCATATTGCGGTTCGATTCATCTAACCAGCGAGACATGGCAAACAAATGTGCAATAACCAGTTCAGCTACCGATAAAGATGATGCGGCGGGCGTATTTACAACCTGTATGTTTTTCTTTTTCGCATGCTCTACATCAATATTATCCATGCCAACACCACCACGTGCAATTACCCGTATAGTAGGGCAGGAATCGATAAGTTCCTTATCAACCTGTGTAGCGCTGCGCACAGTAAGTGCTACATAATCATTTTCGTTGATCACCTCTGCAAGCTCATCCTGCGGTACTTTTTCAGTAACTACAATAAATCCGGCTTTCTCAAGCAGTTTAATGCCAGCGTCTTCCATGCCGTCATTAGCAAGTATTTTTCTCATAAATTAAACAGAATAAATTTAAGCCGTAACTTTAGAATCGGCATATTTCTTTTCAAATTCTTTCATTGTATCAACCAAAGCTTTTACGCTGTCGATGGTAAGTGCATTGTACATAGATGCACGGTATCCACCCACATCTCTGTGCCCTTTAATGCCCGATACTCCTGCATCTTTCCACATCTTATTGAATGTTTCTTCCAGTTCAGGTTTCTTTAACAGGAAGCAGGCATTCATTTTTGAACGGTCTTCCTTAGCACAAGTTCCGGTAAATAATGAGTTGCGGTCTATTTCATCATACATAAGCTTTGCCTTCTCATCATTTATCTTTTCAATCCATGCCAGTCCGCCATTTTTCTTTAACCATTTAAGGGTAAGCAGGCTAACATATATCGAGAACACCGGAGGAGTGTTGTACATTGATTCTCCTTTTATATGCACCTGGTAGTCGAGCATAGAAAACATCTTTCTGCCTGTTTTGCCAAGTATGCTTTCTTTAACTACAACCATGGTTGCACCTGCAGCTCCCATATTCTTTTGAGCACCCGCATATATAAGGTCGAACTTTGAGAAATCCATTCTGCGGCTGAAAATATCTGAGGACATATCACACACTACCGGGATAGGTGATTTGTCGAACTGGTGTTGTTGTGTGCCGTATATGGTATTGTTCGATGTTATATGCAGATAGTTTGCATCGGTAGGTATTGTATACCCTTTAGGCACATAGCTGAATTTCTTATCTTCCGATGAAGCAATAACATTAATGTTTCCAATGCCTTTAGCTTCCTTAATAGCCTTACTTGCCCATACACCGGTATTTACATAAGCCGCTGTGCCACCTGTAACAAGCAAGTTAGCTGGCACCATAGCAAATTGCATACTTGCACCACCACCCAGGAACAATACCTGGTATTCGCTACCAAAGCCCATAAGTTCCTTTACAAGGGAGCGGGCTTCTTCCATTACATCAATAAAATCTTTGCTGCGGTGCGATATCTCTAATATCGACATGCCGATATTATTGAAATCCAATGCACCTTGCGCTGCTTCTTTAATTACCTCTGCGGGTAATATGGCAGGGCCTGCGCTGAAATTGTGAACCTTTTTACTCATAATTTTTTTGTTTTTATATTATAAATGCTATATAATTCTTAATGAGCTTATTCAATTGCAATACAAATTTATGCTTTTAATGCGGAGTGTAAATAGGTTTTTTATTATCCTGATTATCACCCTTTTTCGGGTCTTTAAACTTCTCATCCCCATGGTTGTTGTTCCGTGCGTCTACATTTACAATATAGTCCCATTTTCCATCCTTATACCCAAGCCCGTCAATCTGGAAACTCGGGCCATAATACTGGTATTGCCCTTCAAGCCCCGGCTCAGTCGGTCCAAGCAGGTCGAACTGTATAATGTTCTTAGATGAGTTGTATTCCAGGGTCATAGATACATTAGATGAATATTGGAAGATTATCCTTTTGGGCGAGCCTTTATATGATGATGGAAGATGATTAAAAATTGATTTACCAAAGGTAGGTGTGCCATCGGAACTAAATGAAAGCACTTCAATTATTTTCCTGGTAACCAGTTTACTGTACCCTTGCCACGCTAATAATACATATTCAGGCTTTTTATCGGCTTTCTCTACTATTATTTTGTAGTAGAGCATACCAAACCATTTATCAGTGGTAAGTACTTTAGATTGGGGGTCTGCTATATCGGCAGATTTATCGGTAAGCTGATAAAGCACATATTTTTTAGTCTTCGGATTGAGTGACTGTATAAACCCAAAATATTCCTGAGAGCCATCATCTTTAGGCAAGTTCCAATTAATAATGCGGAATTTTTTATCTGGCGATTCGAGCCGGGCAATAGTAGTAAGTGAATCGAATGAATAATCGAAAGACCGTGGCAGATTAAGTGCTTTTTGTAGCATTATTTTGAAGCGGGTATTAGCTTCCTCTTTCTGCTGGTCGGTTTTACGAGGGCCCAAGCGGCCAAATTGCAATTGCTTTAAGGTGTCTTCGTAAAGCTTAATAAAACCGGATGAATCTTTAGAAAGGGCAAAGCTTTTTTGAGAAAGGAAGCAACTTGAGGCGGCTAATAAAACTATGCTGAGTTTTCTCCTTAACATAACGATGCTAATTTACAAAAGAAAAAGGTACCTCGGGCTTTATTGAAAAAAGGAAAAATTAACCTCTCCATAAGTCCTTTGTTCAGTATAACGGAGTGCATCTTTAAACGATGTTCTCTTTGAATGTTCTATAACCAAATAACCGCCTTCTTTAAGCAGGTTTTTTTGAAAGACCAACTCTGGTATAACGTTATAATGCTCGTAATCGTATGGCGGATCGGCAATAATTATATCGTAAGGCACATTGTGGCTTCGCAAAAACGATAAGGCATCACTGCGCACAATTATAATATTACTCAGCTGGAACTGCTTAATGTTGGTACGAATAAAATTACAGTTACCCGAACTTATGTCAACCGAAGTAACATCTTTACAGCCGCGCGATGCAAGTTCGTAGGTAATACTACCTGTACCACTGAAAAGATCGAGGGCTGAACATTGTGCCCAGTCTAACCGATGATGCAAAATATTAAATAATCCCTGTTTAGCCCTGTTGGTGGTTGGACGCAAGTGTAGTTTCGTATCAGGCACTTTTCTCCCCTTCAAGTTACCGCCGCTTATACGCATGGGTATTGTGTAAAGAGTGAGCGGTATTTGTGGGCCGATAAACTATTAAGCGGAATAGAGTAGGCGGATTGTTCATTTCTATGACCAAGTTGTACATTCTTTATATATCGAGAAGAGATTTTAAATATCTCTGATGCTTTTTCTACCTCGCCATAAAATATACAGGCAACTTTCTCTGCATTCAGTTCCATTTGCTCATAAACCCAAAGTAAGTTGTAAATAAAGTCGCTGCCGTTCTCAAAATAATAACGGTTCGATAAAATCAATTTACCTTCCTTCAATACTGCAACATCTATATAGTTAGTGAAGATGCTTACATGTACTTTGTCTTCTTTCGAATTTTTGTTTTCAATGAGTATATATTCTAAAAATATACTTGTGTGGTGGCGGAAAACTGCATTGGGGTATTTATCTCTTAATAAAGCCAAGCTTTTGTTTGCTGTGTATAAATTGTAGCTGTCAAGGTTCTTTATGTAGTCGTAGCATGGGCTTTCATCAGCTTTATTCAATTGCTGGGTTTCCAGGTAATCGCGTACTGCTTCCTTTTTGAAATAAAGCGCAGGTACCAAAATGGAACTCTTAGGGGTAAATACTACCGATGTACTTGAGGTAGAAGAACTAAGAAATTCGTCCTTTAATAAATTAATAATTGACTCAGCCTCTGTTATAGGAAAAGATGCCCAGGCAATGTATTGATTTGAATGTTTATCTAATAAAGCGGCCAGTAATTGTTTTTCTCTTACTTCAACCGACAAATGAATGCTCCTGTTCTTTAAAGGGAACTTTTCCTCAGTCAGTTTTTCAACTGTGGTGCCCGGCACTTTTATAGTAGCTGTTGACATGGTACAAAGCTACTATTTCTGAATAAAAGCCCAATGTTTAATTTAGTGAGCATAAAAAATCCCGGCTCCTTATCGGGGAGCCGGGAACCATCATTCACAAAAATGAGAAGTAATAAATTACTTCTGGGTACTTGCTGCTTTGCTATCCTTGGTGCAGTCTTTGGTACATTTCTTGCCATCTTTTGTGCAAGTCTTGTCATCTTTACCACCGCCACAGCATTTCATTGTGCATTTATCGTCTTTGCAATTGCCTGTACATGTACAGCCTTTGCCTTTGCAGCCTCCGCCACCTCCCGCAAAAGCAGGTTGTGCTAAAAATCCGGTCAATCCTATAATAGCTGCGGTAAAAAGTAGTTTCTTCATAGTATAGTTTCTTATTTGTTTTTCAAATATAGGCATAAAGCAGGCAATTAAATCTCTATTTAACCTTCTTTAACACAACTATACAGATGCAGGATAAAAAGAAAAGGCCCATAATGGCTTAAAACTCATATTTTAGCAGTCCATTTTTGGTAAATGAAGAAAGCCTTTTTAACAAATCTTGCTATTGTATTAGGGTTAAACCTAACTATTAAACCGCTTTGGATATTTATTATTGACAGGAATGTTCAGAACCAGGTTGGCCTTGCTGAATTTGGTACCTACTTCTCACTTTTTAACTTTTCCTATCTATTCTATATAATACTCGATTTGGGTCTTACTGGTTTCAATAACCGTAACATAGCTCAAAACAGCCATTTGTTAAGCAAGCACTTCTCCAGGATGGTAATGCTTAAACTTACGCTTGCGGTTGTTTATCTTGCTGTGTGTTGTGCAATCGGCTTTATTATAAAGTATGATGCAAGGCATATGAAACTGTTGATGATATTATGTTTTAACCAGTTTCTCATTTCGTTTATACTTTATCTGCGCTCAAATATTTCGGGCATGCACTTTTTTAAAACTGATAGCATTATATCGGTAACGGATCGGCTCATTGGTATTGCTATTTGTGCTCCAATAATATGGTGGCATTTTCTAGGTGGTATAGATATAATGAACTATGTATATGCCCAAACAGTATCGTATTTATTTACAGCCATTATCGCTTTTAGTATCGTAGTTAATAAGGCAGGTTTTATAAAGTTTGACTGGGGCCGCACATTCAGCATTATGATTTTGAAGCAAAGTTTCCCTTTTGCCATATTGGGTGCACTCATGATTTTTTTTTAACCGTATTGACTCCGTAATGCTGGAGAGAATGCTTAACGACAATGGCATTGAGGCGGGTATTTATGCCCAGGCATTCAGATTACTTGATGCCGCCAATATGGTGTCCGTATTATCTGCAGGCTTGTTGCTCCCAATGTTTGCACGTATGCTTAAATATAAGGAGTCGGTTGAATCTTTAGTGAAAGTGTCATATACTATGTTTATGACACTTGCCATAATGGTGGCAGCCGGTTGTTTTTTTTATGGCGAAAATATGATGCGTATGTTATATACCGGTGATGTTGCGGAATCTACAAAAGTATTCCAAGTACTTATGTGTTGTTTTATGGGCACTGCTACCCAATATATATTCAGCACGCTACTTACTGCCAATGGTAACCTTAAGCAATTAAATATAATTGCAGGCTGTGGCATGGCCATTAATATTGGTGTTAACTTTATTATAATACCCCGTTTTCATGCCTTAGGTTCTGCCTGCGTGAGCCTATCAACGCAACTTTTTGTTGCTTTTGTTCAAATACTGGTAATGCAAAAAATATTCAAGTTCGAAATGCTTTTTAAGCTCCTGGCTACATTGGCAGTATTTGCTATTGGGGTTATTGGTATCAATTACCTTTCCCTTAAATTACCATTCGATTGGAGGGTTTCTTTTATATTAATGTGCGGGGCATCAGGTATTTTTGCCTTTGCAATTGGCCTTTTGAATGTTAAGGGATTCCTAAATGTGATGAAAAACGGGTAGGATAAGGAAATTATTTTATTTTTGTTGCCCTTTTGCAGCAGTATTAAACTAAATGGAAAGAGAAACTAATAGTTTTTTTCAAAATTCTGATAATTTCTTTGCCTCTATGCTGAGGCATCGTAAGGCATTGTTTATCATTTCGTTGAGTGCTGCAATCATTTCAGGTGTCGTATCTCTAATGCTTCCTAAAAAGTACAAGTCTTCAACGGTACTTTTTACCTCTCTTACCAATAATACCTCCAGGTCACTTCTCGATCAAACCTATGAGTCTAAGGATTATATAGCCTTTGGCGATGATAAGAACTGCGAACAAATGATGCAGATTATCAAGTCGGCGGATGTAATGTATGCCATGGCTAAGAAGTATAACTTGTATGAATACTATGGCTTAACCAAGGATTGGGACAAGGACTTTAAGCTAAGAGGAGACTACTATGATAATTTTGAGTTTGATATTACTGAATTCCAATCGATACGGATTACAGTATACGATAAAGATCCTGATCATGCGGTTGCATTTGCCAATGGAATTGTTAAAGTTTCTGATTCTATTTACAGACAAGTTATATCACAAAGGTCTCATGCTACTTTCGATATAGTAAAGCAACAATACGATTCATCTAAAACTGTATTAAAAGCCCTTGAGGATTCAATGGATTTTTACCGTAAACAAGGTGTATTGAGCTATGATTACCAAGTAAAGGAACTTACCAAAGGTTATGCCGATGCACAAAACAAAGGTAGCCAGGCTGATATTAAAGCGATGCAGGACAAATTGAACACTTTTGCCGCTTATGGCAGAGGTTATTGGGATTTATATAATGCATTGTCTGACCAGTATAAATGGATGTTACAGGTTAAGCAGGCCTATATGGAGGCTAAGACCAATATGGATAAAGTAATTCCACCATTTTTTATTGCTGAAAGAGCTGTGAAGCCTGATAAAAGATCCTTGCCTATTAGATGGATAATTGTTGTAATATCAACACTTGCTGCTTTTTTTTTCGGCCTAGGGTTCCTGTTAATATCAGAGAAGGTAAAACAGAGAGCACAGTTATTGTCCCAGGAAAAGATAAGTCAACCGGGTATATCCCTCAAACCATAACTCCAATGACTGCTTTTCAAAACACCAATTTCCTGAAATGGATAATAGCGAATAGAAGGTCTCTGTTGGTGGTGCAGGTTATTGCTGTAATCGCATCAGTTATTTTCTCCTCGCCATATTTTATGCCCAAGCAGTTCAAATCATTTGCGGTGGTATATCCTTACAATCTTTCAACTTATTCGCACGAATCACCTACTGAACAGATGATGCAGTTCCTTACTTCGCGTGATATAAAGGAAGGTGTAATTAAGAAGTTTAACCTTGCTAAGCATTATAATGTTGATACTGCTGACAGGGAGTGGAAAAGTATATTGCTAGATAAATACGACAGGAATATTATAGTTAATGGTACCGAATACGAAGCAGTGGAGGTAATTGCCTATGATATAAATGCGGATACTGCTTACAGGATAGTTAGCGGAATATTGAACGTGTTAAATGAACAGGTGCTTAAGGTGCAAAAAGAAAAATCTGCCGAAGTAGCCAGGCTTTGGAAAGGGCAATTAGATTTAAAGAAAAAGGAATGCGATTCGCTTTCTAATTTATCCAAGTCATTAAGTACTCAATATGGGCTGTTGGATTACAGTAGCCAAACACGTGAAGTGACAAAAGCATATTATCAGAATTCTGCATCTGCTAAGAGCGCGGAAGTGGCGACCCAAATGAAAAACATGGAAGAAAAGGGTATGGAGCTGCAAGCTGTTAACCAGCACCTCAATGCTGCATTAAGCACCTATGATGAATTATTGAACAAATATGAGGACGCTGAAAAGGACGTTACTAAACAACTTACCTATTCAAATATTATAACTTCTCCTTATATCGCCGATAAAAAATCGTACCCGATTCGTTGGCTGGTGGTGCTCATTACATGTATTGCAGCATTTGTATTCTCTGCAGTGGTGCTAAGAACCGTAGAAAAGCTTAAATAATAAAATCTTGACGGACAAGAGAAATATAGTTGCATTTTACATTGCAAGCGCAATATTTATTCTTGCCGATTGCCTGCTTATCTGGCTACAGCAAAGCTATGTTCTTAATTTGGTGCCTGTGGCGATGCTTATTGTGTATATGGCTTTGTTCAAGCTTGATGCATTAATGCTTACGGTCGCTTTTTTTACTCCATTATCCCTGAATATTACAAATATTCCGGGCCTTAGCCTTGGGCAAGTCGGGGTTGGTATTGCCTTGCCTACAGAACCAATAATGCTTGGTATCATGTTGCTTTTTATTCTCAGGCTGGCAAGCGATGGAATTGATAAAAGCCTGATAAAGCATCCTGTAAGTATTACCATATCAATTGGCCTTATATGGATGCTGTTAACGTCTATTACAAGCACTATGCCATTCGTATCATTTAAGTTTCTTATTGAGCGCAGTTGGGGTGTATTTACTTTCTATTTTTTAGGCCTGTGTCTTTTCGATAACCGCAAAAACATTATTGCTTTTTGCTGGTTATATATTATTTCTTTTTGCGGGGTAATAATCTATACTACCATTAGGCACGCACATAACCACTTTGCAGAAAAATTCTCACACATTGCCCCAACTCCTTTTTATAACGATCATACTGCATATGGTGCGCTGTTAGCTATGTTTATTCCTGTCGTAATAGGCTTGTGTTTTATCAAAACCAATAATACAATTGGTAAGCGTTTTGCTCCTATTGTCGCAATGATGTTTCTTGTAGCTGTTGGGCTTTCATATAGCCGCGGCGCCTGGGTTAGTCTTGTTGCTGCATTTGCTGTTTTTATTGTGTTACTGCTGAAAATCCAACTTCGTACCATTCTTGTAATGCTCATAATTGCATTGGGTGTTGGTTTTGTTTACCAGGATAAGATTGTGCTGAAGCTTGAAAAAAACAACAAAGAAGTATCGGAGGATATCAGCGCCGAGTTGCAGTCTATTTCCAATATCTCTTCTGATGCATCTAACCGCGAGCGTATAAACCGCTGGAACTGTGCCATACGCATGTTTAAGGATAAACCTGTATTTGGTTTTGGTCCGGGAACATATATGTTCAAGTATGCCCCATACCAGCTTTCGCGCAATCGTACTATAATAAGTACCAATATGGGTAACGGAGGTAATGCCCATAGTGAATACCTTGGCCCGCTGTCTGAAGAGGGAGTATTGGGTATGTTGTCTTTTCTGGCTATTGTGGTTTTTGTCACCATAACTTCATTCAGGCTTTATTACAGGCTTGTGGACCGCGATTTGAAAATAATTGTGCTTTGCATATACCTTGGCCTTGTTACGTATTTTGTGCATGGTACTATGAACAACTTCCTCGATACTGATAAAGGTGCTGTGCCTTTCTGGGGCTTTATAGGCATATTAGTTGCCATAGATCTGCGATACAGGAAAGGTGTGGTTGAAGAAAAGAAACCGGAACCAGCGCTTACTTAAGTATCCTGCATACCAGCAGGGTAATATCATCTACGTATTCCTTAGCGTCTTTAAATTCCTTAAGCTCATCAATAATACTGGTGGTTAATTGCTTGGCTGTGCGGTGTTCATTTACATTAGTAGTGAATAGATCAGTGAGTTTTTCAAGGCCAAATTCTTCCTTGTTGTCGTTTTCAATTTCAATAACGCCATCGGTGTAGGTAAGCAATGTTGCCGGTGGCCTCAGGGTAAGTATGCCTTCTTTTACATTTGGTATTTCTGTCAGCATACCCAAAGCAGGGCAACCCGATTTTAGTAATGTTACCGTATCCTCCATGTGAAGAAGGGGAGGGTAGTGGCCCGCATTTATATAATGCATCGATTGGGTGAGCCTGTTATACTTGGCAATGAAGAAGGTGATGAAACTCTCTCCCTTAGCAGTTTGCACCACTTTTCGGTTAAGGCGCACAATAAGTTCAGTAAGCGAAGATGTTTGTTCAATAAGCGCAAGTAGATTGGCCTGGAAATTGCTCATGAGCAATGCGGCTGCAACACCTTTGCCCGAAACGTCGGCAATGCAAATAGCAAATTCACTTTCATCAAGCGGAATAAAATCGTAATAATCTCCGCTTATTTGATGGAATGGCAGGTAGACCGCATCCATATCCAACTCATGGGTATGCGGCAGAACACTCGGTACAAGAATAGATTGTATTTCTTTAGCAAGGTCCATCTCCCTCTGTAATACCGCCTGACGAATACTTTCTTTTGCCAGTTTTTTATTTTCAATAGCAACCACCAATATATTGGTAAGTGTTTGTATGAATGGCAAGTGTTTAATGGCCGGACTTACACCAATACTCTCTTCATTTAAATCGCCAAGGAACACATAAGCAAGCGGACTGTTTTTGTGATATACCGGTACAATTATTTCAAACTTTTCGTTCTTGGGCCATTGTTCCTGTCCTATAGATGTTATATCGCGTATATCAGTAAATTTTTTTTGCATGTTCAACTGTGGCAGCAAGATGGTCTCTCTGGATGCCATAATTTAACATCGACTTCCAGTCATTATTATCGTACCGTAGAAGTATTAGTTTACCTATAAATAGTTTATGCTGCAATACGTTCCTATAAATCTCAAGTAAAACATCAATAGAAGCATTCAGGTTGATAGACTTGGTGATCTCCAACAACGAATTAAGCTTAATATCCGCTATGCGTAAACGCTTGGCACTTGATGTTTTATTATTATCCGGTAGCATATCTTAAATCTTATTATTCAATTTGTCCTAGTATTCCCTTCAGCATTCGATATTCCTTGTTCGATATTCATTATTTGCAGACTCCATGCTTGCGGTTTATTGCTGAACATCGCTTTCGTCTTTGTCCATGTTTGTTTGAACAGTTCCGAATTACGGTAATTGTCCAGGTGTTTTTCCGACTCCCAATTACTATACGTAAAAAATACGTTGGTGGTTTGGGTGTCGTTCAACAGTTGCAATCCTGTACAACCTTCAAACGAAGCTATTTTAGATCGGGTGGCTGTAAACAGGTCCATGAAATCCTTCACCTTTTCCGGCATAAACTCCATTCTAACTATACGTACTATCACTCTTCCCTTATGCTTTTACCTGTGCACGGATAATGTTCAATGCACCACCTGCTTTAAACCATTCAATCTGGTTGGCATTATAGCTTTGGTTAACCTTAAACTCATCTTTGCTGCCATCGGCATGATTCAATACTATTGTAAGCGGCACCCCCGGTTTAAAGCTGGTGAGTCCGATTATATCAATACTGTCATCTTCCTGTACCTTATCGTAGTCGGCTTTGTTGGCAAATGTAAGCGCCAGCATACCCTGTTTCTTTAAATTGGTTTCGTGTATACGTGCAAACGATTTTACAAGTATAGCGCGTACACCAAGGAAACGAGGCTCCATAGCTGCATGTTCGCGTGAACTGCCTTCGCCATAGTTTTCATCTCCCACTACTATTGAGCCAATATGAGCGGCTTTATATGCACGTTGCACCTTAGGCACTGAATCATACTTGCCATCCAGTTCGTTCTTTACATTATCGGTTTTACCATTGAAAGAATTGGTAGCGCCAATAAGCATATTGTTCGAAATGTTATCTAAGTGGCCACGGTATTTCAACCATGGGCCCGCCATAGATATATGGTCGGTTGTACATTTTCCTTTTGCTTTAATTAAAAGCTTCAGGCCTTTCAGATCAATACCTTCCCATGCTGCAAACGGGTCGAGCAATTGTAAGCGTTGAGAATCGGCCGCAACTAAAACTTTTACTCCGCTGCCATCTTTAGCAGGTTCCTGGTAGCCACGATCTTTTACTTCAAATCCTTTTGCAGGAAGTTCCTCTCCAACAGGCTCAGGAAGCTTTATGCTTTCGCCTTTAGCGTTTGTTAAACTGTCAACAAGCGGGTTGAATGTAAGTGTACCTGCAAGTGCAAGCGCAGTAACTATTTCGGGCGATGCTACAAAAGCATGTGTATTGGCATTACCATCGTTACGTTTTGCAAAGTTGCGGTTGAACGAGGTAATGATCGAATTCTTTTTCTCAGGGTTAGCAGTATGCCTTGCCCATTGGCCGATACATGGGCCGCAGGCGTTAGCTAATACTACACCGCCAATCTTTTCGAACCATTGCAGGTAACCATCACGGTCAACTGTATAGCGTACTTGTTCAGAACCCGGTGTAACCGTGTATTCCGATTTTGCTTTTAAGCCATGCTCTGCTGCATATTTAGCCAGCGATGATGCTCTGCCTATGTCTTCGTACGATGAGTTGGTACAAGAACCGATCAAACCTACTTCCAGTTCTGCAGGCCAGCCATTATCCTTAACTGCTTGCGCAAATTTAGAAATAGGCCATGCTAAGTCCGGAGTGTAAGGGCCGTTAACGTGTGGCTCAAGAGTTGAAAGGTCAATTTCAATAACCTCATCAAAATATTTCTTAGGGTCATCATAAGCTTCTTTATCGCCGCGAAGGTGCTCAGCAACTTTATCTGCTTCAGCAGCAAGGTCAGCCCGGTCGGTACCTTTCAGGTAGTCGCTCATTTTTTTATCGTAGCAGAAGATAGATGTAGTCGCTCCAATTTCAGCGCCCATATTGCAAATGGTGCCTTTACCGGTACATGAAATAGAATCAGCGCCCGGGCCAAAGTATTCTACAATTCTGTCGGTACCACCTTTTACGGTAAGTATTCCGGCAACTTTCAATATCACGTCTTTAGCAGATGTCCATCCGTTCAGTTTGCCTGTAAGCTTTACGCCCACCAGTTGAGGGAACTTTAATTCCCATGGTAAGCCTGCCATTACATCGCATGCATCGGCTCCGCCAACGCCAATGGCAATCATTCCCAATCCGCCTGCATTTGGAGTATGTGAATCGGTACCTATCATCATTCCACCTGGGAAAGCGTAGTTCTCTAATATTACCTGGTGAATGATACCTGCGCCCGGTTTCCAGAAACCTATGCCATATTTATTGGAAACAGATGCGAGGAAATCATAGACCTCTTTATTCTTATTGATTGCGGTCTCTAAGTCTTTTTTAGCTCCGGCATCGGCTTGTATAAGATGGTCGCAATGCACGGTAGATGGCACTGCCACTTTAGGCCTGCCTGCCTGCATAAACTGCAACAAAGCCATTTGGGCAGTTGCATCCTGCATACCAACCCTGTCGGGCTGAAAATCAACATAATCAGCACCGCGTTTATAGCTGGTTGAAGGCAATTTATCGGTAAGGTGGGCATATAATATTTTCTCGGTCAAGGTCATTGGCCTGCCCAGCATTTTGCGGGCTTCGGCTACTTTGGCAGAAAGGTGGCCGTACACCTTTTTAATCATATCTATATCGAATGTCATAGCGTAGGTTTTTTGTTGGCACAAATGTAGTTATAAATTGACAATTGAGTGTTGAAAATTGAAAGTGGTTTTGTCGCGAATTTTGTAATCATTTGGAGGGGTATTGGGAGGAATGGTTTCTTGTATAATTATCTGGTTTTCAATATTAAAGTGGTGCATGAAGCCTGAAAATAAAAATGTCGTTTTTTGTCGTAAAATGGCGTAAAAGAACGCCATTTTTGTTCCTTTCCCAATGTTTATAATATGTTTCAGGCTTTTTTGTGTCTTTTGTCCATGTTTTGGGCTTTTTATGCCCCTGGGCGGTATGTTGAGATTTTTCAAGCATAGACGCAAAGCCGCAAGGTTTTCCATAATGTTTTTGTTTTAGTGGTTAATAGAACAAAGATACCCAATAAGTTTATTATATGTAATAAAATAGTTAATTTGTTTTCAACAGCTCAAATTATGTGTTACCCAAACTTTTTCGTACCTTTACCTAAATAAACTAGCCACTTTGAAAAAGTATTTACTCATAGGTTTTTTATTTGTTTCGGTTGTTGCTTCGGCACAATCGTGGATGTGGAGTAATGCAGGGATGAATAGTAGTCATGCCTATTGTGATCCATGGGCAATGTGTGCGGATAATAATGGGAATATATTTGAAACAGGAATTTTTAATGATACAATAAGTTTTGGTAAATATTCAATAAGCACAGTAGGTTCTACAACAGCATTTTTAGTGAAATACAATCCATCAGGTAAAGTATTGTGGACGGTAGCCCCAACCTTGTATGGTGAAAATTTCTCGAATGGTGTTGCGGCAGATGCATTTGGGAACTCGTACATTACAGGAAATTATAGAGATACAATACAATTTGGAGCGTATCAGCTGTTTGGCAAAACCTATCCTAATAAAGTAGTAGAAGCAGGGAGTACATTCCTTGTGAAATATGATTCAACCGGTAATGTTATTTGGGCCTTAAGTTCAGAGCAACCTTCTGTAGGTAGCTTTTCTATGAGTGAAGCTATTACTGTTGACCTTGCAAATAATATATACATTACTGGTTTCTATTCAGACACAATAAGTTTTGGAGGCAGCCAATTGAAAGTTAGTGATCCTCTTAATGCCGGAATGTTTCTTGCTAAATACTCGCCAATAGGTTCTTTAATCTGGGTCAAAGGCGGTGAGCTAACTTGTAGCGCCTATAAAATGTCTGAATTTCAGCAGCCAAGCCTTTGCGTAGATAAGGAGAATAATATTTATTTTTCCGGAGGTTTCAAGGACACGTTATATTTTGGAGGGAGTTTACTTAATAATGGTGGAGTAACCGGGAATTTTTTTTTAATGAAGCTCGACTCAAGTGGTACAATACATTGGGAAACAACAGGTATAGGAAGCAGTAAGATTTTCTTTTGGGAAGATCCTGCGGGGAAGATACCTTGTGCCGTTGATGCTTATAATGATGTTTACATTGGTGGAGCATTTTACGATTCAATACAAATTGGTAATACTATATTAACCACCAATTCAGAAAAGGGCATTTTTCTTGCAAAATATGATTCGTCAGGCAAAGTATTATGGGCAGAAGGAAGTACTGGGGCGGCAAGTAATATTTATGCAGCATATGGATTAAGTGCTGACAAATGGGGTGACCTTTATTTCTGTGGTGATTTTGAAAATACCTTCATGACTTTTGGCGGTGTTACACTAAATACATCAAATACTGCTCCGTCATTTCTATTTAAAATAGATTCTTCGGGCAAAGTAATATGCAGTGCTCAAATTAATAATTATAATGATGATAACAATGCAATTGTAGCTGACCCGCTGGGAATAAATGTTTATTTCTCTGGCGATATAGATGCACAGGATGTCCCAAAGTGTGTCTTTGGCAACGATACGCTAATTGGGTTAAATGAATATTCTTTTATGGCTAAATGGACTTGCGGTGGTATAGAAGGAATAAATAATATTCCGGAACCAAATCAAACTACAATTCTTTTTCCCAATCCCAATAAGGGCGTATTTACAATAAAGTCGTCAGTTGATAATCGTCAGTCGTTAGTGGAGGTTTACAATATGTTGGGAGAGAAGGTATATACAGCCTCCCTAAATCCCTCCAACGGAGGGACTTTAAATTCAATCGATATAAGTAACCAACCTGCTGGTATTTATTTATACAGGGTTAGTTCAGAAGAAGGTCAACTTATTTCGAGTGGGAAATTTGTGATTGAGAAATAAAATGAAAAAATATTTACTCATAGGTTTTTTATTTGTTTCGGTAATTACTTCGGCACAATCGTGGTTATGGGGAGAACAGGGTAATGGCGGAGCAGGTGGTAATTATGACGAAGGAACTTCAATAACAAGAGATAAGTTTGGCTATGTATATGAAACCGGCGCATTCACAGGAACTATTTATTTTGGTTCAAACGTATTAGTTGCAAATAGTGCAACGTGTTTTTTTCTGGTAAAGTATGATACAAGTGGTAATGTAATTTGGGCAACACAATCAATAAATAGTGGCATAACTGTTGCCAGCGGATCTTCAGTTGCAACTGATTCAGCAGGATGTGTTTATTTAGTTGGCAACTTTAGTAAAGCGCTAACTATTGGCTCATTTAATTTAAATAATAACAATAATAACTTTAGTGTTTTTCTGGTAAAGTATGATAAAAATGGCAATGTTATATGGGCAAGGCAATCTGTTAGTAACGGCAATTCTGATGGCGCAGGAATGTCGGTTGCATGTGATGTATTTGGTAAAGTATATATAGCAGGGTACTACCAGGGTGGTATTAAATTTGGTGCAAATTCTATTACTTGTGGTTATCAGAGTGCTTTTTTAGCAAAGTACGATTCAAGCGGCAATGTTATTTGGGTACAGCAGCCGAATAATTATGCTAATTATAGCGGAGCGTCTGCTGTTTGTGTTGACCCGCTTGGCAATGTCTTTATTACAGGAACCTTAAGTATGAAAATTAGTTTTGGCTTAAATATATTGAATAGCACCGGGTTGGATGCCTTTATTGCAAAATATGATTCAGGTGGCAATGTTTTATGGGCGCAGCAATCGGTAAATGGAGGTGCCCAGGGAAATGCTATTGCTGCCGATGGTGCCGGAAATGTTTACGCTACCGGTAGTTTTAGCAAAGGGAATGCCATATTTGGTTCATATACTTTAAATTATACCTCAGGAAATAATTTTATTTTTTTTGTGAAATATGATGCAATAGGTAATGTACTATGGGCTACTACTGGCACGCATACCGATAATAATAGCTGGGGTGGATGGGCGGTGGCGACAGATGAATTCAGGAATGTTTACCTGTGTGCAGGTAGTCCGGTTAGTGTAAGGGGACTGCATAGTATTGCATTTGGCTCGGTACCATTATCGGTAAGCAATGGTTTTGATCCCGTTTTTATAATGAAATTTGATTCTTTAGGGAATGCAATTTGCGGTTCTATGATAGCCAGTGGAGGAGATGATAATGTTGGATTGGCTGTAGACCCAACAGGCAGGTATGTATACGTGGGTTCAGATATTTTTGAAACCCGTGTGGCTTTAGGAAATGATACAGTAGGCACAACAGGTGCTGCCGAATGGCCATTTGTGGCACGATGGCAGGAATGTTGCGGTATAAAATTAAATCTGTCTACATCAGATACAGCAATTTGTTCGGGAAGCAGTTTAAAGCTTGCAGCAAGTGGAGGGTTAAATTATTTGTGGAGTACCGGTGCCACTTCAGCAGGAATTAGTGTAAGCCCAGGCAGTGATACCATATATAGTGTTAAAGCCGGCAATTATGTATGTACAATTGATACTGCTATAAATGTTGTTGTCAATCCCTTGCCTGTTCCATCGGTTAATGGTACGCAAAGTATATGCCTTGGTAAATCGGCGGTATTAAATGCCGGTGGCGGAACAGGGTATACATGGATGCCTATTGCAGGACTGAGTTCCAGCAATATTGCAAACCCTGTTGCTAGCCCCTTGGTTACAACTACATATACTGTTACAATTTACAATGGTATTTGCAGCATTAAGGATAGTGAAGTAGTAATTGTAAATGCAATTCCGGTAATTAGTGTTTGTTGCGATTCTACAATTAATCTCGGACAAAATGTGCAGCTTAATTCCTCCGGTGGCGTTTCATACTTATGGAGTCCTTCAACCGGGCTTAGCTGTTATACCTGCCCTGATCCTATTGCTTCACCTTTGCAAACAACTACCTATTCTCTTATTGTAACAAGCGATAGTGGCTGTTCATCAAATTTAAACCTGACCATCGATATTATATGTGGTAGTATATTTATTCCTGATGCCTTTTCACCAAATGATGATGGTCAAAATGATATTTTGTATGTGAGAGGTGACTGCATTAAAACAATGCTTTTTGTGATATTTGACCGTTGGGGGAATAAAGTGTTTGAAAGTACCAGTTTAAATTATGGATGGGATGGAACATATAAAGGGCAGCCGATGAATATAGGTGATTATGTATATTATTTAAATGCTACTCTATACAATGGGTCTGCTTATACTAAGAAAGGTAGTGTGGCTTTAGTGAGGTGAAATGTTTCTGCCAAGTGAACTTATTTCGAGCGGAAAGTTTATAATTGAGAAATAATACTTCGAGTTATAACTAAATCGCTTCTCTTTTGTATATGTTAGTAAAGTTTTCTGCAAATGCGGGATGCATTATTTTTAATTCCCAATCTTTAGGAATAGATGGGAAGCGAGATTTTGTTTTAAAAATAAATTGATACCATCCCGGTAAGTCTTCACTGATAGTAATTTGCCTGTCTCCAAAAACAATAGCCATATCTATACGGTCTATAGTCATTTGGTCTATCTTGTACGCATTCAATTCTGTAATGTCATTCCATTTTATTGTTTTGCTCTTCCCTTCATAAGTTATAGTAAATCCATCGGCATCATATTGAAATACACCTATGTCATTATATTTTTCTTCAAAGCTTCGTTTTGAAGGAGTATGTTTTTTACCCGAAAATTTCTGTATTATATTTTTAAATAAACTCATCCTAACAAAGGTAAAGACAAATTTGAAACGAAGCTATGCTGCCTCAATTCCCTCCTTGAGGGTCCGAATTCGAATTATCAGGTTGTTTATCCTCTTTAAATTCCAGTTTGCCAAACTTATAAGTAAAGTTAAAACCAAAACTTTGGTATGGCACCTGGCGGGTAGATATTATGGTAAAGTTACTGCCTGTAAGGTTGGTTGTTTGGTTAATGTACCTGCTAAAGGCATTGGTTGCAGTAATGGCTATGCTGCCTTTTTTGTGGAATAATTGTTTGCGTATGGCAAGATTGTAGGTAGTAAATGAAGGTACTGTGCCTTGGGCATTGATGCGTGGTGAATTAAAATTGCCAAAACCTTCAATGGTAAATGAGTTGGTAATGTCGTACGTAACATTCATATTTATGCGGTAGTTAAACCCACTAATGTTTCCGCCGCTGCTTAAACCGGTAACTATGTACCGTTGGAAGCCTGAGAGGTTACCGCGTATATTAAGTTTTTTGGTTACCGGCACCGAACCATAAATATTGAGTCCGTAATTATCTTCGTGCCCTATATTATCAATGGTACGGACCGATACATTGGTATATGTTGAATCGCCAATTTTATAAGTAGGGTAATAGTTGGTGTAAGATTGTATATCGTCTATGTTTCCGCGGTAAAAAAGTGTTATAAAAATATTGCCGCCTTTTTCGTAGGTTTTGCTGTAACTGAATTCAATTTTATTACCTATTTCTGGTTGCAGGTAAGGATTGCCCGTGCTTAAGTTTTGCGGATCGCTGGCATTAATAAACGGATTCAGATCTCCGTCATCGGGGCGTTGTATACGGTGCGTGTATGCCAGTTTTATAGTTTGGCTGTTTTTAAGTTTATGTGCAATGGTAATAGATGGAACAGGGGTATTGTAAGAAGGTATATTAACATTTCCGGCGGCCGAAAAATAAGCGTTTGTCATAGTATATTCATCGCGGTAACCGATTTTAACATCAAGCCACCTGAACATTCTAAAGCTGCATGAAGCGTAAGCTGCATAAACACTGTTTTGGTAGTTAAGTGAGTTCGATTGGGTAGTGCTGTAATCATAGTTTCCTGTTTCGGTATTTAACAAGTAAACATCTGAACTGCTGTTTACACTATAGAACTCGGCTTTTGCGCCTGCTTCAAAAGAAAGGCTGTCATTTACCGGGTGGGTATAATCAATACCAATGTTTGTCCCTTTTGTATTATCGGGGTTGTTTCCGTATGAGCCGCTGGTATTGAGTTGGGTATTCAGATTTTCAAGCGATTGATTGTAATATGAATAATCGTTTCCTGAGCTTGCACTGTATGAAATGTCCAGCTCCTGGCCTTCCTTTTTAAATTCTTTTTTATAATCGAAGCTATAATCAAGCGCATGCGAATGGTAAAAGTTTCCGGTATTTAACAGGTTGGTGGAATCAGAAAGCCTATTGCTATAAATATCCTGCAATATGCTTTCGCGGTTACTTGTACCATTACTGTTCACCCCGTAATAAAAATAACCAATTGAGCCCGAAATGGTATTCTTAGGGGCTATTTCCCAATCGAACCCGGCACCGGTTTGGTAGCCAAGCCTGGTAAAGCTATTTGAGCCACTTTGCAATAAGGTAGAAGTTGTTGAGCCTGTATCTTGCCCGGTACGGTTTGAATTGGTTAGTGTGGTAGATAGTAATTGTGTGTTTCCGCTAAAATAAGCATGCGCGCCAAAAACACCCTTGCGTGCGTTCAGGTTAAACGAGCCATTCTCGAGCCGTGTGCCACCAGTTAATGTTACACTTCCGTTAATGCCCTGGGCCGTGCTCTTTTTCATTATAATATTAATAATGCCGCCTGTGCCTTCGGCATCGTATTTTGCACCGGGGCTGGTAATTACTTCAATACTTTGTATCTGGCTGGCGGGTATAGCCTGCAATACATCGGCAATGTTATTACCAAATATGGTCGATGGCTTGCCGTTAATCAGGAACCTGATGTTGGAGTTTCCCTGCAATTGTACATTGCCATCTATATCTACGTCTACTTGTGGTATTTTCTTTAACACATCGCTTGCCACGCCTGTTTGTGAAGTAACATCATTCTCCACATTATAAACCATTTTGTCTATCTTGTTTTCAATAATACTTTTATGGGCACTGATTTCAGCAGTTTTAAGCGATGCCGATGTGCTGTGCAACTTTATGTCTCCCACCGAAATGCTTGATTTTGCTTTGCCAATAACAATATTATTTTTTGTATAGGTTTGATAACCTACAAAATATACCATTAACTTGTAGGTGCCATCGGGTATGCCGGTTAGTTTAAAAAAACCTTTGTCATCGGTGGTGGCGCCGTTAATTTCCTTGTTGTCGGTTTGCGATGCTATGCTCACCGAAGCATATTCTACCGCTTGCCCCGTAGCCGAATCAATTATTCTGCCATCTATTTTTCCGCTTCCGGTAACCGGTGCTTGTTGCGCATTTACTAAAGAAGTAAACATAAATAACATTATTGCTAAACCGGAAAATATAAATCGCCTCACCCCAATCATTTTATATAAGTGGTAATAATATTGCAAAATTCTGTATAAACTCTGTAGTACACAAGGGGATTTTTCAGATGCTGAAATTACGGATTCTCAATCTTCTGGTTACTATGTGGTTTGTTAAAAAAGTATAAAATAGAACACAGTGTCTTGCCCCAAACCCCTAAAGGGGCTTTAAGAGAAAATTACTGGTTGGTAGGATTCCTCACTTCGTTCGGAATGACAGGGTATAGTTAATTTATAGAGAAGAAGGAGGTGCGGGCTTTGCCCGCACCTCCTTCTTCTCTATTTTTCATTTAAATCCTTTGTCATTCCGAATGCAACGAAGTGGAATGAGGAATCCTACCCCAATTGTAAAGCCCCTTTAGGGGTTTGGGGTTGACGGAACTAATGTGTTATATTTGTTACATGAAACACAAAAACATTATTACAGTCCTGTTTATTATCGCTTGTTCTTATACTCAGGCACAGGATATTACCCTCGATGGCCAGAAAGCTGTTGTAGCCGGCCCCGGCAAAGTGCAAACCATTAGCGATATATTGCCTATGGGTAACTGGCTTCCAAGTAAGGCATTAGATAGTTTGAAAGCGGGCGATACACTGGTATTGACGAATGACAATGTGATAAGAGAGGGTGATATGAGTTTTTCTAAGGAGGGAAAAGTGAACCGGTACCAGCAACACATGCAAACAACACATCAAAAAGATGGTGGTAATACTATTGATATTACCAACTCCTGGGATGCCATTGGAAGCTGGCATTTAAGTAGCCATGGAGAAATTGAAGTTACAGGGCCTTATTCTCCACCCTATAGTAGTGGCCAGACTGGTTTTTTTGTGTTTACTGAAATCAGCAAATCATATAAAGTAATTAAGCTTGTTACAAGCAGTATAAATATTATGAGCCCACATTGAGATGAGGAAGGGTTTAATTTTTATTGCATTGGTTGCTGTTCTATCTTCTTGCAATAATAAAAGTGCAGGCGATATGGATACCTACCGCAACTGCCCACCCGAAGGCGATGCAAAGAGAGAAGATGTAAGGGTGCTTAATACATTTAAGAACAGGTACACTTTTCCCGATTCAGCTGACTTTGATCGCTCAGTTACATTACAAACTATGCTTGCGCCCGGCGAGGACCGCAACCGCTTTTCCGCTAACAAGGCAGTTGAGCTAACCGGCTTTGTATATGATGTAAAAGTTGGAGGAGATGAAACCTGTAACTGCCACGAAAGAAATCCTGAGTTTAGAGATACACATATAGAAATTGTTTTGCCTACAGATAATGGAAACGAGAAGCAATGCGTGATTGTAGAGGTTACTCCGCGTATGCGCGAAATAATGTCGAAGAAAGGTGTTGACTGGAGCACCGATAATTTGCGGAATACTATTAAAGGCCATTTGGTGCATATAAAAGGCTGGCTGCTTTTTGATACCGAGCATTTAACCCAGGCCGAAAATACCGACCCCGATAATCCTAAGGACTGGCGGGCCACTTGCTGGGAAGTGCATCCCGTTACGAGTATTGAGTTGGTGGATAAGCCGCTTTAATAAAATTTGTTTAGGTGGTTTTGGCACAACGGCGAAGCCCTCATGAGTTCAATAATAAATAATAGAGGTGCGAATAATCCTGTGCATCTATGTGTCATTGCCTCGTTATCACCTCACGTGCCGGTAGTTTTTCCATAAATGGTATGGTTTTGAATTATGATGATTGTAACTTATAACTCATAATTCATAACTTATAACTTATAACTACTTCCCGTACATCTGGAAAGCAGCTTTCAAATAAATAAGTGCGTCACTAGGTATGTTGTATTCTTTGCCATCAATCTGTTCCATAACCACAGGTCCGCGCTTAGCGCCCAGGCGCACCACAACCATACGTTGTTCAGGGATAACAAAAATATATTGGCCTTGTAACCCTCTGCAATAAGGTATAATGTGCCCTTCGAAATTAATTATCCACCACTGGTAACCATAGTAAGCGCAAAGTTTTGGCGTAGTAGATGCCGCAACCCAATCCCTTGGAACAATACCCCTACATGAAACGGTCTGGTGTGTTCCGGTAGAATCCATATAGCTATCGTAACGAAAAACACTGCCCAAGTTAAGATACAGTTCCCCTATCTTCGCAAAATCGCGTGCGTTAGAGTTAAAGCAGCAATAAGCTTTTTCCAATCCACCTTCATGGTCAATGCTCCAATAGGCAGGCTGTTCGGCACCAATGGGCTGCCATAGTTTTTCAGAGGCATAGTCACTCAGTGTCATGCCAACTGCTTTAGATACACAGTAACCAAGTAGTGTAGTATTGCCGCTCAGGTATTTAAATTTTTTGCCGGGTATAGTATCTACTTTATACTTTAGTGTATACTTCATAATATCGTTACTGTAATAAGCCTCGGCAGGGTAGGAGAAGGGACTGATATAGCTTTCTCCAAAATTAATGCCTGAGCCCATTTCAAGCAGGTCCTTAATTGTCAGCAGGCTATCCATACCTTTTTTGTATTCAGGTAAAAAGTCGCTTACATGCTCGTCAACACTTTTTATTTTCCCTTCAGCAATTGCAATGCCACATAGAATACTGGTAATACTTTTACCCATCGAAAATGAATTGGTATGCGATGTGTCAGAATAGCCATCCCAATATTGTTCATAGCGTAATGAATCGTTCTTTACTATTACATAAGCAATAGTTTGGTATTTCTTCATCTGATCCAAAAGGCTGTCGGGGATAGATTTTTTATTGTAATTGACTCCCATAGGCCATGGTATGGGTTTACCTATATTCACTTTCCGGTTAGGGAAAATATGGTACTCATCAATGCCCGGCGAAAGTCTGCCTTTAAATACCGTGTTGGCAAGGGTTTTATAAATATAAAAACGGCCGGTAAGCAGTATTACAAAGTTGACAGTTAGTACTACTACAAACAGGGTATACAGAATAAATCGAATAAACTTGCGGAATGTCTTCATGAGGTTTTGTATTTCAATGTAATTCAAAGATAAGGGTTTTAGCCCTTCTTCTTCCCGTACATATACATGGCAGCACCAACATAATACTTGGCATCGTCGCCGGCCTGTATTCTGCCCAGCCTTACCACTACCATGTTCTCATCGGGTATAACATAAATATATTGCCCGAAGAGACCTGCAGCATAAGGTACATAATGTTTGCCGCAATGCGTTATCCACCAGTTATAGCCATAATAATTTACCAGCTTGGGGGTAATAGATGCTATTACAAAATCTTTAGGCACTATTTGTTTACCGTTCCATTTGCCTGAATCTAAATACAGTTTGCCTAAGCGTGCAAAATCGCGCGCGTTGGAATTGAAACAGCAATATGCCTTTTCCATGCCACCTTTTTTATCAAGGCTCCAGTATGCCGGTTGCTCTGCACCCAATGGTTGCCAAAGTTTTTCCGATGCATAATCGCTTAGTTTTTCTCCGGTAGCTTTTGTAACTACATATCCTAACAGGGCTGAGTTACCACTCAGGTAATTAAATACTCTTCCCGGCACCGTTCTTACTTTATAGGAAAGAGTTACCTGCATTAGATTAGTACCATAATATGCTTTGGCCGGATAGCCAAATGGGCTCAGGTAGTCTTCGTTAAAATTGATGCCTGAGCTCATGGTGAGCAGGTTTTCAATGGTCAGCAAGCTATCCATTCCCTTGTTAAGTTCAGGTATAAAGTCACTTACTTTTTCATGAATGCCTTTAATCTTCCCTTCGCTTATGGCAATACCTGTAAGTATACTTACAATGCTTTTTGCCGACGAAAAAGAGTTGGTATGCGAGGTGTCTGAATATCCGTCCCAGTATTGTTCGTAGCAAATAGAATCATTTCGGATTATTAAATATGCCTCCGTTTTATTTCTCCTGAAATAGTCTAAGCACTCCTTAGGTATTGTATCTTTATTAAAGCAGGCTGCAATAGCCCATGGTTGTGGCTTTCCAGTGTTTACTTTGCGGTTGCTAAAGTATTGGTACCCGTCAATATCCGGATTTAGCCTGCCCTTCAAATAAGTGTCTTTTATTCCGCGTAGGAGGTAACTGCTTGTGCAGCCGAAGAAGAGCAGAACAAACAACACGAAAATAAATCGATGATTTTTTCTTTCAAATATTTTTAGGAATGTTTTCACGGTATATTTGACACAAGTCCAAAGATATGATATTTGTATTTTATTAAATATTAAAACGCTAAAAAATGCGCAGACTTATAGTAATGGTATCGGGTATATGTTTATTGCTTATTGCTTGTAAACACGCCACTGTTTTTAAAGAAGTGCAATCGGCTAAAAACTTGTTTACACTGCAAGTGCCGGTATGTCTAAGTGCTTCAAACAAGGTAATGCCGGGCACATCTGAAATGGAGTATAGCAATGATTCTTTGCCTATGTATGTGTTGGTAGTAGATACATCGAGAAATGGGTTAAACGAAAAAACACTATTGGCATATTATGATTCTTCTGAATCACATCTTACTATTGATAGTGCAGTGCTTGAGAACCCAAAGTTTGCAATGGTAGATGGCGATTCTGCTTATGTATCAAAATTGAGGGGTAATGTAGCTGGCGATAGGGTTGTATATTATATTGAAGCTATTGCAACTCCACAGCGCTTTTTTCTGTTGGTAGTGTGGACCAAGCCTGAAAATGAAAAGAAGCTGGGAGAAGACATAGATAAAATACTGAATTCCTTCCATGATATAAATCATGTGAAAGTATGACAAAACCATGACAGTTAATTAGCTGTTTACCTTGACCTTTGTACCGAACATAAACACAATCTGTGAACAGGTACGCAACAATAGCATTTACGCATCATTCCACCGGGCTTAAAAACCTCGATGGTTTTTTTATTGACGCTGCTTTATTACCTGAAAGATTAAAAAGTATTAAAGAAGGTATTAAAGCAGACGGCTTAATGTACCTGGCTACATGCAACCGCCTCGAATTTATTTTTTCACTCTCAACGCCCGCCAAAGAAAACTTTGCCAAGGATGTAATTAAATTTTTTCATCCGGAGTGGAAAGAAAAAGATATTAAATGGGCATTGGGCAATGCACTTGTTTTGCAGGGCGAAGAAGCAGTTAAGCATATTATCAACGTTGCTTCATCACTCGATTCATTAGTGGTGGGCGAAAGGGAAATAATTACCCAGGTAAGGCAAGCCTATGAATGGTCGCAAAGTCAGGGCCTCGCAGATGATTTTATACGCATTTTGGTGCGTAAAACCATTGAAACTGCCAAGAAAGTGTATACCGATACTAAAATTGCCGATAAGCCTGTTTCAGTAATGTCATTAGCCTGCCGTAAGTTGCAGGAATGGAACGTTGGTATTGATTCCCGTATTGTAATGATTGGTGCTGGCCAAACGGCTGATATTATGGTGAAATACCTGAGTAAGCATGGTTTTACAAGGTTTACTGTATTTAACCGTACCCTTAAGCACGCTAAAGAACTGGCCGATAAGTATAATATTGATGCACATTCATTGAAAGAATTAGAAACATTTAAAAAGGGCTTTGATGTATTAATTACCTGTGTGCAGAGTGCTAAGCCTATAATAACTCCGAAAATATTTGATAAGTTGGCTAATGGTGAAAAGAATACCAAAATGATCGTTGATCTTGGTCTGCCGTTTAATGTAGATAAAGAGGTGCTTACCAAAAAAGATGTTAAAGGAATAAATGTAGATAGCCTTAATAGCGTTGCCAAAAAGAATTTAAATGAGCGGAAGGGTGAAATGATTGCTGCTTCAACTATTATAGATAATGCCGTAAGTGAATTTTATTCTGATATAAAGAGCCGCAAAATAGAAATTGCCATGCGTGAGGTTCCTGAACGTATACGTGAAATAAAGGAAAGAGCCATTTCTTCGGTTTTTTTCAAAGAAATTGAAGGTTTATCATCCGAGTCTAAGGAAGTGCTTGAAAAAGTAATTGATTACATGGAAAAGAAGTGTATTAGCATACCTATGCAGGTGGCTAAAGAGAAATTACTCGATTTAGAGGCATAAAACAAGACGAATTATCTGAATTTTACGACCAAGCTTTTTTTTTGTGCAATGTAATTTTTATAAAAAAAGATTATATTTGCTCCAACGAGTGAGGCTAAATGATTGAAAAAGCTATTATTTCCAATACTTCCAACGGTTTTGAGGTGAAAGATACAGAGCAGAATTTCCCCCAGGACCTATTTAAGACGGTTTCGGAACTTACGACCGACGGGTTGGCTATTACCGATAATGGTCATTTTGTGCTTGTAAATGACCAATTATTGAGCACTTTTCACTTGAAACGCGAAGAAATAATAGGTACCAATACATTGGATCTTATTCATAAGGATGATGTACAGCGTGCCATTGATGAAGTAAGTCAGAACCGTAAAATATTTTATGAACTTAAGGTAAGGCGTGGCGATGGTGTGTATATACATACCGAAGTAAGGGGGCACCCTATAATGTACAATGGTAAAAAGTGCAGGCTTTTAATGCTGAGGGATATAACCCAGCGTAAAATAGCCGATAACCTGTTTACCAATTACCTTAATATGATCGATGCTTTTCCCGAGGCAATTTGTGTGCACGATAAATCGGGTAAAATACTGTTTGTGAACCGTAGCGGTGTTAAACTTGTTGATGCCAAATCGGAGAGCGAGGTATATGGTATGAATGTAATGGAGTTTATCTTG
This sequence comes from Bacteroidota bacterium, assembly GCA_013289475.1. Lineage (GTDB taxonomy): Bacteria > Bacteroidota > Bacteroidia > JABEUT01 > JABEUT01 > JABEUT01. Next base: position 113,362 of record JABCZW010000001.1, read on the forward strand.
CCCGGTTACCATGCTGTTATCAAGGAAGATAAGCACAAAATTGAAAGGCTTGAAGCTATAACAGGCAGGTTTGTTAAAATACGCCAGGTAAGTGGCGATACTGAAATTAAAAGTGTAGAAGCATCTGTTATACCAATAAAATGGGGTGATCAACCGGCGGTTATGGTATTATGCCACGATACTTCTTTAGAAGAACAGATTGAAAAGAGCGAAATAGCCAAGCAGGTAATGCAATCGGTAAATGAGCATTTACAGTGGGAAATAGCTGAACACAAAAGCCTTGAGGCTAAGCTGAAAAAGATGATAGAGGAAAAAGAGTGGCTGTTGAAGGAAGTGAATCACCGTGTAAAAAATAACCTTCAAATTATTACCAGCATACTTAATCTGCAAATAAACCAGATGCATGATAAAAAGCTGGTGCCTGTTATGCGTGAGTTCCAGAACAGGTTTTATGCCCTTTCATCTATCTATTCCAGCCTTTACCATACCGATGCTAATGAAGAAATTGATATTTCAGCATACCTGAAAGATCTGACACATAATCTTTTTGTTTCTTATTCCGACCCCGAAAAGCGTATAACTATTGAATGCGAAACATCAAGAATATTTATGGATTATGACCATGCCATTACCTGTGGCCTTATTGTAAACGAGCTTGTGTCAAATTCAATAAAATATGCATTCCCTGCTAAAAGAAAAGGTAAAATAAAAGTAGTACTTAAGCAGGTTGGCAAAAAGGTAAAACTCGAAATAGCTGATGACGGTATCGGAATAAAAACAATTAAGAAAAAGCGTATATCGGTATCACTGGGCCTTCAGTTAGTAGATAGCCTTGTAACACAATTAAAAAATGGTGTGGTAACAAAATATTCCGGTGTTAAAGGCACTAAATATAGTATAGCATTTACATCAAACGTAATAACAAAACAAAACTCCAATTCCAAATAAACTTACATGAAAAAAACCGGTGTTCTTATTGTAGAAGATGAAGTAATTATTGCACGCGACCTTGCTCAAACCCTTACAAAATTAGGGTACCTTGTTGTTGGGCATTGTGTTAAAGGTGAGGATGCCATTGATATGGTTGAAGAAAAAACACCTGACATAGTACTTATGGATATAATGCTTAAGGGAGATATGACCGGTATTGATGCCGCTAAGGAAATTCGCAAGAAATTCCAGATACCTATTGTATATCTTACTGCATATTCTGATGAAGATAGTATTGGCAGAGCTAATAGTTCAGGCCCTTCCGGTTATTTGGTAAAGCCATTTAAAGCAAACGATTTGCGGGCAACTATCGAAACTGCTTTGTATCGTTTTAACGAAGAGATGAAGTTGCGTAAGGAGAATGAAATGCTTTATCACCTGGTGCAGAATAAAGAATCGAAAGATATCCTCTTTGTGAAATCCAGCTTCCAGCTGGTTAAAGTGGTAATGAAGGATATTTTATATGTAGAGGCTTTGAAAGATTATGTTACCCTGCATACCATCAGTGGTAAATATATTATACGTTCTACTATGAAGGGAATACAGGAAAAATTACCTACCGACCGTTTTGTTCGTGTTCACCGCTCTTTTATAGTTCGTATAGATAAAATAATATCTATTGACCATACTAAGGTAATACTTGAATACAATAAAGATGTTCCTGTTGGGGGGCTTTATAAGGAAGAATTCCTTAAGCGTATCAACACCATTTAGGCTAATTCAAAGTCTATAAATTTCTTAATAAGGTCGGTTCTTTTAACCTTCACATTAACGTCCTGCCCAAGCTGAAAGCGCTTGCCTGTACGTTTACCCTTCAGGCAATAGTTCTGTTCATCGTAATAATAAAAATCATCTTGCAAATCGCGGCCCCTTACAAAGCCTTCGCACTTATTGGCTTTTAGTTCAACAAAGAATCCGTATTCAGTAACGCCCGAAATAAGGCCTTCAAATATTTCAGATGAGTGCTTTTGCATGAATTGCACTTGCTTGTATTTTACTGATGCCCTTTCTGCTTCTTCAGCCATGCGTTCCAGCTTCGAACAGTATTTGCATTGTTCTTCCAGTTCGTGCTTATTGTCAGTAGTCTTACCTGTGATAAGATATTCTTGCAAAAGCCGGTGTACCATCAGGTCGGGGTAGCGGCGGATAGGGGAGGTGAAGTGGGTGTAAAAGTCAAATCCTAATCCGTAATGGCCAATATTCTTGGTAGTGTAAATTGCTTTTGCCATAGTGCGTATAGCAAGTATGTTTAAAACATTCTCATAAGGTTTCGAGCGCGCGTTTTCCAATAAGTCATTCATTGAATTGGCTATGTTGGTAGAACGATCAAATGTTGATTTAATGCCCGACTTGCGAAGGAACTCAACGAACTTCTGTATTTTTTCAGTATCAGGCTGATCATGTACACGATACACAAAAACATTCTTCTTTTTGTCCTTATGCTCGTGCCTTTCATGTGCAGCATTATTCTCAACGGGTGCTTTACCAACTAATTCGGCAACCTTTCGGTTAGCCAAAAGCATAAAATCTTCAATTAGTCTGTGTGAATCATTGGCCTCCATAAACTTAACCCCAAGTGGGTTTCCGGCACCATCTAAGATAAACTTTACTTCAGTTTTTTCAAAAGCTATCGAGCCCTCTTTCATACGCTTAGCACGCAATGTTTTGGCAAGTTTGTTCAGCGTATGTACTTCGCTTGAAAGTTTATCTTCTTTACCATCTAATATCTCCTGCACTTCTTCGTAATTAAAGCGGTGCTTAGAGTTTATAACTGTTTTGCCAAACCATTGATGTTTAATTTCTGCATGTTCATTTAATTCAAATACTGCCGAAAAGCAAAGCTTGTCTTCGTGCGGATTTAATGAGCATGCCTCATTTGAAAGGGCTTCAGGTAGCATAGGTATTACCCGGTCAACCAAATAAACCGATGTCGCACGTGTAGCAGCTTCTTTATCTATAGGTGAATCAGGTTGTACATAATGACTGACATCGGCAATGTGCACACCAACTTCCCAGTGGCCATTATCTAGTTTTTTTAATGATAAAGCATCGTCAAAGTCTTTGGCATCGGCCGGGTCGATGGTAAAAGTCATAATATCCCTGAAATCGCGCCTGCGTTTTATTTCTTCTTCCGATATGCTTGTCCTGAGATTCTCAACTGCTTTTTTAACTTCTTTTGGGAATTGCAAAGGCAGGCTAAATTCCTCAATTATAGAATTCATTTCGGCCGTATGTTCTCCCGGCTGGCCCAGTACTTCCATTATTTCGCCTGTTGGGTTTTTGTCATCTTTTTCCCAACCAATAATATTTACACGCACTTTTTGCCCATTCAGTGCATTGTTTATTTTATTCTTTGGTACATAAATATCTGTTGGTACTTTAGAATTGTCGGGCAATACAAAAGCATGTCCTTCCGATAACTGAAGTGTACCACTATAAGTAGTTTTACCTCTTTCAATAATTTCTATTATTTCTCCTTCAGGCCTGTCGTTATGGCGGCTATGTTTTATAACCGCTTTTACAATATCGCCATTCAATGCGTGCCCTGTTCTTTCGCGCGGTATATAAATATCTTTAGGTTGCCCGGGAGAAATGATAAACGCTGCTCCCGAAGCTTTCATATCAACAGTTCCAATTACATAACGCTGGTTTTGCTGATGTCTTTGCCTGCCTTTGGTTTGTTTTCTCATTTTGCAGTACGTTGTCTTACTGCCTCGTATAGCACTATGGCTGTACTTACCGATACATTCAATGATTCTATTTTACCCATTAAAGGAATACGAACCTGCTTATCGCAAAGCCTTAAAATTTCTTTTGAAATACCGCTCCCTTCCGAGCCTAATACCAAAACAGTTGGCACAGTATAATCGACATTGGTATAAAAATAATCGCCTTTTTCGGTACATGCCACTGCTTGTAAACCGCTCGACTGAAGAAACTCCAGTGTTTCAGCAAGATCTTTTTCGCGGCAGATAGGCAACAGATTTAATGCACCTGCTGAGGCTTTCATAGTTTCTTCGTTTATTTGCGCTGAGCCTTTTTGCGGCACAACTACTGCATCTGCCCCTGCGCATTCTGCAGTACGTATTATGGCACCCAGGTTACGCACATCGGTTATCTGATCCAGTAAAACAAAGAGAGGCACTTTGCCTGCTTCAAAAATTCCCGGTAGTAAGTTCTCGGCTTTGTGGTAAGTAACCTCTGCCATATAAGCTATTACACCCTGGTGGTTCTTGCCGGTAAGGCGGGTTAGCTTTTCGAGAGGAACATATTGAAAATGTATTCCACGGTCCCTTAATAAAAACAATAATTCTTTCGATAACGGGCCTTGCAGATTGTTTTGCACAAACACCTTTTCCAGTTCTTTTCCGCTTTCTATAGCTTCAATTACCGGATGCAGGCCAAATATCATAGGGCTCTTTATAGGCATAGTTCTAATAAAGTGCCAATATACGGGGCATTGGCTTCCCTATTGCTTCTTTTCGTTAATAGTTTTCAAAGGGTTTTAAACACCAAGCAGTATTACCTTAGCAATCCGCTGCCTTGCTTAATAAATCTAAGCATAGTGGTATTACCTAATTTGTCGGTGGTTTGGGCAATATAAACCCCATTGGAGAATGAAGATATATCGATGGCAATTTTAGAGTTTGTCACTATCCCGCTCCAGATGCTTTGGCCTAATGCATTATATACATTAATGCTCTTTATGTTTGCTCCTTCAATGGTTACTAAGCTGTTAGCAGGGTTGGGGTAAAGTGTAACATTATTAGGTGCCGTAACTTTTACAGGAACAATATTGAAAGATTGCCTCAGTCCATCATAGTCTTGCTGTATAAGTTTATAGTAGTCAGTTCCTACCGGAGGGTGATGGTCAGCTAAAGTATAATATCTGGTTTGGTCGCTATTTCCTGCACCTGCAACAGTATCAATAATTTGCCAGTTTTTTCCGTCAGTGCTTCTTTCAATAAAAAAATAGCGATTATCTACTTCTGTAGCGGTTGACCATTGCAGGTCGGCACAGTCGGTATTTGAATTGTATTCACCGGTAAAGGAAATAAGGGAAATTGGTAAGGTACTGCAAAGAGCATTGGTACTGGCTGCAAAAGTATTGTATATAGGTGCATATCCATGCCCGCCGGTTGAAGGGAAATTATAGATAACACTATATGTTGAAGTGGTCGTATTATATTGATACGCTATTCCGCCATTACCGGTTCCTCCCTGGTAAAGGGTACCGTACAAATTCCCGTCGGGTGCTTTAATAATACCATTGGCGCCATAAATTCCATCGCCTGCGCCTGAAAAAGTATGTACTATAGAATAAGCATGCGTGGTAGGAGAAATTTTAAAAAGTACTCCTGCTCCGGTACCAAATCCATTGGCTACAGAAGTACCTCCAAGGGAAGTTGTTCCATATAAGTTGCCGTCTGCACCTAAGCATAAACCGCCCATAGGGGCATAACCATCGGATGCGGCTGAACCTTGAAAATCGTATATGTCACTGTAAGTATAAGTGATTAAATCATATTGCCATATGCAGCCTTTACTGCTGTTAGCGCCTCCGTAAAAACATACGCCATAAAGACTGGCATGCCCGGCGCCATTTGCTGTTTCAACTATAGCGCCTTGGGGTTCTGAGCCCACATTTGCCGAGCCAACAGGGGGGAAGTTATACAATATTTTATAAACAGTGCCGTTTGAATCCATGCTGAATAATGTACCGTAACCACATGTACAGCAGCCTGCAAAGCCACAGGTGGCAAGGCTATTGCCACCATCAACTGTTACTCCGTAAATAGTATCTCTGTACCATAAAAGCGGTGTTTCAATGGGTGAAGAACCATCTGTAGGTTTTCCTGCAAAAGTGTGTAGGGTTGTGTAGGTATTTGTATGATAATTGTATTTATAGACGGTGCCATTAAAACTCGCTCCGCCGCTCTCTGTCATGCCGAACAAAGAACCACCGCTTACGAGCTGTATTACCGGATTTGTCTGCGCGTCGTAGTTAGATGCCGCTGAAAACAGATCGGTATAAGTAGATGTAGTGGTTGAATAACTGAAAACTTCTCCGTTCCAATTTGTTCCACCATTATAACTAACGCTGTAAAGTACATTATTGGAAGCAAGGCAGAAAGATGCATCAGCCTGGTAAGATGCAGCATTTGTAGCAGCCGGAAAATCATAAAGGTCGTTATAAATCCATGTGCCGCTAAATTCACACAACTGGTATACCTGACCATTTGAATGGCTACCCCCTGAAATATCAAGGCCAAATAATGCTATCTGCGCAAAGGCAGAGTTACTTAAAATAAAAAATAGGATCCCCTGTAATAAATACTTTTTCAATTTTTCCCCAAAAATTAACATTTGATGCTCAACAGGGCGGAACATCTAAATGGATTAAGATAAATAAGAACGAGAGCACTTGACTTTCAAAAATTTACACTACAAATATAACGCTAAAATAATAAATCCAATACGCTTTTACCTGAAAAATAGTTACTTAACTTTTGAATTAGATTGTTGTGTTAACGAATAAATAAGTTTTTTTAATTGTTTAATATCTGCCTCATCTTTTACCTGTGCATCTTTAAGGCTATTCACATTATTTTCTTGTGTATTTATTTTGCCGGCTTGCAATTTATTTTGGTTCTCTAATTCGGTAACCTTTGCCTGCAAAGCTGCAATTACATGGTTTGAGCTGTCAATTATTTGTTGTTGCTCCTGTACAGCTTTTACCAGTGGTACAACAAATTGTGAGTATCGCAACCCCCAGAAAGCGCCACTTTTATCTACCCCGCTAAAGTCATATCCAATTTTATTTGCCGCTGCATCAACCTCCTGTGCTATAAATCCACTAAATTTCATTTTTTCAATATCATATTTACCGGGCCAGTTCATGGTATCTTTTATACCCATCAATGCATTCTCTTTAGTAACATCATAATTATATGTTACAGGGCGTAATGAATTTATAAATGCAAGCCCGGGTACATTCTCCTGCACATTATTTTTTATCCTTGCGTCTGAACCTATTGTCCAGTCTACCTGCACCCAGGTGGAGGTAACAGAGCTATTTCCAATGGCAACGTGGTTAGAATTGTTTCCCACATCGGCACCACTGCCTAGTACTGTATTGTTAGCACCTGAGGTACAATTTACCATGGCCTGGTAGCCAATACCGGTATTGTTGGCACCTGAAGTTACATTATATAAGGCCTGGTATCCCACGCCAACGCAATAACTGCCGGAAATATTGGAAGTATTGCCATACAAGGCCTGGTAGCCTAAAGCTACTCCATAACTACCTGAAATAGTTCCGTTATTACCATATAGTGCATACGGCCCTAAACAAACATTATATGAGCCGGTAAATGCCGAACCACCTCCTGAATTATAACCTAAAGCAGTATTGTAGGCACCCCATTGGCCTGCGTACAATGAATTATAACCAATGGCAACATCATAAGTACTTGAACGTGTAAATAATAAAGCGTTGCTGCCAATAGCAACATTATTTGCTGCAGTAGTTCCGGGATCGTTCATGGCACCCGAACCTATAGCAACATTATAGGAACCTGTTAAGCCAAAATTTTCCAACGTATTTGTACCTATGGCAATATTGGAAAAGCTGCCTTCGTCACTTGCCAGTGCCATACTACCGATAGCAATATTGCCTGAGCTTGCAAATGCACCGGCACTCCCATATTCGGCTTGTTCGCCAATTGCTATATTGGCATAATAGCTAACACTATTTCCAACAAAATTATAAAGGGCACGATCGCCTATGGCAACATTATCAAAACTAGATTGATCGCTATATAATGCATATTGTCCAAGTGCAGTATTTTCAGATCCGGAAGTATTACTATATAACGCACTATTACCAATAGCTACGTTTTGCTGCCCCGAATTACTGCTTGTAAGTGCGTTATAACCCATCGCTTCATTATATAAGCCTGAGTTACCATTACCGGCACCTATGGCAAAGAATACATTACCATTACCGGCAACGTCTAAGAATCCAACACGGGTATTATTGGTTCTGAAGCTAAGGGCAATATTATCTGTGGTTCCAAGGAAATTTGTTGCATTTGAAGTACCTGCATTGCCAAGTAAAAGCCAGCCTGAACCACCACCACCGGCTGCTGCCTGCCAGCTTGCCTGCCCTGCAGCGTCAGATGTTAATACTTTACCTACACCCTGGTTTCCATCTACTATTTTAAGTGTAGTGCCCGATGAGCCATCTATTTCAAGCTGTGCTCCTGGATTAGTTTGATTAATCCCAACATAACCACTCTGCAAAATAATCATTCTTGTATTCCATGTAATAGGGTTTACTCCACCGCTGGCGTTATTAAAATATAATTGACCTGATAGTAATTTAATATCGGCAGCCCAACCGCCATAACCACCAACATTTACATAGTTAAATTGACTGGTGGCTGTATTAAACCATCCATTGTCTGAAAAGTAAGCACCCCAACCGTTGTCCATTCCAACTCTTCCGTAGTTTGTCTGGTCTGCAGCGTCGGCCCGGCAAAAGCCAATTTCACCTTTCCCGAGCGATAATTCTGCCTGTGGACTTGCCCATCCTACACCAACCCATCCGGTGGAATTTTGTATCCTCATGTTTTCGGCGCCATTGGTTTTAAAAACAAGGTCCTGTGCATCCTTGGTGCCTAAAAAATTAGTTCCGGCCGTGGTGCCGCTATTGCCTAAAAGCAGCCAGTCGGTAGGGTTGCCGGCATTCATTAAATAGTTCCACTGCGCATTTGCCCAATAATAATAACCCACGCCGTTTCCAACACCAGCAGCAGTATTATATACAAGCATACCGTTAGAAGAGCCACCCGTAACAGGAGCCCATACAGTTATGCTTGTTAAGGCAACCTGGGGCCCTAGAAATCCAAGCGTTCCTGTATTACCTGTATTTAAGTCAAGAATTGCCGAAGCATTAGGTGTAGCACCTGTGGTGTTTATACCAATGTTTTGGGCATTAGCAGCTACATTAATTAAACACAGTGAAAGCAGAAATATAATTTTTTTCACCTGGCCAGAGGGATTAAAATGGGTTATTTAACTTGTAAATACTTAAATTTTAACAATTCTTTAATGCATTGGTTATAGTTAACGCTACCAAGTTAGCCTATTATTAAGCCATTTATTAGTTGATAATTTATCTAATATCTCATTTCTGAATAAGAGATGATTTACTGTGAATACGTAATGTTTCTTGTTAAATAATATAAATGGATTGATTATCTATTCTTATAATCCTGTTTCTGATTCATCATGCACGGCCAATTGAAGATGGCATTACTGTTTCATAAATCGTGAAACGGACATATTGTCCTGCTTGTCGAAAACTTGGATTATATAAACGCCCATTGCTAAGCCCCCCAGGCTTATAGATGTTTTTTTATCGGTAATTGTTTGCTCCAAAACTTGCTGACCGAGCTCATTTAATATTATTATTCTCGAAACATCACCCTGCACATTTATCATGTCGGTAGCTAATGTAGGATAAACTCTTATTGACTGACTGAATGGAACATTAACAGCTATAGGATCAAAGGTTTTAGAGTGTCCATCAAAATCAACCTGGGTAAGGCGGTAATAATCTACGCCAACAATAGGATTATCATCTATAGTTGAATAATTCCTTGTAACATCACTATTCCCTGCACCTGCAGTTGTATCAATTGTTTTCCAGGTAATTCCATCAGTACTGCGCGCAATAGTAAAATAATGGTTGTTTATTTCCGATTCGGTAGTCCAGTTAAGCTGTACAACACCATTTACTAAAATACCGGTAAAACTGACAAGTTGTATAGGTAAGCCATATATACATTGCTGTATTTCTGCCATGCTATTTGAATAATCGGTTGCAATAATATTAGTTCCGGGAGTTAATAAGGTTATAGAAGTTGCACCTGATAAAGAGTAACCTGCTCCTGCCGAACCTACGCGTGTTGCAGGAGTGCGCTCCTGTAACACTGAACTTGCACCCGGGGTTACATCTGTTACAGTTACAGGAGGCGAATTTGTAAGGCAGGGACTTATCCCTGTAGTAAAAGTTTGCCTTGGGAATTTAGCAACCATAACGGCACCATAGCTGCTGTTGAAATCAAAGTCTGCTTCTCCTATTAAAGCATAGGTACCTGTGCCAACTTGCATTGGCCTTGGGCCCCACCAGTTAGATCCGTCTGCTCCGTCCTGTCCCGTACTTCCGGTTTGCATAGTGTTTACAACTGCCGCAGTAGCTGGATTAATTTCCATAATGAACATGTCGGTATATCCATTCCCTTTGGCAGCCTGAGATGTAGCATCAATAACGGCCGAACCTATTAACATATTGCCATCAGTGGCATTGGCAATCTTCGCTCCTATAGCAGCACTTGATGCCCCGAAAGTATATTGCTTGGCCCATACTACAGCACCGGTATTATTTATGCGAATAGCTAATGTGCCGGTATTGTTTCCATAAGAACATACTGAAATATAATCACCAGTACCATCAGCAACCTTGGCTATACTTCCACCAAGCTCAAGGCCACCTGCGCATTGAGTAGTGGAATAAATCCCTGTACCAATATAAAATGTATGGCACCACTTTACATTTCCATTGGTATCGGTTTTCATAATAAAATGCTGCCATTTATCCCAGCAATTACATGGTGCACCACCTGGGTTTGAGAAATTATCTTGCGAATAGCCCACTATATAAATACCGTTACTTGCTTTATCGTAATAAAAATCTGTTGCATAATCATACCTGGTAGAATCCCATGTTCCTCCGGCATAAGTGTATGCCAACCCGATGCTTGTTTTCCAAATAGTATCTGTCCCACTCGGGTTTATTTTAGCCAATAATATATCTGCCTGGGGGCCATAATTGCCTTCATTCCATGGTATATAAACTCCACTTCCTACCTGGTAAGGTCCATAGGTAGACACATTAAAGTTCCAGTTTTCAGCCATCCACCCTACAACATAATAATTTCCACCCGGGGTGGATTTTATAGCTGTAGCCGAACTCCAACTGGTACCCCATCCCCCTTGTGTCCCTGTTAATGTCATAGACCACAAGACGTTACCTGCAGTTCCTATTTTTGTAATATTAGCTTGTAATGAATTTTCGGCACCGGCCACCAGAACTCCTGGAGTCGAAGAATATGTATCATAGTTAATGCTTCCAATTGAATTGTTTTGTCCGCCATTGATGAAAGATGGACTGAAACCATCACCATAATCTTTTGCCCATTGCAGGTTACCCATTGTATCTGTCTTTATAACAAAATAACAGCTTTGATATGTACCGGGGTCTTGAAGCCATCCATAAAGATAGAAGTACCCATTACCATCATATACACCATCAGATGTCCAACCCTCCCATAAGTTTGCAGGATAGTAATAGGCATAACTATACCCATAAGATCTTTGGGCACTCGTGAAAATGCTGGGTAGGCAGAATAATAACAACAAAATAAGTTTCTTCACCTGGCCAGAGGTTTAATGAAGTTAATTGATTATACGTAAGTTCCCTATCTCAAAAATTAAAGAATCCCCAAAAATTTTAACAATCAAGTCAACTCTTAGTTACATTCAGTGGCTCTAATTTACCTTGTTGAATTACCAGTTAAAAATTAATAATCTATTTATTATCCTATTTCTGATTTATTGTTAAATTTGTGCTGGTATAGGGTATTACCTTGTTAATAGTATAGATGAGATTTGTCCAATATAGTTTAATCCTATTTCTGTGAAGGAAACGACTGACTTGCACGATATAATACACTCACTTTCAATGAGTGAGAAGAGGTATATATCCTTGTCGATCATGCACCAGGGAGACAACACTTACCTGAAACTTTTCAGGGCAATTGCCAAGCAAAAGGAGTTTGATGAAATTGAACTGAGGGAGATATTGAAAAACGAGAAATTTATTGAGCGTTTACCTAAAATAAAGTACTTCCTCTATAACTTTATTTTACGAAAACTTACCAGTTATTACTGGAGCCGTAACCCCGATACCTTTTTGAATGAGATGTTTATTGAAGTAGATATTCTTTACAAAAAGAACTTATATGGACAGGCCCGTAAAAGAATGTTGAAATTAAAGGCTTTGGCTGAGGAAAATGAAGAATATGAATTGCTTTTGCAGTGTTACCGGTGGGAGCGCAGGTTCTCGGTAAACACTTCGTACAGGCCAAAAACTGCCCGCGACAGAGATGCAATTTTACATAGAGAAATAGAATTAATTAAAAACATTGAGTTGCTCAGCAGGTTTTCTGCTTTGTCCGATAAGTTTTTTATTTATATAAAAACTTATGGCGAGGTAAGGAAAAAGGCAGATAAAGAAAAAATACAGGAGTTTTTAAATGACCCTATGATGAAACTTGAACCGGAAAAACTACCCCCTCCGGCAAAGATCATGTTCCACCATCTTCATCTGCAGTTTCATTATTATTTGCAGGATTATGACCGGGCCCTTGAACATATTGAGAAATATCTTACTGCACTTAAACCCAAAATTTCAGGCAGCGAGTCTACATTAAAGCGCTATATAAACGGGTTGATTAATAAAGCGCTTATTCTAGGAGGCTTTGGCCGGTACTCAACCGCTTTTGCCACATTAGATAAAATGCGCAATACTATAGATAGTCTGGCTAAGAAAAACCAAATTTCAGAAGAAACAACCAAGACACTTGATACGGGCGTTTATGAGCTGGAAGCTGAGCTTTATATGCAGTCGGGCCAATACAATAAAATTATAGATATGATTCCTGTTATAGAGGGATTCATGAAGAAATATGAGGGTAAACTGGAACTTGAATATGTATTGTTCTTCAATTATATTTTTGCCTGTACCCAATTAATTATGGGTAACTATAAGCAAACTATTTTATACCTGAACAGAATATTAAACCATACTAAAGGTGAAATTACACTGAGGGAGGACCTTTACTGTTATTGCAAAATAGTTTACCTGATAGCTCATTACGAGGCGGGGACTGAAGGACTTCCCGATTACCTTATTAAATCTACTTATCGTTTTCTGGCCCAGCGAAACAGGCTCTATAAAGTTGAAACTGCAATTCTTACTTTCATTAAAAACAAACTGCTTAAAAACTTTAAGCCTGCAACCCTTACCCATAGCCTACAGGAATTGAAGGATAATATTGTAATAATTACAAAAGATCCTTACGAGAAAAAAATATTAGAATACTTCGACTTTGTTTCATGGCTTGAAAGCAAAATTAGCGGAAGACCTTTTTTGGATGTAATTGTAGAGGCGCAAAATAAGATCAAGAAAAATTAAGAGCAGATATCTTCAATTGTGAGAAGATAGGTCATCCTCCTTTGAGCCCAAGCTCATTAACATCAATATCTACTTTTTTCCAAATTAGAGTATCTATATGTGTTTCATCAACTTTTTCTATCCAGTCAATAAATCGACAAATTCTTAGTCGGTCAATTATCCTTCTATCAATATCTCTTGTGTCCATATTATCCATTTGAAAGTCAATAGTTCTTTTATCTTGATGTATGTTTTGATAAAGTATGGTTTGGGTTTTCCAATCGCTCCTCCAAACAAGAAAATGTTTTAGAAAAGAGAAAACCCCAGATAGTAATAAAGTAGCTAAAATAAACCTGGTGCTTTTCAAATTCAATAAAAAATACCCGAGAATTATTCCTGATGTGGAAAGAAAAATGAATATAATTATATCAAGAACCATGGAGTAATTAATATAAAATGGAGTTAGCCATTCAAATAATAGTAAGGTGGTTGAGAAAAGGAAGAAAATATACAGAATACCTTTTTTCATTGGATTTTAAAAGTATTGGCTGATCTTGCCCAATGGTTTTATTAATAGTGTAAATAAGCCCGGTTTTAAATTGTTTATTTTCCAGGCTTTCCTGTCTTCCATATTTGCTCTCATTCTTCTGGCAAGAGATCGGTTGCTTGTGCCGCCGGTACGCATTTTTACAAGCACTTCGGGTATATAAGTGGCTTTCAATTTATGTTTATGCAGCATACG
>JABCZW010000002.1 GCA_013289475.1 Bacteroidota bacterium
CTGGCCCTCGCAAACTTTTAAAGCTGTTTCATTAAATAATTGCAGTATAGCAGGTAAATGTGCTTTGGGTGTTTTAGCAATATATTCGTATGCTTTTATAAGCATAGCATCGCCGCTTAGCAGTGCAATGTTTGTGTTCCATTTAGCATGCACACTTGGTTTGTTTCTTCGTAAGGGTGCATTATCGGTTATGTCGTCGTGTACAAGAGTAAAGTCATGAAAAAGCTCAATAGCAATTGCGGCAGGTAAGGCATGTTTTATATTGCCGCCAAATAATTTGCAGGAAATTAAAAGCAAATTGGGCCTTAGTTGTTTACCACCAAGGGAAAGCATATAAGCCATAGGCTCATATAATTCTTTGGGCGAAGCGCTTAAGTTTTTACAAAAAGAAGCTATTTCTTTTTCAATAGGCTGGCTGTAGGTTGACGGTAGCTTCACTGCTGTTATTATAGTATATGCGCAGTGTTATTAAGAACCTTCATCAGTCCGTCTTCTAAACTAACCGGCTTGCGGTTAAGTAATTTATTCATCCTGGCCAGGTCTGGTTTTCTACGTGTCATATCACCTTCCTTAAGTGGTGGAAGGTGAATTATCTTCGATTTTGATTTGGTAAGGCGTATGATAGTCTTTGCCAGTTCTAATATGGTAATTTCAATATTGCCTCCAATATTAACCACATCATTTATATAAAGGTTCTTCTTAAACGCAGTTACCGTTGCATCTATATTATCATCTATATAACAGAAAGTACGCATTTGCTTTCCATCTCCGTATACCTGTATGGGTTCGTTTTTCAAAGCCCGGCTGATAAATCTCGACACTACAAAATCTTTACTTTGCCTTGGCCCATATGTATTAAAAAACCTGAATATAGTATATTCAAGTCCGTATTCCTGTTCGAATGATTTTAAGTATGCTTCACTAGCATTTTTTACAATAGCGTAAGGAAGGCGTGAATTGAGCGGTGTTGTTTCTTCGTGTTGCGGAAAGTTGATAGACTCCCCATAAACTTCTGAAGAAGAAGAAAAATATACGCGTTTAACACCTGTGTTTTTTGAAAAAGTAAGCAGGTTTTTGATGCCCGAAAGATCTTTCAGTACCTGTACAGGATGATCGAGGGTACGTTTTACACCCACTAAAGCGGCATAGTGAAATATGTAATCAAATGGTTGGGAATACATTACACCCGAGATATCTCTCCATTCGTTTACATCGCATTTAATAAATACAACATTTTTATGTTTCGACTTCGGGATTTTAGTTTTGGAACCTGTAGTAAGGTCATCAACAATTACTATAGAATTATTTTTGTCCTCAGCGAGTTTTTCAACTAAACAGCTCCCAATAAATCCTGCTCCTACGGTAACAAGTATTCTGGTCATTACAATTTTTTCGGGGTTATATTATTAATTACCTGGACTCTTTTAATTTTCTTTTTTCAACGTACTTAGCTACAAAAATACTGAGTTCGAACAATAAATATAATGGAATTGAGATAAATACCTGCGATGCCACATCGGGTGGTGCAATAAGGGCTGCCACAATAAGTACCACCACCACAGAATGCTTGCGGTATTTTTTAAGAAAAGCAGATGAAACTATACCTATAGATGTAAGTATATAGGTTACCATAGGCAGCTCAAATACTACGCCTATCCATATTACCAGGGTTGTTACCGTAGATATATAAGAACGCACGTTGAACAGATTTTCTACGTTGGTGCCCGAGCTGAGCTTAAAGCTATTAAGGAAGGTTACCGTCCAGGGTATGATTATAAAATAACTAAAAGCAACCCCCAGCAGGAATAAAAAACTGGCTCCAAGCACTATGCCACGGGTATATTTTACTTCTTTAGGATTAAGAGCAGGGCTGATAAACCTCCATAATTCCCATAATATATAGGGCATAGTTATTATAAAGCCTGCAATAAATGTGCCCCACATATACATGGTTAACTGGCCCCATATTTCGGTATTCACTATTTTAAATTGTACTGTATTCTTCACGCATAACGAATTGCCCAGATGCAACCATTCCGATAGTTTGCATAATGCCCGATAGGTTATAAAGTTGGGCTTGGTAGGGCCAAATAATATAGTGTCGAAAATAAAATCGCTGTAAAAGAATAGGACAGAAGTAATTATAACCAGTGCCAAAGCAGAACGCATAATATGCCAGCGAAGCGCCTCAAGGTGGTCAAGAAATGACATCCCTTTAGGCTTGGGATTAATATTTTCGTTGTTCTCTGCCATAAAATGGGGTAAATTTACCCCGAAATCCTTAGTAATTGTGGACAAAAGAACGAAAAAAACACTATCAGTTGATAATGCCATGCAACGAATGGGCAAATATTGTTCCTATACTGAGAGAAGCATTGCAGAAGTAAAGAAAAAACTAAAAGAGCTTAATGTTGCCCCTGAGGATACTGATATAGTATTGCAGCGCCTGGCAAAGATGGGCTTCCTTAATGAAGACAGGTTTGCTACGGCGTTTGCCGGGGGAAAGTTCCGTATTAAAAAGTGGGGTAAAAAGCGGATTGGAATAGAAATGAAAAGAAAGGGCCTTTCTGACGAATTAATAGAAAAAGGCTTAAAACAACTACCTGAAGCAGATTATTTGGACACATTAGAGCATCTTTTAAAGAAAAAGCAGGAGCAGATCATGCGGTCGGGTAAGGATGAAAAGGATTATGATACCAAGCAACGAAACCGCCAGAAACTTATCCGTTTTGCCTTGCAAAAGGGCTATGAAATGGACCTGGTAATGACAAGGGTGAGGAAATTATTTCCCTTCTGAATCACTATATAATAGGTCATTCTTTAAAAGGTTGAAAAAAAGAGGCGGAAAGTGAATTTTTTCTGCCTTGCACCTAACCAAAACAAGTGTAAATTTGGGGCGCAGTATAAAAAAGTATTTATATGACGACCTTAAAACAGCAGCTCACCTCATCTATCGGTAAAAAAGTAGTAATGGCGGCAACAGGCCTATTCCTGTGTGTGTTCTTAATTGAACACTTATACGGGAACATCCTCCTTTATTTTAATGACGGGGGTGTTGCTTTCAACGAATATTCGCACGATGCAGTTCGTAATATTCTTATCCGTACCATCGAAATATTGCTTTTTGCAGCTATCGTTATTCACGTGGTACAGGCACTTATTATTACTATGGATAATAACAGGGCCCGCCCTATAAAATATGCCGTTTCTACTTCTTCCGAAGGCAGTTCATGGTTCTCGCGCAATATGGGTTTAACAGGTTCTATTGTTCTTTTTTATATTGTAATTCACCTTTATCATTATTTCTTCCCTTACCGTATCACTCATAATATGAACGGGCATACATTAGCACAGTTGGTGAAAATTGGATTCCAGGATCCGGTGTATGTCGCAATTTATGTTGTTGGTGTTACCTTTTTATTCTTTCACCTTAATCATGCATTCAGGTCAGCTTTCCATACATTAGGGCTTAGTAATAAAAAATATGCATCGGTATGGCACATGGCCGGAACCGCCTTTGCTTGGATAATGTGGATTGGCTTTGCATCCTTCCCTATACTTTTCTATTTTGGTATTGCAGGAAAATCTATTCAGATATAATTGAACTAATTATTTTATAGTATTATGGCACAACTCGATTCTAAAATTCCTCCCGGAGAACTGTCTGAAAAGTGGACAGACTACCGTTCGACAGTAAAACTTGTTAACCCTGCCAATAAGCGCCACCTCGAAATTATTGTGGTGGGTTCCGGCTTAGCAGGTGCATCTGCTGCTGCATCGTTAGCTGAACTGGGATATAAAGTGAAAGTATTCTGTTTCCAGGATAGCCCCCGCCGTGCACACAGTATTGCAGCACAGGGTGGTATTAATGCTGCCAAAAACTATGCAAACGATGGTGACAGTACCTTCCGTTTATTTTATGATACTATTAAGGGTGGTGACTTCAGGGCGAGAGAGGCAAACGTTTACCGCCTTGCCGAAGTAAGCGCTAATATTATTGATCAGTGCGTTGCACAGGGAGTTCCTTTTGCACGTGAGTACGGAGGATTACTTGACACACGGTCTTTTGGTGGTGTGCAGGTATCGCGCACATTTTATGCACGCGGGCAAACAGGCCAACAACTTTTGTTGGGTGCATATAGTGCACTTAACCGCCAGATAGCCAAGAAGCAGGTGAAGATGTATAGCCGCCACGAAATGCTAGAGGTGGTAATGATTGATGGCAAAGCACGTGGTATCATTGCCCGTGACCTTGTTACAGGTAAATTGGAAAGACATTTTGGACATGCTGTTATACTTGCATCGGGTGGATATGGTAATGTGTTTTACCTCTCTACCAATGCTATGGGTTGCAATGTAACCGCAAACTGGAAAGCACATAAAAAAGGAGCTTACTTCGGTAATCCTTGTTTTACACAAATTCACCCAACCTGTATTCCTATTTCAGGCGATCATCAATCAAAACTGACTCTGATGTCAGAATCATTGCGCAATGATGGAAGGGTATGGGTGCCCAAGAAAAAAGACGATAACCGTAAGGCAGTAGATATACCTGAAGAAGAAAGAGATTATTTCTTGGAAAGGCGTTACCCTGCATTTGGTAATCTTGTTCCGCGCGACGTAGCATCGAGAGCTATAAAAGAAAGATGCGATGCAGGCTATGGAGTAGGTGGGTCAAAACAAGCTGCTTATTTAGATTTTGCAGATGTTATTAAAAGAATTGGTGAAGATGTTGTAAGTGCTAAATATGGTAACCTGTTCGAAATGTATGAAAAGATAACAGGCGAAAACCCATATAAAGAACCAATGCGCATCTATCCTGCTATACACTACACAATGGGTGGCCTTTGGGTAGATTATAACCTGATGACAACTGTTCAGGGGTTATACGCCTTGGGCGAATGTAATTTCTCCGACCACGGCGCAAACCGTTTAGGTGCATCGGCACTTATGCAGGGCCTTGCTGATGGTTACTTTGTAGTACCATATACTATTGGTGATTATTTAGCGGGCGATATTGCTACTAAAGCTATACCAACTGATCATCCTGCATTTGCAGAGGCGGAAAAGAGCGTGAGTGATCAAATAGAAAAGCTGATGTCTATCAAGGGCAAGCAATCGGTTGAACATTTCCATAAACGCCTTGGTAAAATAATGTGGAACAACTGCGGAATGGCGCGTAATGAAAAAGGCTTGCTTGAAGCCAAAGCTGCCGTAAGAGCATTAAGGGAAGAATTCTGGAAAGATGTTCGCATACCTGGTAAAGCCGATGAGTTTAATCCTGATCTTGAAAAAGCAGGCCGTGTAGCTGACTTCATGGAGCTTGGTGAACTGATGATTGATGATGCATTGAACCGCAGGGAATCATGTGGTGGCCATTTCCGTGAAGAATTCCAGACAGAAGAAGGCGAAGCAAAACGTGACGATACCAATTTTGCATATGTGGCAGCCTGGGAGTATAAAGGGAAAGATAAACCTGCTGAACTGCACAAGGAAGAATTGAAATTTGAAAAAGTACATCTCGCTCAGCGTAGTTATAAGTAATTAAATAGTCTTTCAATAATTAGTTTGCTGCGCCTTTAAAAGCGCATTAATCTTCTACCCCATGAAAAAGAAGATAGAATCGGCATCTACTAACCAGGGCATTCCTGTATCTATATCTATTGGCCCGACGTTGGAAGCCGAAGGTATTAAACCTGAACAGGGTGTTAATATTACCAGGTTAATGTACATATGCTTTCTTGCCATTTTAAATGCATTACTTGTTGGCGTGGTAGCCAAGGTTATGGTATGGCTAATTGAATTTGTAACAGGCATTTCTTTTTACGGTGCAGTTAAAACAGGAGATGTTTCTCCTGCCGGTAATCATTTAGGCTTGTGGGTGATATTGGTGCCGGTTATAGGCGGCGTAATTGTCGGGATAATGGCTCGTTATGGTTCTAAGGCTATTCGCGGCCATGGTATACCTGAAGCTATGGAACAAGTATTGACCAATGATAGTAAAATACCACCTATTGTAACTTTGCTTAAACCGCTTTCTGCTGCCATATCAATTGGTACAGGCGGTCCGTTCGGTGCCGAAGGACCTATTATTGCCGCGGGTGGCGCCTTCGGTTCTCTCATTGGGCAGATTTTAAAGATCACTGCTTACGAAAGAAAAATATTATTGACTGCCGGAGCCACTGCCGGTATGGCGGCAATTTTTGGAAGCCCTGTTGCAGCTATAATGCTTGCCATTGAATTGTTGCTCTTCGAATTTTCTCCGCGTTCTATTATTCCGGTTGCGGCAGCATGCATTACCGGCGCGGCAATGCACATTTTATTTTTCGGGTATCATGTCATGTTCTTTATGCCATTTGTCCCTGCTCCTGATATTTTACAATTAATTATTTACGTAGTGATAGGAGCAGTAATAGGTGTTTTATCTGTTGGCGTTACTAAAATAGTTTATGTAGTTGAAGATGCTTTTGAAAAACTTCATATTCACTGGATGTGGTGGCCAGCACTTGGTGGCATAGCTGTTGGTACTGTAGGTTATTTTGCGCCTTCAACCATGGGTGTGGGTTATAGTAATATAACCAATGTGCTTAGTGGCAACTTGGCTATTAATTCACTATTGGTTCTATCTCTGCTCAAATTTGTATCGTGGGCAATATCATTGGGCAGCGGTACTTCGGGTGGTACATTGGCTCCTTTATTTACTATGGGCGGAGCAGCAGGCGCTTTAATTGCAATTGGAATCAATCAGCTATTTCCTTCATTAGGATTAAGTGCTTCCATTGCAGCGCTTATCGGCATGGCAGCCATGTTCTCCGGTGCTTCAAGAGCATTTTTAACAGCAATCATATTCTCGTTAGAAACTACACAGCAACCACATTTGCTGCTTCCGCTTTTAGGCGGGTGCGCAGCAGCATATTTCATTTCCTACGGAATGATGCGCGGAACGATTATGACAGAAAAGATTGCCCGCCGTGGTATTAGTACGCCCGATTCATTCTTGCCTGATATACTCAATAGTTTTTCTGTAAAAGATGTTTTGAAGGATGAGGTTAACGTGTTAAGCGCAAATGATACAGTTGCTATTGCCAGGGAGTTTATAGATGAACCTGGAGGGAAGAATTTCCACACGGCATTTGCTATTATTGATGAACATGAGGAAGATAAGCTACTTGGAGTAGTGGGGGTGCAGGAGATATTCAGTTTGAAGCATGGATCAGAAGAAAAAATGCGGTCGTTAATTAAGGGACATGCAATTACCATAAATGCGGATGATAGCTTGCACAAGGCTATTGATAAAATGATTGCGCATAATGTAGATGTGTTGCCCGTAGTAAGCAAAGAAGATAAGCAGCATCTTACCGGTGTACTTACATATCGAGAAATATTAG
Source organism: Bacteroidota bacterium (assembly GCA_013289475.1). Lineage (GTDB taxonomy): Bacteria > Bacteroidota > Bacteroidia > JABEUT01 > JABEUT01 > JABEUT01. The sequence continues at coordinate 7,389 of JABCZW010000002.1, forward strand.
AGGCTTACGAGATTAAACGCAGAGAACTTGAGGATAAAGGAATAGCTATTCCTGTTAGTAATAAGGGCAAGCGCATACTTGTAAAAGGCAGAAGGATGATAAGAAGGTAACCTTACCAAATACGATTTAGGTTAGTGGCCCATTTCAGACATAAACCTGATACGCATCAAGCGAATATCTTCCTCGCTATAATCTTCGGTACCAAGCTCTGTAAGGGCGTTCTCTAGTGAATCTGATTCGGCAGAGCGGAAGTAATCAAATACTTCATCCTGCCTGTCTTCGTCAATTACTTTATCTATGTAATAGCTTATATCTACTTTGGTTCCTGACGAAACGATAGTTTCAATTTCCTGTAATAAAGCGGGAAGCGTTAAGCCCTTTCCTTTTGCCATATTTTCCAGGTCAACCTTTCTATCGATACTTTGTATGATATAAACCTTTAAGCCCGATTTATTTACAACCGATTTTACAACGATATCCTGTGGACGGTCTATTTCATTCTCTTCAACATATTTCGCAATCAGGTCAGCAAATGCTTTTCCGAATTTTTCAGCCTTATTTACACCAACGCCGGTAATGCGCGCAAGCTCTTCCAGATTAACTGGGTAATGTGTTGCCATTTCTTCTAACGATGTTTCCTGGAACACCACGAATGGAGGCAATTTCATTTTTGTAGCAGTAGACCTGCACAAGTCTTTGAGTAAAGCATATAATGTTGGGTCAGCAGCTCCGGCGCCTTTTTGTGCGCCACCCGCCATCATAATATCATCGTCATCTTCATCCTCACCTGCGTAATCGTGGTCTTTGGCAAGCATAATAGAATGAGGTTTTTTTAGAAAGGCCTTGCCTTTATCGCTTAAACTCATTACGCCATAGGTCTCTATATCTTTTGTAAGGTAATCCATAACCAATGCCTGGCGTACCACAGCATTCCAGAATTTTTCATCTTTACCATCTTCAGCACCTTCGCCGTATACTTCAAGCTTATCGTGCTTATATGATTTTACCGATGAGCTCAGGTTACCCAGGATTACATCAACAATATGCTTCGACTTAAATTTTTCTTTGGTTTCCCGAACAGTTTCTAATAATAATTCCAGGTCTTCTTTACCTTCAAACTTAGTTTTAGGATGCAGGCAGTTATCGCAGTTGCCACAGTTGGCTTCATTATATGTTTCGCCAAAATAGTGGAGCAGCATTTTTCTGCGGCAAACAGAACTTTCGGCAAACGAAATGGTTTCCTGTATAAGTTGTTTTCCTATTTCCTGTTCGGCAACGGGTTTATCTTTCAGGAATTTTTCAAGTTTCCTTACGTCTTCATAACTATAAAAGGTTACGCATCTGCCCTCTCCACCATCACGGCCCGAACGGCCTGTTTCCTGGTAATAACTTTCAAGACTCTTGGGTATATCATAATGCAATACAAAACGTACATCGGGTTTATCAATACCCATACCAAATGCAATAGTTGCCACCATTACATCTACTTCTTCCATCAAAAACTTGTCCTGTGTCTGGTCGCGGGTAGGTTTATCCATACCGGCATGGTAAGGCAGTGCCTTAATACCATTTACCTGTAAGGTTTGGGCAATTTCTTCTACCTTTTTGCGGCTGAGGCAATAAATAATACCCGATTTACCGGTATGCTGGCGGATGAATTTTATAATTTCTTTGGCTGCATTTTGCTTGGTGCGTACCTCGTAATAAAGGTTGGGCCTGTTAAATGAAGATTTGAATATGGCAGCTTCCGGTATTTCAAGGTTCTTTAATATATCTTCCTGAACTTTTGGAGTTGCAGTTGCCGTCAAGGCTATAATAGGCACACGTCCAATCTGGTCTATAAGCGGGCGCAGTCTTCTGTACTCCGGACGGAAATCATGGCCCCATTCCGAGATACAATGCACTTCATCGATAGCGAAGAAGGATATTTTTACTTTTTTGAAGAAGGCAACATTAAGTTCTTTTGAAAGGGACTCAGGAGCTACGTACAACAATTTAGTATCTCCGCGTATAACTTCTTCTTTTACCTTATTTATCTGAGACTTAGAGAGAGACGAGTTGAGAAAGTGGGCAATTTCGTTTTTAGCGCCAAAGGTGCGGAGTATATCCACCTGGTTCTTCATAAGGGCTATTAAGGGGGAAACTACTACAGCAACACCATCACTTAAAAGGGCCGGTAACTGGTAGCAGAGAGATTTGCCACCGCCTGTAGGCATAATAACAAAGGTATCTTTACCATTAAGTACATTCTTTATAATTGCCTCTTGTTGATCCTTGAAATTAGAAAAACCGAAAAATTTCTTTAAATACTCTTGCAGCGAAGTATCCTTTGCTACTGCCGTCCCCATAATTTTTATTTTTGTAGGGTAAATATAATAAAATTCAGGTATATAACAATGGCACTAATAGATGAGTTAACGTTTTTTATGAATCATTTGCCATATTTTAAAGACAAACAACATAATTACTGGTATTATTGCCGGGCAGCATTTTAACAGAATAGCAATAAAAGAGAGAAATGTGGGTTTTATTTCAGGTTGTTTTATGGTTTTAATGAAGCGTAAACTGCTTATATCATTCAGTTTTTGTTGTTTGTTTTTTGCTTTACAAACTAAAGCAGATGAGATGCCTATTGATACCACTATAAAGCATAACGTTACCGATATTTATACCGAGGGCATGTTAGTGCCATTTAATATATGGCAACAGAATTCATATAGTGTTGATACTACATTAGATTACCTCGAGAACTATACCACACATTATAACCTTGGTAACCCCGGCTTGCCTGCAGTACCGGTTATTTTTAATAGCACGCCTAACCCGTTGGGCTTTTATTATGGTAACGATCACATATCACAATATGTGCGCAATGATACGTCGGTAAGATATTTCGATACACGTGCGCCTTACCTCAATTTCTATTATGTAACTGACCCGCAGATACACCAGTTTTTAGATTTAACTCTTACCCAAAACTTTGGTAAAAAACTGAATGTTGCTATTGAGTTCCATCGTTTACGTTCAGAAGGTACATACCTGAATCAGGGCAGTAACGATAACCAATTGACCCTTACTACCAGTTATCGTACCAAGCGTTATATGCTATTGTTCGATGGCATTTACAACATATTTAAGGTCAACCAAAATGGAGGTGTGCAGAATGATACTGATTTTGCTAATTCTAATTTTACTTCCGATAGAACAACGGTACCCGTTTACCTTGCCACTGCCCGAACTACCACTATTAAAACATCCTTAAGGCTTCAACAGTATTACTTTTTCGGATACAAGAGCGGCGATACAGATAAGGTAAATCCTTTGATGTATATTTCTCATTGCGGCACTATTTCAGGTAATAGTAATTTATTTAGTGATCTTACCTATTACCAGGATTCTGCATTGTTTTATCATAATACATACCATAACCTAAGTGAAACATACGATTCTCTGCATTATAATCAATTCACTAATGATTTCTCTATTGGCTCTGCAAAAGGATGGAGCACTATTTTACGTTGGGATGCCGGAATAAAACAGCAATGGGTGCATTTTACCGATTACATATTAACTCAGCATGGTAAAGATTCTGCCATAACTTATTCTACCGATATGTACCGCGATTCTGTTTTCAGTAACCTTACTGCGCATGCACGCATTTACAATACTTATTTAAACGGACATATTTTGTTCGATGTAAGCGGAGCAGAAATATTTTCGGGTACTCAAAAGGGTGATGAACAGGGCTCAATAAATCTGGGTTATCGTTTTGATTCGTTAAGAATGATTAAGCTAAGTGCTAATTACTCTTTGCAAACGCCTGCACTTATTTATGACCTATATGATGGCAACAATTTCCAATGGATGAACCATTTTGGTAAAACAACTACCAATAGTTATTCGATTATGTATATGGATGCCAAATGGCATTTTAGTTTGGGTGGAGAAGTTACCCAGGTACAAAACATAGTTTATTTCGCGACTGATGATATACCAAACTCTGCTGCACCGGCTCAATTTCCGGGTGCCATAAACATAATGCAGGTTTGTTTTCAAAAGAATTTTACCTTGGGTAAATGGCATTTGAATACCAAAGAGATATACCAGAATGTACCCACTAATATACCTATTCATTTACCTTCATGGGTAACTGAGAATTCTGTTTTCTACGAGAATTATTTGTTCCATCATCACATGTTGTTAAAGACCGGCGTAGATGTGTTCTATAACACCTCTTATTATGTAGATGGCTATCAACCCATATTTAATCAATTTTATTTGCAGGGTAACCAGAAGCTTGGCAACTATGTCTACTTCGACCCATTTGTGTCATTCCGGATAAAAACATTCCGTATGTTTATTAAAATGGAGAACGTTACTTCGGGCCTGTTGCAAAAACAAGCCTTCTATGGGTATGCACTCAATTATCCAATGCCCGACAGGGTATTACGTTATGGTATTAGCTGGGATTTCTGGAACTAAAGCAAAGTAGGCACCTTGGTGTCCTTTGCTTTCTGCGGATCAAGCCACTTATATACAAAAGCATAATCAGGGTAAGCCAGATCGTATCTCGCGCATTCAAAATTCACCGTTACAACACCAGCTTCTTTTATGGAATAAGATAGGTTTACATTGCGAATACCCAGTGCCAATTGAGAAACCGTCTTCGAATTATATAATACGTCAGATTTACCATCAGGGTAAGAAACGGAAATCTTTATTGCTGCATCCAGTAAAGCCTTAGATGGGGTCCATGAAAATTTGTCAATAAAAAGATACATTTCTTTATTGTTTGGACTTGTAAGTGTTATAGCCTCATTGAATTTTTTGCTTTTTTGTTCTATAGTACTCTGCTTAAATTCAAATGTTCGCTTTTTAAAATTGACGAACCTATTACGATCCTGTGTTTTACTTTTCTGATCCTTATTTTCTTTAGGTGCTTTATAGATAGTAGGTCTCTTTTTCATGTAGTAATTTGGAGGCTTTTATTTTGACTATATCTTTTTAATGTGGTTGCTATGGTGATAAAATTCTACGTCTCCCTCTTCTTCTTCTTAGCCGCAGGGAACAACACATTGTTCAATATAAGTCTATAGCCCGGTGAGTTTGGGTGCAGGCTAAGGTCGGTAGGAGGGTCTCCTACGCGGTGTTGGTAGCATTCAGGGTCGTGGCCACCGTAAAATGTCCAGGTACCTTTACCATAATCTCCATGTATATATTTGGCTTCGTGGGCGCCTTTATTCTCGCCCATAATAGTAACACCTGATTTAATATAACTTTCGTTAAATGCAGTTGTTTGTCCCCAGAAACCTTTAATTACTTTGGTATGATCCTGGCAAAGCATAGCAGGCACCGGGTCCCACTTAGCAGAGAAATCAAACAAGGTAAAGAAATCGTTTTCTTGTGTTATGCCATATTTTTGCACCCGGTAAGGTGTAACATCAATATTCGATTTTGAATATTCAGTTGCGTTAAGGCTAACCGTAAAATTGGTAAAAGCAAAACAGTTGTCGTAATTAAGTTTTTTATTGCACTCCGGGTCGGCGGGGTCACCATCAAAAGGAGTAGGGCATATATCAATGCCGGCCGCTGCCAGGGCTATATCATATGAATCTGGTGCAGAGCACATGGCAAACAAAAATCCTCCACCAGAAACAAAGTCACGTATTTTTTGCGCTACCGCCAGTTTCATTTGCGATACCTTTTGGAAGCCCAGTTCATGTGCCATTTCTTCATTCGTCTTTACATCTTGCTGGTACCAAAGGGCATTCATATATGCGCCATAGAATTTACCATACTGCCCGGTAAAGTCTTCGTGATGTAGGTGTAACCAATCATATTTTGGCAATACACCATTTACTATTTCCTTATCGTAAATTATATCATATGGTATTTCAGCATAGGTCAGAGCTAATGTAACAGCATCATCCCAGGGCATTTTATTTTTTGGAGAATATACAGCGATCTTCGGCGGTTTTTCCAGTTTCACCGCATCCATATTTACTGATGGGTCAGCAATTTGCGCCAATATTGCTGATTCCTGTTCGTCGGCAATAATTTCGAATTTTACATTTCGAATTTTGCATTCAACTTCAAAAAGTGTAGCATCCGGAAAGCTAAAGCTACCACCGCGGTAGTTGAGCAGCCATTCAACACCAATGCCATTTTTGAGTGCCATATAGGCAATGCCATAAGCCTTCAGGCAATTGGTCTGGCTTTCATCCATTGGTATGAAAATAAAACTTGCCTTTGCCTGAACAAATGCAAACAGAATAAAAAATATGGAGAAAAATTTCCGCTTCATAAAGCACTAAAGTGCTGTGGTCTATTAGAGTTCTTTGATAAAGACTCTAAATTAAGCAAAAAAGCATCATAAGCTGACTAAGCTTCTGTTAATAAACCTAAAAAGATGGAAGGTTCTTAGAATGGAGTATCTTCTTCTATATCGTTCTTCTTATCATCCCAACCCCTCGACTGAACAATACGGGTTTCCACATCATCATGCGAAGTAGCTGAATGATAATTATCTAAAGAAGGCTCATACTCTGTAAACTTGGCAAGTTCTTTCTGGAACTTGAGGTGTACGCTATCCAACGGACCATTTCTATGCTTGGCAATAATAATTTCTGCTGAATCCGGTGGCAGGTCTTCCTGCCCACCTTCGGGTGCCTGACCATAATAATCCTGGCGATAAACGAAAAGAACCATATCGGCATCCTGCTCAATAGCTCCCGATTCACGAAGATCGGAAAGTTGAGGCCTTTTTGCACCGCCACGTTGTTCAACCGCACGGCTTAACTGTGATAAAGCTATAATTGGTACGTTTAATTCTTTAGCTAAACTTTTTAATGCACGTGATATCGAGCTGATTTCCTGTTCACGGTTACCTCTTATACCTTCTACACTGCTTGTCATTAACTGCAGGTAGTCGATCATAATCATCTTAATACCATGGTTTTCTTTCAAACGGCGTGCCTTTGCCCTGAGGTCAAATACCGAAAGACCGGCAGTATCGTCAATAAATATTGGTGCATCAGAGAACTTGGTAACGCCCTGTACCAACTGGTCCATATCGCGTGCGTCAACGGTACCTTTTCTCAGTTTCTCCATAGGTATCTCTGTCTCACTCGAAATGATACGAGTCGCCAATTGGAGGTTCGACATTTCTAAAGAGAATAGAGCAACAGGCTCCTGGAATTTAATAGCGGCATTGCAGGCTAATGTAAGCGCCAATGCTGTTTTACCCATACTGGGACGAGCGGCCAATATAATAAGGTCGGAATTTTGCCAACCTGATGTAATACGGTCAAGCTCAGAGAATCCGCTGGGCACACCGGTAATACCCGTCTTACGGGTACGGGCAAGTTCAACTTGTTTTATAACTTCGTTAATAAGACTTCCAGCTCTTTCCGGGTCCTTCTTAATGTTTTCATCGGCAATAGAAAAAAGCCTTTTCTCTACCTTATCAAGTAGTTCAAATACGTCAAGGCTTCCGTCATATGCGTTCTCAATAGTCTCCGAAGAGAACATAATAAGTTCGCGCTGAATATATTTTTGAAGTACTATACGGGCATGGTATTCTATATTAGCTGATGAAGCAATTTTACTGGTAAGCTGAGAAATATAATAAGCTCCGCCAATTGATTCTAATTCTTCGCTTCTTTTAAGTTCATTGGTTACTGTTAAAATATCTATCGGCTCTGAGCGCTGGAACAAGCGTTTTATGGCCCCGAATATTTTACGGTGGCTGTCTTTATAAAAAGCTTCTTCTCTTAATATGTCAATTACCTTTGTAAGCGCTTCTTTTTCAAGCATCAGTGCTCCGAGCACTGCCTCTTCCAGCTCTATAGCCTGTGGAGGGAGTTTCCCCATCTCCAGGTCGGCAAAATTTGGTGCCGGATTCTTTGTGTTTTTATATGGCTTTTTGTTCATCCCCTAATCAAAAAATTCCCCATGGTTAAAATTTGGGAAGCCAAAAATATAAAAATACGTTTCGGTACCCCCCTGTAATTTATTAACAACTGCTGAATCCCTTTTCAGTAGTGCAATATATTTTTTTAAACGGTAATTTTTACCACAAGTTTTAAAAAAACAGGAAAATATTTATTTATATTTTAAACAATAAAAACTTGCAGAATAGAAAACTATTCCTTTGTGATTTTAGTGGTAAAGGTTTGATTCATTGTTTTTAGAGAAACAAAATATACGGAAGGCGATAATTCACCTATATCAATACGAGTATTTATAGTTTCATTATTAATACTAATAGTTTTCTCCAGCAAAATTCTGCCCGTAATATCAGTAATGCTTAGCGTTGCACTATGTCCGCTAAGGTTGTTTGCCGTAATTTGTATGTTATCGGTTGCCGGGTTGGGATAAACTGCAACCACAGGCTTAGCATGTGAAATGTTTTGTACTGCCAAAGGACAACCGGCAACATCTAAAGCCTTTTCTAATACCTCGTCCCTATTATGCCTTATTCCTGTTGCTGTGGGGTAGCAAACACTATCTGGCCTTATGCCGAGACGCTCAGTACTGTCTCCATTGGCATAATATGTTCCCAATGTTGTAAATCCTGTCTGCATATCCGTGCTTGTTCTATAATAAGTAATGTTGCCATCTGTACCTGCGGTTTGACTTCCTATTTTCACAACATTAGGCATAGCACCTAATATCATGCAGGTAAATTCAGCCTGGCTTTGAGTTTGTTCATTAAATAAAAGAATAACCGTGCCTTTGTATGAGTTAGAATTTCCATTAGTACCAAGATAATCGGGTGACCAATAAAATGTTCCGGGGTAAGTAACATCGGGTACAGTAAAGTTTGCAAAAGTTGTTTGATTAGGATACATGAGATTGGCTATGGGCCATGCTGTACCATTAGGGTAATTACGTATATCAAAAATAATAGCGCTGGTATATTGCAAAGTGTTGTACATGGCACTTACATCAGCCTGTTGCAGTATTCCCATATTTACGTAACCAATGTTGCAATTGCTCCAGTACGTATAGTTTACATTGGCAAGGGTATCATTAGGATAATAACTGTAAAACCAGTTTGTATAATACAAGCTATCGCTTCTCACTGAAACTGTATGGCTGTTGCCTAGACTATCTAAATAACCTACAGGTATTGATGTATTATAATTACCATAAAGCATATAAGAAGCCACCGTTCTTCTGAATACCGCCGTATCTCCTGCAGAAATATAGGGCTTAAGGCTATCTTCCCATTTAGTTGTTGTAAGACCATTAACCGATGTAATCATATCTCCTGCATGTATGGAACTTACTGCAGATTTTTCAACAACATAACCGCCCGGAATGTATTTAATTATAAGCGGAATGCTATACCAGGCATTGGCCCCGGGGAAATTATAATAACCATTTCCTGTTAATCCTTCTGTATGAGCATCATCATTATCGGAGGTTATTTTCCTGAAAGCAACGTAAAATGCATCATCTGTAGATGCTTTATCAATTGGTATAATGTTGTGATATAAAGTACTATCCCACGGAATATCATGGTTATATTTATATGGATTAAAATAATTAATGATATTCCAATGTTTATATACTAACAGTAACCTGTGCCATTCGTCGGGAAAATTTGAATATAATGTGTTGTTTCGCATCAGGCTATCATGCGGAAGCACCAACCATCCTGTATAACTATTGGTATAAGCATTGTTTTGCACCCAACATTCAGCATGTGGCCTGAAATTATTTTTTATAGTGTCAAGTATAACTTGCACATCGGTGCGGAGCAAAGTATCATTTATCCAACCGAAATTTAAATTACGTTTTAATTCAGGGCCCATAGTATCTGCAGTTGGTGAAGTGGCAATTGCCATCGACCCGGCTGCGTGAAGCATCGTATCTAATGCATTATTAAAATCGTTTTTTGTAATCGCGTTTTTTACCAATGGCAGGCAATGTATCAGCACACTGTCCCAATTTACTCCGCAAACAGATACATTAGAATGGAAATACTTTACAAAGCCCCATACTTTGCAGGTGTAATAAAGTTTTTGCTGGTATGTTGGGTTTTGAGCACTTGAGCCAATGCAAAATATAATTGCAAAAAAGAGTAAGATCCTTTTCATTTAGTGGGGTTTATGCTGCAAATATCAATAATATTGGAGACTTTATCAATGCCATTTAGTAAACTGCCGAATTCTTTGAGCGAACAACATGGTTTTGAAGTAGAATTAATGTTTTGGCCCTGTATTGCAAAACATAGATATTAATTAATTCGTAAATTTATTGAATGGCTTGGAGGAATATATTGTTTGTTTTAATAACCGTCTCAGTTCTCGACTCTTGTAAAAAGGATGGGAATACGGGTTCACCCACTGTGCAAATTATTGCCCCCGCAGGTAATGCTGCATTTAAGGTTTTCGATACTATTGTAATAAAAGCACATGCGAGCGATGCTGTAAGCCTGCAATCGGTAACAGTATATATAGTTAATAACCAGAACATACCTGTTTTACCTACAGCTGCAATACCCATAACAAGTAATAATATGTCGTTTGCCTGTCCTTATTTATTGAATGATGTGCATCTTGCCACCGGCTACTACACCATTGTGGTAAGAGCATATAATGGGACGAATGCAACATTGGCATACCAGCAGATTTATATTAATGCGGCACCACTCGTCAGGGAAGGGATTTTTGTCTTAACACGAAACAACAGCGGAGTGCATGTGTTGAAAATTGATACCGGGAGTTTTAATGTTTCAAACTTATATACTTATGGCGCAGATTACTCCTCATCCGATATCAGTTCCTATTATCAGCAACTTTATATTAGTGCAGCAGACTCCGGAAGTGCTAATACATTGGAACTACCTGCCGGGTCACCAGCATGGAATATACCGGGGCTTATCTCACCAACCCCTTATTTCACCAATGTATATAGTTATGGAGATGCTGTATATGTGTCGGAATATTTAGGTTTTATTAAATACTATACCCATTTGGGAATAATGACTAATTCAATTACGGTTACTACGGGTAATTATCCTATTAAGACATATGTATGGGGTAGTTATTTATTGGCGGAAGAAAAAAATATAGGTTCATTATCACGAAACCTGGTTTTATATTACACCGGTTCAGGCAAAGGTTTTGAGCAGGCAGCTATACCCGGCCCGGTAGTGGCTATATATGGCATGGACAATGATGATATATATATTTTCGGCAACCAAAATACAGGAGGAGCTTATTTGCAACTATTTAAAATTTCGGGTAATATATTTTATTCTCCCATTACTTTACCTGCGGGTAACTTGTTATCTGTTACACAAATTAATGCCCAAACATATTTGCTTGGTTTCGATAATGGTACTATTTATAAATATACCTATAACCCTAACAGCATTGTACCCTTCATTAATGGTGTAACGGCATCGCACATGGTTTACGATTCGGCAGATAATGAAGTAATAGCTTCCTCAGGTAAGTATGTATATGAATATAATTATGCCTCGCTTGCATTAATGCATACTGCCAACGCACAGGACAGCGTACTGAATGTGCACGTTTTGTATAATAAATAAAAATTATTTCGATTTAGACCTCGCAATCGAATCGGCTGCAGCTAAAGATTTTCTGAAATCTTCGTAGGTCATAGTCTTGTACTTATCTTCTGCAAAGAATTTCAAAATAGGTTTAAGGTCTGAAGTCTGAACATAACCGGGATATACAGTAAGCCGGTTAAACTTCTCATCCATATAAACAGTAGTAGGGTAGCTCATTTTACCATCTAGTAAGGAATAGGCCAACTCATTCACTGAACCTTTTTGTGTAGCGTTGGAGTTTACAAACTGGTGCTCATTAAAGTGAAAAGTATCCTTGGTTTCGGCATCAAGGCGCACAGCATAAAAGTATTTGTTCATGTAATCTATAATCTCCTTATCCTGGTAAGTGCTTGCGTCCATTCTTTTGCACCAGCCACACCATTGCGTATATACGTCAATAAATATCTTTTTAGGATGTTCCTTATTCAGTTTTACTGCACGGTCAAAATCCATCCAATTAATAGATTGTGCCCCCGGTTTTTTTGCAGGCATAAAACTTACAACAGCAAAACCTATAACACCAAGTAAAAGAAAAATGAACCCTTTGCTCTTCATAATGTTCAAAGTTAAGCCAAAATTTGTTTTAGCCCAATTTTTTGACCAGCCAATGTTGTATTGGTTTAAACTAAGACTGCAAATTATTCTTAAAGAATGCCATGCTCATGGCCCATGCTTCACCGGCTGCCTGCTTGTTATAGCTGGGGCGATCATCGCAATGGAAGGCATGATCGGCATAAGAAATTACTACATTGGTATACGGTTTATTGGCTTTTTTAACTGCATTAATCACCGTGTCAATATTCTCCGGTAGTATATGCTTGTCAAGTCCTCCCCAGAAAAATAGATGCGGTGCATGTAAATCTTTTGCCCTGTCTGCCAGTGCATCGGTGCGGCCTCCGTAAAAAGATACCGCTGCCGATAACGGAAGCGTGGCATTGGCCAAGAATGATGCCCTTCCGCCAAGGCAAAATCCTATGCTTCCTATTTTATCATGCTTAACATTGGTTTGTGTTTGTAACCAGTCATAGGCAGCCTTCATATCTGCCGACATACCCTCGGGTGTCATAGCCTGAAAATGTGGCATTATCAAAGAAAAATCTGTATTGTACGGTATTTCTAATCCAACCTCCGCGGTACGGTGAAATAATTCTGGAGCAATGGCAACATAACCTTCCTTTGCAACGCGGTCGGCTACGTTTCTTATGTGGCCATTAACACCAAATGCTTCCTGTAATACAATAACTCCCGGAAACGGACCTTTACCTTCGGGCATTGAAACATAAGCTTGCATGGTTGTGCCATCGCTTACTTTTAGTAATACTTTTTGTGTTGACATAATATGGGGTATTTATAATTTGCGAAAATGATTTATAACTTATGCATAACAGTTACATCAGCAGTTTGTACCATTTTTCCTTTAGGATTAAAAAACTGATAGTTCCATGTAATTACAACATGCTTTTCTGCTTCGTTTCTTTTTAAATGAATAATGGTAACCTTGCATGTAATGGGTTGGTTAGCATATATGGGGGCTAAAAATTTCCAGTTATTCAGTTCAAGGCCGCAAATTACTGTATCACCCAAACGGGGCACCCATTCTTTAATGTACGATGTATTGAACATTTGAGGCCCGCTTGAAACAAGCCCTTTAAAAATACTTGCGTCAGCTATTTTTTTGTCAATATGAAAGGGCAGTGGGTCATATCGTTTGGCATAATTAATAATATCATCTTCTGATAATGTTATTGAGCCAAAATCGAAAACCTGGTTCAGTGTGAGATCTTTTGCAAATAGCTTTTCCACAATCTTTATTTTAATTCCTCTTGTTTGCTTGTTGCAAATTTATAAAGTATATAACCCAGCAGCATAAAAACTCCTAACGCCCAAAGGTCGGCCCATTGGCCAATACCTTCTCCAAATGTTTTGGTAAGCCATATGCCTACATTACCACCAATATGGTTGTTAAGCCATTCAATAACAGAAACTGTACTGCCGTCGGCATGCGTTTCGGCTGCAGTACCCATAAGTATAGAAATAATAATACCTGTTATAGCGCCACCTGCAATTAAACCCGAACTGAATAATGCTCCCGGGCCAATATCTGATTCTGCTTCTTTGGCTTTATTCTTTTTATCTACCAGCCATTTTACAACGCCGCCCACAAAAATTGGTGTAGTGCTTGATAATGGAAGATATGCACCAACAGCAAATGCAAGTGAGCTTACGTCGCAAAGTTCCATTACGGCAGAGATTCCCATTCCTACAAGTACTAATCCCCAAGGTAAATTATGGCTGAGTAACCCTTTTATAATAGTGGCCATTAGCACCGCCTGTGGTGCGGGTAATGGATGCTGGTGAGATGCAGTTTTAGTAACAATACCAATGTTATGTTCTAATAAAGTTATGGTGAACCCTATGGCGACGGTGGAAACCAATACACCAATTATTAAACCTAATTGTTGCTTAATAGGTGTTGCACCTAAAATATACCCTGTCTTTAAATCCTGAGATGTAGCACCTGCATTTGCCGATGCAATGCATACTATAGACCCTACTACCAAAGCAATGGGTTGGTATGCATCGCCCGACCATCCTATGCCTACAAATATTAAGGATGTAGCCATAAGTGTTGCAATGGTCATGCCCGAAATAGGATTAGATGAAGAGCCAATTAACCCAACAATACGTGATGATACGGTAACAAAGAAAAACCCAAACACAACTATCATTATAGAAGATAATAATGCAGAACCACCCTTAGAAGGCAAAACATTAGGAATAAATGCCATAAAAGCGATAAGCACAATACTTCCTATTAATACATATATAAGTGGCAAGTCTCTTTCGGTCCTGAGTTTTTCTTTAGATGAATCGGCATCTTTTTTTCTCAGGTCTTTAAACGAATCTCGGAAAGCACTGATAATAGTGGGGAAAGTTTTTATAAGTGTCATTATGCCACCAAAGGTTACCGCACCGGCTCCTATATATCTTATGTAATGATCCCAGATATCATCGGCACTCATTTGCGAAATAAGCTGGTGCGTTTCAGGAGGGAAAACCGTGGTTAATCCTGCTCCCAGCATAGTTATTAAAGGAATAAGCACCAGGGATGAAAGTACACCACCAGCAACCATTATACCTGAGATTTTTGGGCCTATTATGTATCCTACACCCAAAAGCTCAGGTGTTATTTCACCGTTAACAGCAGCATTAGGTAATGCTGATTTATTGCTGAAAAGATATTGTGGAGTGTCCTTCCAGAAACCCAGTATTGACATGAATAATTTATATACAAAGGCTATGCCCAAACCATAATAAACTTTTTGGGCAAGTTTGCCGCCTTTTTCGCCTGCAATTAATACATCGGCACAAGCCGTGCCTTCAGGGTAGGGTAGGTTGCCATGTTCTTTTACTATAAGTGAACGCCTGAGCGGTACCATAAATAACACACCTAAAATACCACCTGCAAGGGCCAATACAAAAATCTGGAAGTAGTGAAAATAATCTTGTCCGCCTGAAAGGAATAATAAAGCCGGGACTGTGAAAACTACACCTGCCGCAACTGATTCTCCGGCCGAGCCAATGGTTTGTACAATATTACTCTCTAATATGCTGGCATTACCCAGTTTTTTAAATACCGAAATAGCTAATACGGCAATAGGTATAGACGCACTGACAGTAAGGCCTATCTTAAGCCCCAGGTAAACAGAAGCAGCCCCGAAAATGACACCAAATATGGAGCCCATAATAATAGCACGCAGCGAAAATTCAGGCAGAAAATCAGAAGCGGCAATAAATGGCTTGAACTTTTTTTCTTTTTCTTCCATGGGGCTTTAAATATATATGGACGGGGTAAATATACAATTAGTTAGAAAACTTTATATTTGACCATAACTAAACCTATAACTATGTCAGATACTCCTGTTAGAAAAGGTCACCCAAGAGCATTATACATATTGTTCTTTACCGAAATGTGGGAACGTTTTGGCTATTACCTGATGGTCGGTATATTTTTGTTATACCTTATAGGGCCTGCTATACATGGCGGTAAAGGTTTCGATACTGCAACTGCTACCGACATTGTTGGTTCGTACCTGGCGCTGGTTTATTTAACTCCTTTTATAGGCGGTCTATTGGCTGACCGAATTTTAGGTTACAGGCGGTCTATTATAATAGGTGGTTTATTAATGGCACTTGGTTATTTTGGACTTGCACTTCCCGGAGATATGGCCATGTATATTTCACTGGCACTTATAATTATTGGTAATGGCTTTTTTAAACCCAATATAAGTACGCTATTGGGTAACATTTATAATGCAGATGATTTAAAACCTAAGAAAGACGTTGCCTACAATATCTTTTACATGGGTATAAATATAGGAGCGTTCTTTTGCAATTTTGTTGCTGCCATTCTTCGTCACAAATATGGCTGGGGATATGCATTTGCGGCAGCAGGTGTGGGAATGATAATAGGCCTCATTACCTTCATTGTTGGAATGCGGGACGAAAACATTAAAAAAAGTGATGTGGTTAAACCTGCCCAGAAAGAAGATATGTCGCTGGGGAAAGTGTTTGGTTCCGTATTTATACCCGCCATTGTTTTTGCCATTATAGGATGGCACATGAAGGGTTGGATAGGCCACCCGGTTTTTGCTAAGGTTTCAAATGATGCATTCTTTTTTGCCTGTATACCTATCATTATATTTTACCTGGGTATTCTTTTTAAAGCGAATAAGGAAGATAAAAGAGGGTTGGGGGCATTGCTTGCTTTTTTTGCAGCTTCAATTGTTTTCTGGGTTATATATAACCAGAATAGTACTGCGCTTACCATCTGGGCCGATCAGTACACCAAGCGTGATATGCCCAAGGCTATGGAAAATGTAGCCAAGCCTTTAGATATTTTGCAAACTGTTACACTCGATTCGTCGACCATTGCCAAAATAGATAATCATTTTGTGCAACAATCTATTTCAAGTGACATGGTTGGAAAGATTGATTCAACCATGAAATTAGATACAACCACAAAGAAAATGTACCCGGTATATACAGTTACCATACATTCAAAAAAGGATAATACGTATGTGGGCAGAGGAATATTTGATGCCGTTAGTGATCAGAAAAATATGAAGGAGGAACGCCAGAATGCCATGGATGACATGAAGGAAGGCAAGGCGCTGAATATTCTTTCGCAAGATCCATATCTTCAAAACTTGCCTAAAGACAAGTGGCCTAAGAAGGATGAAAAATTGGGCCTATTCTCGCCTGAGCTTTACCAGTCGGCTAACCCTATAGATATAGTTATACTTACACCTCTTATTTTGGGTATTATAAGCTTCTTTAGTATGCGAAAGAGGACTCCTTCTACAGTAGGTAAAGTTGCTATTGGTATGATAATTGCCGGACTTTCATCATTGCTTATGGTATTTGCTGCCAAGAGCTGCAATATTTATTTAGACAAAACAAGTATGGGCTGGCTGCTTGGTACATATGCCATATTTTCGGCGGGTGAGTTGCTGATAAGCCCTATCGGATTATCGATGGTGTCTAAACTTGCGCCTGCGCGGTTAACAGCATTAATGATGGGCGCATGGTTCCTTATTAATTCTATGGCAGGAAAAATAGCCGGTATGATGGCTGGGTACTGGGATAATTTCCAGGATAAGAGCAGTTATTTCATGATTTTATTCGTTGCTTCATTAGTTGCAGCAGCCATAATATTTATGATGTCGAAATGGTTAAGCGCTGTAGTAAAAGAAAAGACAGGCAGTAAATAATTCATCACCATATATCAATTAAAAAGCCCCACCCCGAGCATTCGGGGCGAGGCTTTTTTATTAACACCACCTGCATTAACTTGTTTACCCCAAACCCCTAAAGGGCTTTGAAACAAGAATAGTCCTGTGTAAAGTTCTCAAAGCCCTTTAGGGGTTTGGGGCTGGCCGAATGAAGGGTGCACTTCTTTTAAGTATAGATTCCTCACTGCGTTCGGAATGACAATGGTTTTGCATGGGATAATAAAAGTAGAGGGTGCAGGCGAAGCCTGCACCCTCTACTTTTCAATAAACTAAATAATACTGTCATTCCGAATGTAGCGAAGCGAAATGAGGAATCCCGTCTTGTTAGTAGAGTAAGTAGAAACTAAAAAGCCCCGCCCCAAGTACTCGGGGCAGGGCTTTTTATAAAATATATTGCCTCAAAGCCCCTTTAGGGGTTTGGGGTTAATGAATGTCTTTACTGAACAACCGTGAATTTACCGTTACCAATTACATTGCCCGAATTATCGGCAATATGGTAGAGGTACATACCGGCTGAATAAGCTGAGGCATTTATAACAGCAGCACCATTTTTCATTTCAGCATTTGTTATTTCCCTGCCTGTAATGTCAAATACAAAAATGGTTGCAGCATTTTGCTGAGTATAGCGGAAAGTTACCTGGTTAGTACAAGGGTTAGGATAAACCAATGTGTTATTTTGTTTGCTTAACTCATTAATACTATTAGGTAAACCGGCATACCATTGCATCGATTGTACTTTTTTATTAGTACTATCTACTGTCATATTACCAACTAAATTTCCAATGCCATTAGCATACCACCTGTATTGATACATTTTGGTAACTTGTCTTTGAAAAAAGGCCCATGTATGTGTTCCACTGTTATGTACCCATAAGCTATCAATATCATATTCATAATGCTTTTGACATAATGTATTATATGTCTGCCCTGCCCATAACGGAGTAGTTAATGTGCCCCAGCCTGCAATTGTATCAGTGTAGGTAACATGAATAACTCCTTTAGCTGAATCATAAATAATATAAGTTATTGCAATAGGCGCAATTGTGGCCATTGTTGTTCCTCCGCCAATATCACCAAAATGAGCAGGCAAATTCAGTTCAAGTACTGCAGGGCTGAATGGTATAATTGCGGTAGCGCCAGCTATATTTTGCACCGTACCTTCAATTGAAAATGAGCTGCCTGTTCCATTCCAATAATTATAGCCTGCGTTTCCATAAGTGCTATCTGCCAGGTTTGCAGAAGGAAAAGAAGATGCATAAGGAGTAGATGAAGGATTAACAAATGAATCGGTATCCTGATAAGTAGTTGGCAAAAAGTTATAATTCCAGCTCATACTGGCCCCCATTGTTGGAACACTTATTTTAGAAGTTGAGGTTTTAACAGTATCGTGGTCATTTACAAACTTATTGCCTATGGCAGGCATATCGGCAGAGGTAACGGTAATTTGGGCGCTTGAATTGCCTGAAAAGGCAAAAAGACTTACAACTACCAGGTTGAATAATAAGTAAATTTTTTTCATGATATAAAGATTGCGTTGGTTATTAGATGGCAAATATAGGAAACCAAGCGGAACTTGGCGAATAGCCACTTAGATTTACCTACTTTTGTATAATGGTTAATAGCGTAAGGGCAAAAAAAAGACTAGGACAGCATTTCCTTAAAGATGAGGGGATTTGCGCTAAAGTAGCTGAGGCTGTTACTGCTAAGGATGGTGTTTTGCTGGAAATTGGCCCGGGTATGGGTGCGCTTACCAAACACTTAATGCCAAGCTGGGGTGAAAAGCTCTGGCTGGTTGAAATTGATGATGAGTCTATACCTTATTTAATAAACAACTTTCCTGCATTAAAAGAAAGAATACTGCATGCTGATTTTCTTAGATTGGATTTGGAGGACTTTTTTAAGGGTGAAAGATTCTCTATCGTTGGAAATTTCCCGTATAACATTTCCACCCAAATACTTTTTAAAGCTATTGAATATCGTAGTAAGGTAATTGAAGTTGTGGGTATGTTTCAGAAAGAAGTTGCAAAACGTATTTGTTCGCCCCCTGGTAACCGTGATTACGGAATACTTAGTGTATTGGTGCAGGCATATTTCGATACAAGTTATTTGTTTGATGTACCTCCAACTGTATTTATACCACCCCCGGCAGTTAACTCAGGCGTAATCAAACTTGTGCGGAAGGAAAACTTTGCACTTGCCTGTAATGATGATGTATTTAAGCAGGTAGTGAAAATGGCATTCAACCAGCGCCGGAAAAAACTTTCTAACGCCTTATCTGCTATGCTGACTGATAAAGGTATAAAAGGTGAAATGTTAGATAAGAGGGCAGAACAACTGTCGTGGAAAGATTTTGAGAAACTTACTCAATTAATAGAAGGCGTTTAAACAGGCTGTTCTACAAATTGTAATTTTATTCCAACCACTTTTTCATACTCTTCACCAATTTCTTTTATATCAATGTCTGTAGGGTCGTAATGCCAAAGCACCTCAATATTGGCCCCGGTTTCGTTCATGGCTTTTATCTTGGCAAGCAATTGTTTTAAACTAATTACCGAAGATGAGCTGATATAATCGAGCATGAATGACATCCGTATTTTATCGGGGTTTGATTTTGGAATGTCCCCTACCCAATCAAGTACCGGCTGATAAAACGACCTTGCATTTTCAGGGAATGATTTGCCCGATATTTCATACCTCTTTTTTCCCGGGTCAAAAATAACCTTGGGGCTGTTAAGCGTTTCTTTAATAAATAGTTTTTCCATAGATGAGTTATTTGTCGGAGATTATAGCAGTCATCTCAAAAAGAGATACCTGTTCATCCAGAGGAATGCAATTAAAAGTAAAATTGTTGTTGCATTTTAGTGCTACAGTAATAAGCCCGAGCCCGGCACCACCCTTAGCGGAATATTGGTCGTTACTCAATACTTCCATGTAGTGGTTTTTCAACTGCCGTTCATTCATTTTCTTAATATCGTCCAATGTCTCTTGTATTTTTTTTGCTGCCTGATTACTTACAACATTGGCACAAATAGCAACATAATCCTGCATGTTCTCGGCAAGCACAAAATAAAATGGTTTGCCATGCGTGGGCGATGCGCTGTGTAAAAGCACATTTTGCAATAATTCAATAAGGATGTTGAAGGTCTTTTTTATAGTGCTTCTGCGGGCGCCTTGTGTTTCAAGCTGGTGCTCCGCCGTGTATGACAACATACTAACCCTGTCCTGGTCCATTTCGCCATGGTACGATACAATAATTCTCTTCCCCGGCCCTGTATAGCGGTTAAGTAGGTCAGAATAACGGTTTTCGAGAACGGCCAGATTCATTACAGGGGGTTAAAATAAAATGGGCATAACTTATTAAACGGCAAAATAGCACTATTCACCCTACAAAAATAAAAATTCTTCTTAAATAATAGGCAATTGGTCTTTCTGTGCTATTTCGTTTTATCTTCGCAGACTTATGAAAACGTTTAAGCGGTATACGGTTACAGCGGCTTTACCCTATGCTAATGGGCCTTTGCATATTGGCCATATAGCTGGCTGTTACCTGCCGGCAGATATTTATGTGCGATACCTACGCTCAAAAGGCAGAGATGTGGTATTTATTTGTGGTTCGGATGAGCATGGTGTGCCAATAACTATAAGGGCGCGCAAAGAGAATATAACTCCCCAGCAGGTAGTAGACAAGTACCACAACCAAATGAAGCAAACCTTTGAGGAAATGGGAATTGCTTTCAGCATTTATTCGCGTACATCGTCACCTGTCCATCATAAAACGGCATCCGATATTTTTATGAAACTGTATAATAAGGGTATCTTCCAGGAATCGGTAACAGAACAATACTATGATGAAAAGGTAGGCCAGTTTTTGGCCGATAGATATATAACGGGTACTTGTCCCAATTGTGGTAATCCTAATGCTTACGGCGACCAATGCGAAAAGTGCGGTACTTCTCTTAGTCCGCTCGATCTGAAGAATCCTGTATCGGCATTAAGTGGCGAAAAGCCTGTGTTGAGAGAAACAAAGAATTGGTTTTTGCCATTAGATAAACTTCAACCTCAAATTGAGGCATACATTAATAAGCATAGTGACTGGAAACCCAATGTTTTTGGTCAATGTAAATCGTGGCTGAGCCAGGGGTTACAACCCCGTGCTATGACCCGTGACTTAGACTGGGGCGTAAAAGTTCCGCTTAAAGGAGCTGAGAATAAAGTATTGTATGTGTGGTTTGATGCGCCAATTGGCTATATATCTGCCACTAAAGAGTTGACTAAAGATTGGGAGAAGTATTGGAAAGATGAAGATACCCGCCTTATACATTTTATCGGTAAGGATAATATAGTGTTCCATTGTATAATTTTCCCTTCTGTGTTAATGTGCGATGGTGATTATATACTGCCCGACAATGTTCCGGCTAATGAGTTTTTGAATTTAGAAGGAGAAAAAATATCTACCTCGCGCAACTGGGCAGTATGGGTACACGAATACCTTTTAGATTTTCCCGGAAAGCAAGATGTGATGCGTTATGCATTATGTGCTAATGCACCGGAAGCAAAGGATAATGATTTTACCTGGAAGGATTTTCAGGCACGTAATAATAATGAACTGGTAGCGATACTTGGGAATTTTGTACACCGTACACAAGTACTTACGTGGAAATATTTTGATGGCAAGATTCCGCATGCAGAAGCTTATGAAAAAAGTGATTTATTTGTAATGGAAGAACTGTCAAGGTTTCCACAAAAAATTGCTGACTCAATTGAGACCTTTCATTTCCGTGAAGCGCTTTCGGAGTTGATGAACCTGGCACGTATGGGGAATAAATACCTGGCTGATAATGAGCCATGGAAAGCGATTACTCATAACCCTAAAAGGGTGCAAACAGTATTAAATATATCGCAACAGATTTGTGCAAACCTTGCAGTATTGATGAAGCCCTTTATGCCGTTTACATCAGATAAGCTAAGCAAATTATTGAATGTTGCACCCCTGAATTGGGATGCAGCAGGCAAAGCAACTATGCTGCCCGATGGGCATAAACTATCTGAAGCTACGATGCTTTTTGAACGTATTGAAGATGAAACTGTACAAAAGCAGGTGGATAAATTACATGCGAGTAAAACAGTTTCTGAAACTACAAAAACTGTTGCCCCTTCAAAAAACACTATTGCCTTTGAAGATTTTGAGAAAATGGACCTGCGTGTTGGAACTATTGTTAATGCTGAGAAGGTTTCAGGAGCAGATAAACTTTTAAAGCTTACAGTAAATACCGGAATAGATACCCGTACTGTAGTTTCGGGCATTGCAAAATATTATAAGCCCGAACAAATTATTGGCAAGCAAGTATGTTTATTAGTAAATTTGACGCCCCGTAAATTAAGGGGTATAGAATCTCAGGGAATGATATTAATGGCGGAAAATGCAGATGGAGAATTGATATTTGTGTCGCCTGTAAAAACTGAAACAGATAATGGAGCAATAGTGAAATAAATAATTGGCGCCGTAGTTCAATGGATAGAATAGAAGTTTCCTAAACTTTTGATATAGGTTCGATTCCTATCGGAGCCACTGGGTAAATAAACCCTTTTGAAAGCCTTATTTAATAAGGCTTTTCACTTTTATGGCTTTTGTTTTTTTTTACTATAGAGTCGATGTTACACTACGCGGTTTTGAAGGACTCATAACATTGGCTTTATATATTTCATTTTCAATTAACATATTGTTAAACTGAAGCGGGTACTTTCGACCCCAATATATTAAAAATAATATGAAAAGAATCTCTTTAATGACTGTAGTTTCGGCTATAATAATGGCAATAGTTAGTAGCGGCTGTAAAGACAGGTATGTTGAAAAAATGAATTATACTTTTGTGGTTGCTGGCGATGACAGGGTTGCTCCTGAAGATACCGCAGGGAATCCGAGTACCATAAATATATACCATTTCAAACGCCTACTTGCAGAAGTAGCTCAACTCAGCCCTTTACCTAAATATTTGTTCTTTAATGGCGATTTGGTGTTGGGCTATACAGGCCATGATACTGTTAAACTGGCAAACGAACTAAGGGCTTGGATAAAGTTGTATAAAGAATCCCCTTTAGCT
Source organism: Bacteroidota bacterium (assembly GCA_013289475.1). Taxonomy (GTDB): domain Bacteria; phylum Bacteroidota; class Bacteroidia; order JABEUT01; family JABEUT01; genus JABEUT01. The sequence continues at coordinate 30,872 of JABCZW010000002.1, forward strand.
TCAAGTGGTGTGGAGCTGGTTGCCATACCCGGTAACCATGAGATTGTAGAAAAAGAAGGTTCAGGGAAAATAGCATTTGTAACAAATGAGAGAATATTTGTGAGAGAGATGCATGATTACATACGGGGCGATAATGGCCCAAAAGCTACAGGCTTTGTTCCGGGAACAGATAGCTTATGGACAGATCAAAGCAGATTATCTTATTCATTTGACTTTGGAGGAGATCATTTTGTTATACTTAGCACCGATGCAGTAGCCCGTGAGAGCCGTATATCATGGCACTGGTTAAAAAATGATTTAAAAGATGCTCATGAGAATGGTGCAAGGCATATATTCCTTTTTGGGCATAAACCTCCATTCCCGTCTCATTACGAATCTGAATCAGGTATGGAAGAGTTTAAAGCCAGTCGGGATAGTATGTGGGCCGTAATTGAAAAATATAATTGCGATGCTTATTTTGGATCTCATTTCCATTTATGGGATTCTGTGCAGATGCACAAAGGCAAAACATGGGAAATAGTTTGCGGTAATTCGGGTGCACCAATGGGAAAAGACTGGCCACAAAGTTATTATGGTTATACAATTGTTGGTGTTTCTGATAAAGTTGATATTACAAGCATGGGCCATGATGTGGATAAGGAGCATTATACGGCTCCTACGCCTGATAAACCAACCACAGTACGCGCCAAGTTTACTATTCAATAACTTGGTTGTTGAGGTGCAACTGAATAGTGCTAACCCTATTTAAGGATTGTTAATACACGAATTTCTTTATCCTTATAAGGATATTATATGAATGTTCTTTCATGAATATCTTATATGTCCTTATAAATTTTTCAATCAATATAAGGCGACAGATCACTTCGTCGTAGTTTCTATTAACTGATAGAAAGCCTTTATTTGTAGGATGCATTTAGATAAGAGACTGTAGTGTATTGAAAATAATATTTCACCCCTTATATAGTCACAGTAATGACTTAACAATAAATAACTGCCATCCTTTACATAAATAATTAACCCCTGCTCTTTGAGCAAGGGTTAATATGATTCAATAAAAGAGGTTAAATATACTAGTGTGCGTTACCTGTACCGCTGCTTTGGTAACAGCCAATATCAACACCTGGTTGAGTTATGGTAGGGGCGAAATTTGGATTAGTCACATCATTTTTAACAGGGTTAGGTATATTTTGGAATGGACTGAAGCCAACATATCCGGCACCAATTGCAGGAGAACCTGGTTTTAAATGAAAATCGTAGTTGCTTCCGGTAACAGATACGCCTGTTTCAAGAGAACTTATGGCCGATAATGTTTGCCCGCCTGGAATGGGTTCAGGAAGCGGGAAATTAACAAACATTGGATTGTTTACACCGGCTAAACTTGGGTCGTTGTAAGCAAGGTCATCCCCACCATTTACAGTGCTGTTCGGGCTATAAAAACCCGCTGGCAGGTTAAGCTGGGCTGCGGAAGGAATAATGTATGCATTAGGCCTTGTCCATGTTCCTGCAGTAACCGGGAAAAACTGATTAACTTCAGATACTGAGTCAGAATAAATATAGTTGTTGGTATAAATTGTATTTGTTGTATCAGGCATAGGAATAGAGTTCTGTCCATCTCCAATACGAATACCATTACGACAATTTACAATAAGGTTATTGTAACATAAACCTCTTCCGCCTTGTTCATAGTCAATATCTGAGCCACGGCTTGAAGGAGATGCTTGTCTGTAACCGCAATCTATATATGTATTGTTATACATATTAATGTTACACTGAACAAAAGACCCCGAACCTTTGTCTGAGCATTTAGTTGAGTTGGTGGCATTGCCTACACATAGGTTATAACACATGTCTCCTTGTGTTCCATGCTTTGCATTAACTCCATCCCCACCTAAATAACCCATTTTTTCAAGAGTGTTACGAGCAATATAAATACGCCCCTGCTGAATGCGTATGCAATCATCCACAGAACCATATATCCAGCTATCAGTTATTATTAAATCACCTTTAGGGTTTTGGAATAACACGCTAAATGAAGTTCCGCCTGAAGTGCCGCCAACAAATGGTTCAGTTGTGGCAAAGGTTCCGCCTGTAAATTCAACATGTGTCCATTGCAGTTCGCATAAGGTGCATGATGTATCACAGTTGATTCCTGTCCACTTGCCTGAGTATGCAGGGTCGCTGGTAACAGGGTTGCCTATCTGATCAATTTTTGTAACTCCGCAAGCTGTAAACGAGTTAGGAGCAGCTTGCGTTCCGAGAGATATAAGAACACCTTTCACAATAATGGTTACACCCGCACCTACACAAACGGTTACACCGGATTGAAGTAAAACGGTATCCCCTTTATTGATAGTAAAATCGCCGGTAAGTGTGTAGGTATTTCCAGAGGTCATAGTTCCTTTGTATGAACCTGCCGATAAATTACCTGGGCTTATAGTTTGGCCTACCTGGAATGGAGGCGTGGAAACTACCGTTTTTTCAGTAGTGGCATTCTTTTTACAAGAAGGCAGCAGTGCAATTGCAGCTGCCAGCAATCCAAGAAGTAGAGAGTTCTTTTTCATTTTTTTAATTCGATTTAGATTTTGCGCAAAACTATTTTCCACGTAACACGCGAGTATTATCGGCTGATTAAATAATCGTTAAAATAAATTGGCGGGATTAAGAGAATGTTAAGACCGAACATTTAATTATCTTTTATAGTATTAAGGCCACCGCAAGTGGTGCATTGTTACTTTTTATAAGATATAAAAACTTTAAAATTTATATCTTAAGCCCATCAAATATGTTTGACCATAGTATTCCTTTTGCACCACTATACTATTTAAACTGGTGTTGTTGTCTTGATTCGGAAGCCATGCTGAAGTGCCGGGTATATTGGCATAGTTACTGGGTGGAAACATACGAATTACCAGCGGTGTATTTAGTATATTATTTACTTTTCCATACAGACTTAAGTTTATTTTCTTACTCAATCTTTTTTGAAAAGAGAATCCCATTGTAGTCATAGGCATCTGCCATTCATCAAGGCCATAATATTGGGCAATAAGGTAGACTGATTTACCTGTATAAACTAATGAAAGTTGTGCTTCAAAGCCTATGTTTGGGTTTTTATATATAAAAGAAAGATTTGCTATATTATCTACTTGTCCTTGTATTGGCCTTGTTTCAGTTGTATCAAAAGTTTTTGGCTGCCCGGTACCAACCGTATTGCGGTATATTAATTCAGGAGCGACAAGGCTGGAATGGGTGTAGGTGTAATTAGCAGATATTCCAAAATGCTTGATGTATTTAGTAATTGTGAATTCAAAACCATAGTTAATGGCAGGAACTGTATCACCGCCTATATTTATAGGTTGCTGAATTACAGCAGAAGGGCCGCCTGATGGAGAATGGATTACTGCTTGCTCAATAGGGCCATATATTTGTTTGTAAAATACTCCAATCAATATTTGGTCTGAAGGTTTTGGGAAAAATTCATAACGCAAATCATAATTATTGGCTGTTGTATGGAGTAAATAAGGGTTCCCATATTGATTGAATTGGTCCCCGCTTAGTTGATACGGCACTATATCAATAAAACTTGGTCGTGATATAGATGCAAAGTAACTTGCATGTATAGCTTGTTTATCTGTTATATTATATTTAACCTCAACACTGGGCAGGTAGTCTGTATATTGTTTGGTTCCATTTTGGGCCACTACATTAATTGATTCGCCATCTACATAAGCTTGAGATGTGTTTTCAATTCGCATTCCACCGGCTAATTCTATTTTAGACAATAACTGTAACTTAATCATACCATAATAAGCCGTTATATCTTCACCAACGCTGTACGAGTTATTGCTCATGGGTGTACCCAGTGGATTTACGAACACATAATAAGAAGGATTAGCCAAAATAGCATCTATGCCAGGATAATTTGGCTGAAAGGGAGTGGCTGCAAAATCATATTCATTTGAATAAGCATTTCTTGTTTTATCTCTATTCATTGCTCCTGTTTTTAATTCAACTTTTTGTCCGAATAAGTTAAAATGATAGGATAGATTAATATAGCCACTAAAATCCTGATCGGTACTTTGCATCCATACTCTTGAAAGTGAAGAAAAAACTGCTGTTGGCTGGCCCATGGTACCAAGAAGCGAAATGTCGTCCCAGTCAGGTATGTTTTCCCATGCGCGTGAATATGCGCCCGTCCAGTCAAGAAATAAATTATGGGCAAGCGTATCCTTACCTTTTAAAGTGGCATTAAATATATATTGTGAAGTAACCTTAGATTGATAATGAGGATTCATCTCACTGCCAGGTAATGAATTAGCCGTATCCTGTTCAATGCGCGAACGAATATCATTCATTTGGGTATAAACAGCATAAAAATCCATCCTGTGTTTAGGGCTAAATACATAATCAATTTTTAAATGTCCGGCCCCTCTAGTTTGCTGCTCCCAATAATCGCGGTTTGATACATAATCCCAAATTGGAGTATTTGGGTGCGGACCGGGGTTTGGTTCTGATTGCTGTTTTATCCAAAATCCTTCGGTAGCGCTATAAATATTTTGAAAATTAGCCGATAACAATATACCTAGTCTTCCACCCAAAAATCTGTCGCCAAGAGTAAAGCCCGCAACCAGGTTTGGCGGAACAGCAACATCCTTATAGTTAATGTTTCCTGTTGGGAAATCAGAAACTTTTGCTGCATAATCTGAGCCATTTGTTTGAGCCGGACTATTGGTTTGTATGACACTCGAATTAAATTTCTCATATCCCTGGTTAAGTAAAGTTTGGTTAAACCCGGTCGCAAAGTCGGCAGAGAGATAAAATCTGTCAGGTGCATCTTTTAATACAAGGTTCATAGCTCCGCCAATGGCATTGGCTTCCATATCAGGTGTAAGGGTTTTGAAAACTTCCAGGCGTTCTACCATTTCGGCAGGAAATAGATCCATAGGTATATACCTGTTCCCATAGTCGGGGCTGGGTATCTGTACTCCGTCAATAGTTGTGTAATTATAATTTTTGTCCATTCCTCGTATGGTGGCATATTTTCCCCCTCCTGTTGTTGATTTTTCGACACTTACGCCAGATACCCGCTGTAATACATCTCCTATTGTCAAATCAGGCAACAATTGTATTGTCTTTGCCGACATTACGTTCATTAAAATATCTGAATTTTTTTCCTCACTTCTGGCATAGTTATCTGATTCTTTGGTATAGTTACTTGTTATAGTTACATTGCTTAAATTAATATGTGCCTCATTCATCTGGAAGTCTATTGTTATTACCTGGCTCTCATCTGATATAGTAATTGTTTTTTCCTGTGTGGTATAACCGAAAAATTGGGCAACAAGTATATACGTGCCACGTTTTAAATTTTTTATGGAATAAGAACCATCCAGCCCTGCACCATCATGAATGCTGATACTATCTTTAACATAAACAGTAGCTCCTATAAGCCCTTCTTTACTTGCCGAATCTGCAACTTTACCTTTTACTGTGCCCGCTTGCACCAGCGATACAGAAACTATAAGTGTAATGAAACTCAGCAGGAAGCAGAATGAATATTTTTTACTTGTCATATAAACTAATTTGCGCGCAAAACTATTTTTATATGGTACTGTAAATAAGAATGAGTAGTTGATATAATAATTAAATAACAATTTTAACCTTTACTTAACTCCAACTGCACGGTAATCAGAAATAATTAACCATGAAATAAGATTGTATTCATAAATTATTCCTTTACAATTTTCCTGGTTACAGAAAATGTACCTGACCGGATGTTTAACATATATATGCCCGGGGCAAAATGAATTTCTATATTCATTAAGCTGGTTATGATGCTGAATTCTTTACTATTCACTAATCTTCCGCTAATATCGTACCAATGTATACTTGCTTTTTGCCCAATTAATTCGGGTGGAAAATGAATGTCGGCAAAATCATGTACCGGATTATTTACTTCTATTTTATCTTGCAGAGCGATGATTTTATTTATCCCGTTCACTACAGGGTCTGCGGGGCCATTACCCAAACTATCGTATGTAACGGCAAGTTTAACCATTATAGGATATTTATCTGAAAGTTGAAAAAGAGCATTAATAACGTTTGAAGGTGCAGAAGTATTTTTCGGATCTCCTGTACTGTCGTTTATAGATGAATTAAAGTGTTTGCCATCGTTACCAATTGTTTGGTATGAATTAGTCACATATTTCATGAAGTCAATATTACCCGTAATCCACTTTGATAAAAAAATGTGCTCATACCAATCTTTAGCGCCTCCGCTTGCACCACAGCCATTGGGTATATTGGTGGCGCGTGTGGAAGTATTAAGATAACCGGAGCATGATATTTTATTGCTCCAGGCTTGTGGGTAGGTGAATTTGCCATCAGGATAAAAAGGTGGATCGTCAAAAATAAAACTAGTATCTGAAGTTGCCGTATATAATTCATACCCATTTTCAGTGCTGGTGTGGGTATTAAAGTCGCCCATACTTATTAAATTAGGTAGGTGGTAAAAAAACGTTTTAAGTGATTTTATAACAGTAGTGTCCTGGTTATCCCGATCAGTGGTTGATGACCCGGAAACGGTATGGTTGAGGACTATGTATATAAATGTAGTATCGTGTGTTGAGGAAACATAAGGGTCTTTGTAATATAATTTATAAAGGTCAAAGTCTTCTTGGTATGAGCATAAATTGGTTACAGAAACAAAACCCAACTTGCTTTGGTTATAAAACAATATGTCCATATCTCCATCAGCATCATTCGATACTCTTGTGAGTGTGCAATAAGCGTATTTGCCTTTATAAGTTGCTGAGTCAAGAGCAAACTTTATGATGGAATCTGCAAAGCCAATATGAGATATTCCGTCAAAATCAGATGCGTTAATTCTTATTGCCTGTGCTTTAACAAGACCTAATACATCGGGACTCGTATATTGTATAATAGCTTTAAGATTTTTGTGTAAAAATGTGTTTGAACCCTGGCATCCATCACCATAATGAAGAACATTATAAGCCATTACTTTCAGCGTGTCCTGCTGCGCAAAAAGTAAATTGATAAAAAAAGTAAGTAATACAATAAGTGAATATCTGTACTTCATAGGTTGGATTTATTGCCTCGTCATTTGTTTTGAGATACAAACATAATTTCCTGGTAACCATGTAACGCGTGTAGTTTATTTTCTTAACGGAAATTTAATAAACCGGAAGATAATTCTTCATATATCAATTGAATTAATAGATCGATGTGAGGATTATTTAACAAGCGAATAACATTAAGCTAATGGTATAATAATATTATTGTTCCTTTAAAAAATAGGGCATTTTAAATGAGAATAATTTTTAGTACGAGAGCTATCTTTTTTCTGATTCTCTTTGGACTATCTTCTTTATACAGTGGGGCGCAGCCGAGAAAACTTATTCATTTTTGGGATTTTAATAGTACTACTCCGTTAACTGGTGTTGGAGATGCCGGAGGTAATGGCGATAGTCTCGGAAATAGTAAGCATGGCTTACCGGTGCAGTATACTACCTTACCGCTAAGTGGAGCTAAAATAGTTTATGTGCGTCCTGCCACTAAACAAGGTGTTGCAACAAAAGTTGATAGTGTTTTAGATAATGATATTTCAGGTTCATTTTACTACGATTTCAGCAGTGTTAACTATCCTTATTTTAAAACCAGTGATAGTTCTGCTGCCGCAGCTGCATGTTCCTGCAATGGTAATTTAAGCATAAGGGCACGTAATCCTTCGCTTAATTCATACTTATATATGTATGTTCCTACTACAGGGTATATGAATGTTTCGTTATCATACGCAGCAAGTGTGTCAAGTATAAAAGGTGCCCAGTATAATATATTTTCATACAGCACCAATGGTGGTGCTACATGGAACAACCTTACCCAGGCTATGGATACTTTTAATATAGGTGGTATACGTAGGCCTGATACATTACTTGTATTAAATTCTGTAACCAGCACAAGGGCATGGTACCCGGTAAATATTAATTTTTCGCCAGACAATAGTGCTAATAACAATAATAGTTTTATTATAAGATTCTATTTGGCAGGTTCTAACTCAACTACAAATACCGGAAGCGACAGGTATGATAATATTGCAATACGCGGAGATAGTGTATGCCCTGTACTCTGGGTGCAACCTGTTAATTCGGCAATTTGCCCCGGATCAAATACCAGTTTTGTTACACATGTGGCCGGCGGGCTAAGTAATTTGTTTCAATGGCAAGTAAATAATGGAGGTGGATTTACTAATATCAGTAATGGAGGGGTATATAGTGGAGCCATTACCGATAGCCTTGCTTTAAGCAATGTTCCTGTTTCCATGAGTGGATATCAATACCGCTGTATAATATCATGCCCTACTTGTAATAATGATACATCGGTCGCTGCAACTTTATCATTTAAACCGGCCCCAGTTGTTAAGGCTAACACTACCACAGATACTATTTGTATTGGCAATAATATTACCCTTACCGGAAGTGGTGCCATAAGTTATACATGGACAGGAGGGGTAAATAATGGAATTGCATTTGTGCCTGCCTTAACCAACACTTACACGGTTACAGGAATGGCAGCTGACGGATGCACAGATACAGCAAGTATAAGGATAAAGGTCAATACACTGCCCCCGGTAAAAGCTAGTACTACAAATGATTCTGCATGTGCTGGCAATGCCGTTACGTTAACCGGAAGCGGAGCAAAAACCTATGTTTGGACAGGAGGCATAACGGATGGTATAGCATTTGTTCCTGCTATTACGCAAACATACACGGTTATTGGGAAGGATAGTAATGGTTGTGTTAATAAGGATAGTATTAAGATTATAGTAAATCCGTTACCCGTTATTAGCATATCTCCTTCTTCCGCTAATATTTGTTATGGAAATAATACCTCTTTAACTGCATCAGGTACAAATACTTTTTTATGGTCTCCGTCAGTAGGGTTAAGCTGCACCAATTGCCCCAATCCTATTGCTGATCCTGTTATTACAACAACGTATACAATTACAGGTATAAGTAAATCGGGCTGCCCCGACTCCACCACAGTGGTCATAAACGTGGCTCCTAAAATAAATGCATCAATTAGTGGAAAGGATACAATTTGTTTAGGTACATATACTACACTCATTGCCTCGGGCGGAAATACCTATTTATGGAATACCGGTGCAACGTCGACATCTGTTAATGTCAGTCCGGCAATAGATACAATATACAGCATAAAAGCTATTGTGGGCGGTTGCTCTGATAGTGCTAAAGTGTTTGTAACCGTTAATCCGGTTCCTGTTGCAGTAATAACCGGAAATAATTCAATATGTTTTGGCAACAATTCATTACTTACCGCATCAGGTGGTAGCAATTATGTTTGGAATACAGGTGTATCAACGGACACGGTATCCGTAATGCCTTTAGTAACAACAACATATTCTGTAAATGTAAGTAATGGACTATGCACAAAAGATACAAGTATAATTGTTGTAGTGCATCCAATACCTATAGTTACCATTACCCGACCTCAGGCTATTTGCTTTAACGATTCAATAATAATTAACGCAAGCGGCGGAAATAGTTATTTGTGGAATACAGGAAACACTAATTCGGATTTTGGTGTCAGCCCTATGGTTACTACTACTTATACTGTTACAGTAAGTAATGGATTTTGTAGTAAAGATACGACCACCGTAATAAGTGTGAATCCATTGCCTGCAACAAACATAATGGGTAATAATGCAATATGTTCAGGTGACACTACGTTACTGACTGGCGGAGGCGGTGTAAGTTATAAATGGAATACGGGCAGTACAAGTACTTCAATTTCTGTTTCACCTAACATAACAACTACGTATACTTTGCAGGCAAGTAATGGGGTATGTACTAAAAATGCAACCATAACAGTTAATGTAACACCTACACCGGTTCCTGATGTTAGCGCAGAGCAATCAATTTGTATTGGTGGTTCTGCTAAGCTTTCAGCTTCGGGTGCAACATCATATACATGGACTCCCGCGGTTGGGCTTAGTTCTTCAACTATTTCCAATCCTTTTGCAAGCCCTGGTATAAGCACAACTTACACGGTTGTTGAGGCTAATGGCCTTTGCACTGCTAAGGATAGTATAATTGTAATTGTAAACCCGTTGCCTGTCGAAGCGGCTTCTCCGAATACAAGTATTGTAATCGGGCAATCAACTCCACTATCTGTTGCACCTCAAACAAGTGGCAGTATATATGAATGGTCTCCTTCTTCAACGTTAAGTTGTTCTAATTGCCCTGATCCAATTGCAAGCCCTTTGGTAACTACAACATATTATTTAATTACCATTAACGGATTTGGTTGTACAACAGAAGATACTGTTACTATTGATGTAAGTGACGATTGTGGGCACATATTTGTTCCCAATATGTTTTCGCCCAATGGCGATGGGCATAATGATGAATTGTTGGTATTTGGGTATTGCGTTAAAGAAATGGATTTTATAATATATGACAGGTGGGGGAATAAGATTTTTGAATCGACGAAACAAAGTGATGGATGGGATGGAACATATAAGGGCGAAAGGATGAATCCGGGAGTATATGCGTATTACCTGAGTGCTGATTTGTTAGATGGAACCAAAATAAATAAAAGTGGCAATGTTGCTTTGGTCAGATAAATAATATTATAAAAATTGAAAATGCAGATCGTTAGTTCATATTTCGAAAAGTTACTTTGCAGGTTGACAATAGTATTGTTTTGGTTATCTATGGGTAATAAAACAAATGCACAGGATTTACATTTTTCGCAATTTACTGAATCACCGCTTACCTTAAACCCAGCGTTATGTGGAACATTCAATGGTAATGTTTTAGCTGAAATTAATTATCGTAATCAATGGTCGAGTGTAATGGGTAGTGGAAATGGGTTTAATACTATGGGTGCAACAGCAGAGTTTCATAATATATTTAAAAATTGGACAAAGGGTTATCTTTCTCCGGGTCTTTCTTTTTTTAGCGATAAATCTGGTGACGTAAAAATGGGAACAACTGAAGTTGCCCTTACATTATCAAGTGGAATATTTTTAAGTAGTAAGAGTAATGTTTCTGTCGGTTTGCAGGGTGCCTGGGCTCAGCAGAGTATAAATAATGGGGCAGGGCAGTGGGGCGAACAATTCTTAGATGGTAGCTATGACCCAAGTGCTTCTACAGGAGAACCTTCAATTGGAAATTCAATTTCTTATGCAGATTTTTCCGGTGGAGTGAACTATAAATATAGCTCCGGTGAAGTAGACTTAAAAAATAATAATGAATTTAAAATGGATTTTGGCGCAGCCATATTTCACATCAATCAACCCAACATATCATATTACAGAACAAGTTCTCAGGGGTCATTGTTATATATGCGTTATATTATTCATGGCAACTTTCAGTGTGGCGTGCAACGGTTACCTATAAGTCTTATACCCGGTTTTGTATACTATATGCAGGGCCCGTCTCAAGAATTAAACACAGGTATAAAGATCAGGTATTATGTGCTACAGGCTGATGAAAGCAAATACACCGGCTTTAAAAAAGGCGGTAATGCTTTTGACCTTGGCGTGTATTATCGTTGGAATGATTCAATGATATTTTTATTAGGCATGAAAATGAGAGATTATACAATGGGAATAAGCTACGATATAAATGTATCTGAGCTAAACGTTGCTTCTTCCGGTAGGGGTGCAATTGAATTGTCGCTGAAATATATTCAGTAGTCATAGGGTATTTATAAATAAATTACCATTCCCTTTACTTGAATTTAACATTGTCATGGAATTTGGTTTCAAGTATTAGTAATTAATTAACGTGGCAGTAATATTTTGCTAAAAATGCAAGCGTACTCTTGCACCAAATTAATTTAATACTATTCCGATAATGAAAACAAAACTTACTCAAGTAGCAATTGTTTTACTTGCCTTTCTCTTTACTTTACAGGAAAGTAAAGCCCAACAACAATTAATCCATTTTTGGGATTTTAATCAAACTTACCCATCGGGCGGTGCCGGTGATAGTTTGGGTACCCCATACGCATATGCAAATAGCGGTGCAACATCATGGGGCAATAGCCAGGTAACATCTGCTGCCGATGCTGCTAAAAAAACGAGTACACTTTTTGCAAATTACTCAAGGTTGCCATTTTCAGCTACCTACGCAAACGATGCAAGGATTTTGTTTTTACGCCCTACCGCAAAACAAACTGTGCCTTACGCTGCTACCGCAAGGGATAGTATGATAGATAATGGAGCAACTACCGGTTCCTTTATTTATGACTACAGTGCCTATAATTATGTTTATAATAATACTTCAGACAGTGCAAGCTCTAATATGTTTGTGAGGACACGTAACCCGGTTGAAAATGCTTATATGTATATATATGCGCCAACAACAGGTTTTAATAATGTGAATTTTAATTTTGCCCTTACAGCATCAAGTGCCAGCGGAGCGCAATACCTGCTTTTTAATTATAGTACCGATGGGGGCACTACATGGAAAAACTTAACTACTGCCATGGATACATTTAATATAGGCGGTGTAAAAAGGCCTGATACACTTCTTGCTACAAATCCAACAACTATTGTAAGCGCATGGTATCCTGTTCAAATGAATTTTACTTCCGATATCTCTGTAAATAACAATCCTAATTTCATCATCAGGGTGGGATTTGGTGGTAACAATTCGGCAAAAGGCAGTGGCAATAACCGCTTCGATAATTTTGCAATTCTTGGCGATAGTAATACATCAAATATAGTTTCTTATTTTGTTAACCGTACTAATATTCCAAAATGCTACGGAGATAGTACCGGTAGTGCAACTGTGATTACAAAAGGTGGCCTTACTCCTTATACATATTCATGGTCAAATAACGTAAATGTAACAGCAACAGGTAAAACTTCAGCTACATGTACTGGTTTAAGTGCTGGTACGTATACAGTAACTGTAACTGACTTTAATGATATTGCCTCAACGGCTGTTGTTACAATATTACAACCTACCAAAGTTATTCCAACCCTTTCTACTCAAACCAATGTTTTGTGTTATGGTAATACTACCGGTAGTGCTAAGGCTGTTGGCGCTGGTGGTACCGGGCCATATACTTATTCTTGGTCGTCAGGCGGGGGAACCAGCCAAACAGTAAGTAACCTGGGCCAAGGTGCATATACATGTACTGTAACAGATAAACTTGGATGCCCAGGAACTGTAATTGCTAATATAACCCAACCTGCTACGGCAATTACTGCCACTGTAACTACCTCTCCGGTTACATGTTCAACTTTTGGCTCTGCAAATACAATTGTTAGCGGAGGTACCCCATATAAAATAGGAAATAGTTATGTATATCATTGGTCAAATGGTGCAGCTACTGCTTCTATAGGTGGTCTTGGTACAGGTATAGTGAGCGATACGATTAAAGACTCAAATAAATGTCTTGTTATTGCTACCGGAACAGTTACCACTAGCGGTGCAATTATTAACCTAACACCTACAGATATTACATGCAATGGTTCAAGTAATGGCGCTATAACATCATCTGTTAGCGGTGGAACTACTCCGTATACATATAGCTGGTCTAATTCTGCAACTACAACTTCAGTAAGCGGGTTGGCACCAGGAGGTTATACATTGACCATTACAGAAGGTAATAGCTGTGTATCAAGCGCAAGTACAGTTATATCACAACCTAATGTTTTAAATGATACTGTAGAAAGTGTTACACCTTTAGTTAAGCTTATACATTACTGGGATTTTAACAGCACTCAGCCTATAGGTGGTGCCGGTGGCGATAGCCTTGGCAATATTGCTAATCCTTTAATTCCTGAGTTTACCACCTTAAGTAGCGCAAACCCGCACATGATTTATTCGCATCCTATTTCAGGCGGAATTACTGATAATGTTGGCGGCCCTCCATATGCATTTATTAATGATTTACATGCAGCGGGTAACGATACTAATAGCCAATCAACAAATAACGTGGGTGTGCGTACACGTAACCCTGTGCAGAATTCTTCATTTGTTTGGTATATACCTACTACAGGTTACCAGAATATTATGTTAGACTGGGCACTTTCAGCTTCCAGTTCGAAAGGAGCACAGTATCTTGTGTTCCATTATAGTACCGACGGTGGCACTTCATGGAACAAACTTACTTCGGTTATGGATACTTTTAATACAGGAGGTAAAATTCATCCTGATTCTGTTAATGCAATTAACCCTACCACGTCAGCAAGCAATTGGTATCCGGTACATATAGATCTTTCTTCGGTTGCTGCGGCTAATAATAATCCTAACCTGGTGTTTATGATAAACTATGCAGGTAGCAATGTTACTAACACTAGTGGCAATAATAGGTTTGATAATATCTCTGTTAAAGGCTCTGAGATACCAAGAGTAACTTGTAACGGCAGTAATAACGGAAGTGGTATTGTAGTAGCGTCAGGCGGAACTACTCCATATGCATTTAGCTGGTCTACCGGAGAAACCACTGCAACAGTTACTGATCTGCCTCCGGGTACAAGTAGTGTTACGGTTACCGACAAAAATGGCTGCAGCATGATGGCGACGGTTAATGTTATTAACCCACCGGTATTAACTAATAGCTTAGTTGTAAATAATGGTTGTAATAATTCAAATAACGGAACTATTACTTCAGTTCCGAGTGGTGGAACAGGGCCATATTCTTGGAGTTGGTCTAATACAAGTGCAGGAAGTATGGTTTCCGGCCTTACTCCCGGAAGTTATTCTGTAACTGTAACTGATATTCATGGGTGTATTGCAACTTCGAGTGTTACCTTAACTAACCCAGCCCTTTTAACAGTAACTCCTGCACCAACAAATATAACTTGCAATGGATTAAATAATGGTCAGGCTGTTGCAAACGTTTCAGGAGGCACAACAGGATATACATATAAATGGTATACAACTCCAAGTCAAACTACCCAAACAGCTACTGGGCTCATACCTGGTTTAGATTCTGTAAAGGTTACCGATGCGGATGGTTGTATTGCAAAGGGCTTTTATACAATTACTCAGCCTGGCCAATTCAGGGATTCTATCAGCTCATCTTCAAATGCGCTATGTAATGGAGCTAGCGGTAATGCCACTGTAGGAACAAAAGGCGGAACAACACCTTATGCATATTCCTGGTCCGATGGTAATACCAATGCAACTGATAATAGTTTAACAGCAGGCACTTATACTGTAACTGTTAATGATGTAAATTTATGCGGACTGCTTACAAGTACTGTGACAATCACCGAGCCTACTGCTATTAGAGATTCTATAAGCACATCTATAAATGTAATATGTTATGGAGGAATGGGTAATGCAACTGCAGGAATAAAGGGTGGGGTATCACCATATTCATATTCATGGTCTGATGGTAATTCACAAACAACTGCAACCGCTACCAATCTTACCGCAGGCACATACACTGTAACTATGAGTGATGCAAATTTGTGTGGACCGGTTACATCGACAGTAACTATTACACAACCTGCCCAATTGAGAGACTCCATTAGTTCATTTGGAAATGTGCTTTGTAACGGGGGGACCGGAAATGCAACTGCGGCTATAAAGGGTGGCGTATCTCCATACACCTATGCATGGTCTAACGGGGCGTCAACAGCTTCGGTAAGCAGCGTTGCAGCAGGCACTTATACAGTAAGTATAAACGATGCAAACTTATGCGGTCCACTTACTTCTACTGTAACTATTACACAACCTGCGCAATTGAGGGATTCTGTTACAGCTGTAGATATTACTGAAGGATGCGTTGGACAGAATGATGGAAGTGCTTCTGTAAGTATTAAAGGTGGTACAACCGCGTATTCTTATTCATGGAATACAACTCCGGTTCAAACAGCTTCAATAGCTTCAAACCTTGGTGCAGGTAACTATACAGTGGTAGTAACTGATGCAAATAATTGCGTTGCCAGCGCTAATTTTACAATAAGACCTGATAGTGTTCCTGTAATTAATTTTAATTTGGCAGCTGATTCTGTTCAGTGCGATACAGTTAAAGCTGTTTCATTAATTTCCACGGCTACTCCTGCTGGCGGTTCATTTAGCGGCCCGGGTGTTTCGGCAAATAATTTCCATCCTAAATCGTTGGGGGTTGGTAAATACCTTATTACATACACCTATAGTAATAAGTATGGTTGTCAAAGTTCTGCAACACAGGCTATGATAGTAAAATCATGTGTTTTTACGGGCATAGCACAATCAGCAGTAGCAGACAATATTGTTGTATTTCCTAATCCAACCACAGGACAGGTTAGTATAAATGGGCTTACCATTGGTACAACATTAGAGTTGTATAATGATATTGGTATGCTTGTAAAAACAACAACAGTTAATAGTGAAACTATGCTGCTCAATATTGCTGACCTGTCTAATGGAGTATATATGATGAGAGTTATTTATAAAGATGGAGCTTCTGTGATTCAGAAAAAGATAATAAAACTCCAATAAGTACAAAGTATTAACCGCCCGGTTACCAGCTATAATTTGTAACCGGGTGGTTAATTAATTTTAGATTTATTAACATACCACTAATAATGTAATAATATCAATACCCTATTCTTGCAGCTTTAATTAACATTCACCTAACAAAAAATCAATTATATGAAAACAAAAATTACCATCCCTTTAGTATGCGCATTTATTTTATTATTTTCTTTAAGAGAAGTTAAAGCTCAAACATTAATTCAATATTGGGATTTTAATAATACCCCCCCTGCCGGTGGCGGTGCACACGATAGTCTTGGTAACGTTACCAATGCCTTAGTTGCCAACCAGGTATTTGCAGGGCTAACTCCAGGGCATATCATTTATTCACGCCCAAGCGCTCATTTTGGTTCAACCGGTTTGAGAGACAGTATATTAGATAATGGTTCAGGTGGTGCTGCATTTTATGATTACAGCAACAGCAACGATACCGGGAGCAGTGCAGCCGGAAACCTGTTTATAAGAGCGCGTAATCCGTCTGACAGTTGTACGTTTACTATATATGCTCCAACTACAGGGTTTAAGAATATTTCAATGCAATATGCCATTTCTACTTCAAGCTCAGCAGCAGCTCAATATAATATACTTTCATACAGTACCGATGGAGGTAGTACCTGGAAGAAATTAACTACTGCAATGGATACATTTAATATTGGTGGTGTACGTTACCCAGATACATTACAAGTAGAAAATCCAGTTACTGCTGCCAGTGGATGGTATCCTGTTCAAATAAACTTTACAAGCGATCCTGCAGTAAATAATAACCCAAATTTTGTTTTAAGCTGGATCATTGCGGGTTCTAATTCATCAATAGGCAGCCATAATGACAGGTATGATAATATCGCTGTATGGGGCACTTCTGTAAATGGTATTAATGAGTTACCAGCTGAGGCTGCAGGCTATAATGCTTATCCTAACCCGGCAGGAGATATAGTAACCATTGATGGAACATACATAGGTAAAAAACTGGTTACAATCTATAACATTCTTGGACAGTCAGTTGTTTCTGTTGCAGATGATAAAAAACAAGTGCCTGTGAATATTTCAAGTTTAACTTCAGGAGTGTATTTTGTAAACATTAAAGAAGTAACAACCGGGATAAATTATACACTTAAGCTGGTAAAGAATTGATTTTTATACTTCCCGTTTATGAATAAAGCGTATAGTGTATTGGTTATTCAAATGCTTTAGCCTACATTGCATGTCAGTATAAATCTAAGCAAGTACCATAAGGCGCTTAAATGAATCAGATGATAATTAACCATAAAAATAACCGCATATGAATTTTATAGATATTCATTGTCATCCTTCAATGAAAATTAACTTATTCAATCGCCACATTTATGATGTGGCTCATCCTGGAGGTACCGGGCTTGAATTCAGCACTAATATGTTTGTCAATCTTCCTAATATGAAAACAGGAGGAGTTAATGCCGCTATTTCAGTGCATCATATACCTGAAATTGAACTACAGGATGATGTGAAAAGAAGAGCCATCGGGAATTTGTTGGTTGATACACTTGATGGAGCTTGTGGCCCTTATATGAGCAGAAGATTTCAGGATATTTCTACTCCTACTGCTGCATTTGGACAAATGAAGGCAATAATTAACAAATTCGAAGATGATGTTGAAGCTGCAACGAGGATGCCGCATAATTTCAAAGCGGCCGTAGCAAAGAGCCTTACTGAATTTAATCACTTAATCAGCAATGGGTATACAGTATTTCTTCATAGCATAGAAGGAGCTCATTGTCTTGGCATTAATAGTTTAGATTACAATACTGTTGAACCAGAAATAATAGCATTATTTAATGCAGGCGTTTGCCAGTTTACATTAGGTCATTTTTTTGAAAATGTTCTTGTTTCTTCTTCGGGTGGTATTCCGCCAAAAATAGCTGATTTAATAGACTATAACACTGGAAATAATTACCCGGCTGGATATAATCCAGCAACAGCACAACAAGCAATAGCTAAAATGTTAGACCTCGGTATAATTATTGATCTTGTCCATACTCATAGTTCTGCCAAACAAATGATTTATACTCTAAACAAAAATAGGGGTGTTGATAAAAGACCGCTTGTATTTTCTCATACAGGAATACAGGAAATTGCGTTAAAGTATAACCCCAAAATGCCTCAACAATATTATGAGTATTTACCCAATGCCACAGATATTGCCGAAATACGCGATTGTGGAGGTGTGCTTGGAATTATTTTTATGGATTATTGGCTTGAAGGTAATGAAAGCACCCAAGCGGCAATAGATATAGTAATTGAAACAATTCAGTTTATTGCTGCTAAGTGCGGCAGCAAGTACGATAATATTGCAATAGGATCAGATTTGGATGGATTTACAGAGGTTCCTAGAGATCTTTCTGGTTCTGATAAAATGCCTGCTTTGATTGATGCAATGTCGAGAAGTGGTATACAGATGAGTGACATTGAAAATATCTGTTTCAATAATTATATGCGAGTGCTGAAAAACGGCTGGGGTAAGCAATAAATAAAATTCTATGGCAAAAAGAGATAGTAAAGATCTTATTGGGCTTAGTCGCTCTCCATTGATAAACAGATATTTGTCTGATCAGGAAGCCAAAACTGGTGCTATTCCCGCACCACCTAAAAATAAATTTTCAGGCTTACTTGATACAAACGTAATAAGCTGGATTGTGCAGAATCTTCCAGCCCTATTCCGCGATCATGCACCATATCAAACATACAAACAAGGGGAAGGTGTTTTTTCTATGACAACTACTAAAGGGCGGAATAAAGCAAATATTGCATTACTTGCCGATTGGGCTTCATGCACTAGTGAATCCGAAAGAGTAGCAGGACTTGTTGGAAAGAAGCACCCCGATTATTCTATTCACTTGGGTGACACTTATTTTATTGGTAATGAAACACAGGTAGAGGAAAATTTCGGGAAAGATGGGGCATGGCCCAAAGCACCTTACGGGAATTTTGCACTGATTGGCAACCACGAAATGTATTCAGGTGGTGATGCATATTTTAAAACTCTGCTTCCATATATGGGCATATTGGAAGGGGGAAAAATTACAAGTCCACAAAAGGCCCCTTTCTTCTGTTTAGAAAATGATTATTGGCGTGTGATAGGTATAGATACAGGTTATGATTGCCTTTCAGGTCCATTTAGTAATAATACTTCACTACAACTGCCACCCCAGCTTATGGAGTGGCTATGGCACACTGCTAAGTTAAATAATGATAAGAAAGGGCTTATCTTTCTGTCACATCATCAATATTGCTCAGCATTTAAACAATTACCCAATGCTAAATTTGATTGGTTCAATGAAGAAGAGTTTCAGGAACCAGCGAAACAATTAGCAGCACTGATTGGCCAGGACCGCCCTGTAATATGGTTATGGGGGCATGAGCACAGATTGGCAATATATGGTTGCTACCAGGTTGCCAACGGTATAAAAGCATTTGGTCGGTGTATAGGTAATGGCGGTATGCCATGCGACTTGGTTTATAACCCATCCAAAGCATTTGGCCTTGATACCTCAACTGATAATAATGATATTATCCAATACTCACTAGATCAGGTCAAAGCGAGAAAAATACAGGCACAAACCAGTAAGTTGGTTTTGCAGGATAACCGATATGTGCAGGAAATATCGGGCGTAAGATTAGGTCATAATGGATACACCATGCTCTCCTTTGATAATGAAGCATTAACTATAGATTATTATGACGATGCTTTGTCGTATCCAATTATTACTGAAAAATGGACTATCAATCTCGCAAATGGACAGTTGAGAGGAATAAATATTGTAGATGCGACCAAAGGCAACTATCCGAATAATGATTCTGATATAACCAAGTTGTTTCATTTTTCATCTGATATAAATGATGCAATAACAATAAAATAACTATGGAGCTAGCCGAAAATCCAATTAAGAGTAGGCATATTTAATTATAAATAATATGGAGCCCTTTCTTTCTCATCCCTCTTTGACGTTCTGGGTAATTTATATAGCCCTCTTAACTTGTTTTTATTTCTGTGATAAAAAATTTGAGATGCTTCGTGATATAAGTATGGCTGATCCTAAGCCATATAGTTTTTCACGTGTTCAACTGGCTTGGTGGACTGCTATAGTTCTGGCTGCATTTATAAGCACTGCGCTTATACAAAACCACGTACCTACTTTATTGGATTCTACTCTGTATTTAATTGGCATATCAGGTGCCACAACAGCAGCAGGCAAAGTGATAGATTCTTCTGATAAACGGAATCCAGATATTTCCCGTCACCAGGATTCAAAGGGTGATAACTTTCTTCTTGATATACTTTCAGATGAGAATGGTATAAGTATTCACCGGTTTCAAACAGTAGTTTTCAATTTTGCCTTCGGTATTGGGTTCATTATTCATGTATTAAGACAGCTAAATATCCATGATAATGTTGTTAAGCTTCTTAATCCTATGTTAGATATCACACCCAATAATCTTATATTACTAGGTCTTAGTTCGGCAACTTATATAGGATTGAAAACAACTGAAAACTCTACAAGTACTCAGCCACCAGTTAATGAGTTTATTAAGGATGAAGGAAAAAGTGATTCGACAATTCCAAAAGGATAACTTATGGGAAACATGAATATAATTAAAAAGACCTGCCCCAATTATTCTACTGGCAGAACAGGCTACCGGCCGGAAGCTATTGTAATACATGTTATGGATGGCACTTTAGTTGGTACCGATAGCTGGTTTGCGAATCCACAGTCAAATGTTTCTGCTCACTACGGTATTGGAAAAATAGGGGAAATACATAACTACGTTGTTGAGGAAAATACAGCATGGCATGCCGGAAGAATTAATACTCCATCTTGGAAATTGATTAAACGGACAATCAATGGCGATTATATTAATCCTAACCTCTATACTATAGGTATTGAACACGAAGGTACTGTTGACAGTGACTGGCCAGAAACTATGTATCAATCAAGTGGTAATTTAATAGCCCAGATTGCTGCAAAATGGAATATTCCTATCGACAGACAACATGTTATAGGACATCATGAAATTTATGCCTTAAAGCCATGCCCAGGTAATAAAGTTGACATGAGTAAATTAATTGCAGTGGCTATAGGAGATATAAAGACACACCTGGATGCAATTGCTAATCCAACCCCTTTGCAAGGATCAGGACTAACTATATGCGCGTTAAATATGCGATTTAAACCTAACAGAGATATAGCACCTGTCTATACTGTTAACAAAGGGACAGTTTTAAATTATGTAGGCTATAGTGACCAAGGTGAAAATATAAATAAGGTTAGCAAGTGGTATTGCACCGAAGATGGTTTTTGGTTTTGGGGTGGTGGAGTTGAAAATAATTCAACAGTAGATCAGAAACATTAGTAAAAAAACCAAATCAAAATGCATCACTTTTGCTTCACCATGAAGGAAGCATAATAGTAAACTCTTTATTAATGGCGACTCTTAGAAAGGGTTCGATTCGGGAGTCTCTTAAATATCAGCACTTAAAATCTAGTATATTTGTTTTCCTATGAGTACTGAATTTAATACCGGTTCACGTGTTGAACATCCCGGCTTTGGTAAGGGAGTTATTGTGTCTGTAGAAGCTGAATATTATGTGATATGGTTTAAGTCCCAGCAAGGCACTAAGATTGTAAACAAGAATGAAAACTTGCAGTTACTCACAGTCTCTGACAATGGGCCAATTAATATAACTGTAACGCTCGGTGATATTGAAGATGCACTTGAACGAATACTGAACAGAAGAATAGATACTTCAGAGACTATTCCTATGGCTATAAAATGGAACAAAGGCACATTAGTATTTAAACCGGCTGAAGCCGAAGTTCAATCAAAGGAGATACCTATCGAGACTTTCTTCCACAAAATTGTGATGGTGCGCGATAAACTACGGGTAATGGAACAGAAAATTAATGCCCATAAAATGCTGACTGATTATGAAAAGGTGGAATTGCAGCAATATATAACTGGCATTTATGGCTCACTTACTACATTTAATATACTATTTAAAGACAGCGACCACCATTTTAAAGGTGTAGTTGGGAAGGAATAGGGTTTATATGTGCCTTTATTAGAATTAACTACTTACATATAAGTTATAATGTAAAACTATAACTGCAAATTCACTTTTAATCGCTGCAATATCTCCTGTTTTTTCTACGTGCCACCTCAGATTGTTATTGTCAGACATAACAACAAAATAAGGTTCGCCTTTACTGTACTCTTTTGGCCAAACGCCTTATGCTTTTAAATTGTTTTATTTCAATCTAATTTAAAGAATGCATCACCTTTGTATCACCTTGATTAGGGTGTTGATTATAATGTATTGATAAACAATGAATTGTATTAAAAAGTTCGATTCCTATCGGAGCCACGAGGGGGTTTTCACCCCCTTTTTCATTTTTTCATATTTATTCAAGTGCCTGAAAATCAACACTAATTTTTTTATACAGATTCGATTCCTTTCAGGAATCGCCGGAAAATGTTTCACCTCTGGGTAGATTCCTCTTCTACTTTCCATGAACGGCATAACATTCTACAAAGTAGTTCTTTCATTATAAGGATAAATAATGACGCCTAAATATATAAAAGGAAACAGGAAAATGAAATAATTATAAGATTAATCTCATGTGTTTATTGCACTACCACCTTCTGCACCACAGCATATATATGTTCCGCATCGAATGCTTTTATAAAATATACACCAGCAGCCAAATTATTGCGTTGTAATCCGTATTGTTTGCCTGAGCATTCTATGCTTTCAATTTTTCTGCCTGCTACATCATCCAGTTCTAAGTAATGAACTCCGCCTGTGTTGAAAACTATACTGGTTGTTGTTGTGAACGGATTTGGGAACACAGCAATGTTCAATTGATTTGAAACATGCTGAACTGATAATGGGCCACCTACGATAGGGCTCTTTGTTGTGTTGGTTATTACAACGGCATTGGCATCGAAGTAAATGCCTGCACCATTATAAATCACATCTCCAGGTGCTGCACTTGCAGCAGGATTAATTGTGTATTTAAACACACCAATACTTGTTGTCTTGCTGGTTTCCGTATCAGGCAGGTTAATATTGGTGAAGGTAAATTTTGCAATATTACCTGATACAATTGTTGTAACCACATCGCTACTTGCCGATGTTACTTTTAATGTAGTGGGGTCAACATACTGGCTGAGTGTATCTAGCACTACCACATTTTTTGCAATAGCAGTTCCTGTATTCTGGAAGTGAATAGTATAATTGAGTTGTTGTGTAGGAGAAATATTTCCTTCAGGCAATACACTCTTTTCGTTGGGGTCAAATGGGAAACCGATACAGTATTGTGACAATGGTTTTACCCAATAGGTAACAAAATTATTAGCAGGAACTGAATCGCCAAAGGTAGGGGTGATAAGCATGGTAACGGATACACTATCATCTGCAGGTAACAAATCAACCGAACCTGTTAACGACACACATTGTGTTTTACCAATATCAGAAAGGCTGTCATAATTCCATATTAAAGTATCTCCGCTTACGTGCGCAATACTATCTGATATTATACTTGTAATATGAAAAGCAGTATCTAAGATCAGTTTCAATGTTCCGTTTGTTGGCATGCACCTATTGTTATATATACAAGCCTGAATAGATGCGTTGGAGTTCTTTGGGGTATCAATACAGACATATAAATTACCTGTAAGATCGAAGCCATTTGATTTAGCTACAACTATTGACTGAGTAATAGAACTACTGCATTTATTTTGGGTTCCCACCAAAGTATAAGTAGTAGTAACGGTTGGGCTTGCGGTAATGTTAGCACAGCTATAGCAACTTATACCTGAAAACGGCGCCCATATATATGTTGAGGCTCCACTTGCTTTTAGCTTAGTTGAGTTTCCATCACAAATAGATGTATTACCTGATATGGTTAACGAAGGTAGATGGGTAACCACAACTGCAATACTTGTATCAGCTGAACAAATACCAAGGTTTGTACTTACAGTGTAGGTTGTATTTAGGGCCGGGCTAACAATAATAGTAGTTGAAGTATCTCCTGTATTCCAGGTAAAAGGCTTGGTGCCACTTGCTATTAATGTGTCTGCAATGCCTGCGCATATGGTTGTCTTTCCGGTAAGGTGAACTGTTGGCAATTTATCTATAGTAATAGCGTAGGAAGTGTCTTTTAAACAACCTCCTTTAATTATGGCAACAGTGTATGTGGTAGTTAAAGGGGGGCTCACTAAAATTGTATTTAGTGTATCTCCATTATTCCAATGATATGTTGCGCCACCTGTTACAGATATAGTGTCAATAGCTCCGGTACAAATTTCATTTTTTCCTGAGAAGGTAATTGTACCCAAAGAGTTTACATTTATAGCAATAGTGGTATCGGCGCTGCAACCTGCTTTTGTCCCTATAACTGTATATGTAATATTTGAAGCCGGGCTTACTACAATTGTGTGTGTGGTATCTGTTGTATTCCATATATAGCTTGTTCCGCCTGTAGCTGTAAGAGTATCTGTATTGCCTGCACATAATGCTGTTTTACCGGAAACTTTAATTACGGGCAGTTGTGTAACATTTATAGAAAATGATGTGTCGTTGGTACATGTGTTCAAAGTTGCCGTTACGCTAAATGTACTGGTTGTTGATGGGGTAACTATAATACTATCTGCAGTGCTTCCCGTACTCCAGGCATAGGCTGTGCCTCCGCTAATTGTAACTGTATCAGCACCACCTCTGCATAAACCTCCGGCTCCTTTTATTGTTATATGCGCTAATGGCTTTACAGTAACAGTAAATGAACTATCTCTTGTGCAACTTCCGGTTACACCAATCAATATATATGTATGTGTTGCAATCGGCGCAACAATAATATTGTTTGTTGTTTTTCCATTACTCCAGGCATATGTATTAGCACCACTGGCATTAAGGGTGTCAGGTACCCCTGAGCATATTGTATCGGTGTATGTAACGAAAAAATGAGGCATGGAATCAACTTTTATAACCACCGATGTATCGAGCGTACAGGTAGTGTTTTGTACACTAACGGTATACGTGCTTGCAACGGACGGTGCGGCAATTAAGGTGTTTGTTGTACTACCATTGCTCCATGCATAATGTATTCCGCCCGATATTAGTATTGTATCATTAGTTCCTCTGCAAACTGTACTATTACCTTTTATGGTAACAGGAAAAGGTACAACACCAACAAACATTGTATCGGTAGATTTACAAGTGTTCGCATCAGTTACGGTTAATACATACTGTCCTTCTGCAAGACCACTGATGGATGAAGTGGTACTTCCGTTTGACCATGCATAACTATAAGGTGCCTGTGCCGAGCCTGCGCTTATACTTACCGCTCCATCAGCATATCCTCGGCAAGTTACCAGTGTTAATGATTGAGTTGTTTCCACAGGATTTGGTAATACTGTTATGTAATTTGTTTTAGTTATGGAATCAATATCGGTTGTATTGATTACTATCATTTTTACGGAATATTTGCCTGGCGTCGAATAGGTAACAACAGGGTTGCGCGCTGTTGAATTAGCAGGTGTGCCACCGGGAAATGTCCATGCCCAGTTTGTTGGTTTGTTGGTCGATGAATCTTTAAACTGAACGCTTAAGCCGGCGCAAATTGTGGTAGGTGATGCAGTAATGTGTGCAACGGGTGGTGTGCGGTGTATCAGTATTAAGCCACCGCCAGGGTAAGCACCAATTCCGCTATTGCCACCGGTTCCATACCTTTGTAGGCTTGCTAACGCTTTTTCTGCGTTAGTAGATGGGTTAAAACTGAAAATAACTCCAACTCCATAAGCCCCACCTGTCTGAGCTATTCCATACATTAAGCCTGTAGCTGAATCCTGAACCAACTTGTCAATGGGTCCGCCGCCATCAGCCCCGCCGGTAAAATTATACCGTATCGAATCTTTATTTGTTGTAGGATCAAAACTGAATATTATTCCTCCGCCATGGGTTCCACCCTGAACAGCCATACCATATATCAATCCATCTTTTCCCTGTATAAATGTACAATCAGGGTAAGCGCCAATTGTTCCTCCTGTAAAGTTTATGAGGAGACTATCCTCAGTGCCATTAGATGGATTGTAACTGAAAGCAGCACCTTCGTCAGCGCTACCACCTTGCGAAGACGTACCATACATTATGTTGCTTTTTGCCTGAAGCAATGTATATTCAGGATTGTCTGCACCCCGTGCAGTACCTTTAAAACATATCCTTATACTATCTTTACCGGTAACCGGATCGTAGCTGAACAAGACACCGTAATTAAATATACCACCACCCTGAGTTAAACCATAAAGTAGCCCGTTAGTACCTTGTATTAAACTACCTAAAGGGGCTGAACCATTAGTAACATTAAAATTAATGAGCACACTATCTTTACCTGTAACCGGGTCGAGACTGAAAAGAGTACCCTTGGAATGTGATCCTCCACCATATGTCATTCCATATATCAGACCGTTAGTAGCCTGTATTAAACCTCCATTCGGAGAATCTCCATTAGGGCCGGTGAAGCTGAAAATGGCACTATCCTGCCGTGTTACAATATCAAAACAAAACAATACTCCTTCAGCTGCAGAGCCACCTACCGGGCTCATACCATAAAGCAAACCATTAGATGCCTGCATAAGTTCACCTTCAGGATTTTCACCTTCCACATTTTTAAAGATATGCATTAAAGAATCTTTGCCTGACACAGGGTCGAACGCAATTATTGTACCATGATCATAGGTTCCGCCATATTGTGTCATACCATAATAATTACTGCCGTAGTAATTAAATTTTTGGGCATGAATGCTTAATGTAATTATAAATAACACGGAGAGTAGCAGGTGTTTTTTCATTTGCACCTATTTATTGTACAACGACCTTCTGTACAGCAATGTATTTATGTTCGGCATCATAAGCCTTTATAAAGTATATACCGTCGGCTAAGTTCTTGCGGTTAAGCTCATATTGTTTGCCGTTACATTCAATATTTTCTAATTTACGACCTGTGACATCATCTACTTCTAAATAATGCAATCCGTCTACGTTAAATACAATACTTGTGGTACTGTTAAAAGGATTAGGGAAGGCCGCAATATTTAACGCAGTTGAAATGTTTTGTACAAACAATGGCGCACCCGGAATTGTATTTACTGTAGTATTGGTCATTATTTCAGGGTTAGCATCAAAATAAATACCTGCATGGTTCTTTATTTGTGTGCCTGCAACATCCGTGCTGAGTGGTAATATAGTATACTTCACAATACCTATGCTCAGTGTTTTACTCATGGCGGTGTCGGGTAAGTTAATAGCATTGAATGTAAAGTTTACAGTATTGCCAGAACTAATAGTAGTAACTACTTCAGCACTGCTGGATGTTACTTTAAGTGTAGTAGGGTCAACAAACTGGCTTAGCGTATCCATAACTACTACATTTCTAGCCACTGCCTTTCCAGTATTCTGAAAGTGAATGGTGTAGTTAAGTAATGTTGTTGCTGTTATATCTCCCTGCGGAATCACACTCTTTTCATTCGGATCAAAAGGTAGGCCTTGGCATTTAAACTCGGTAGGTTTTACCCAATATGTAACAGAATTATTTGCAGGAACCGAGTCGCCGAGGGTAGGTGTAATGAGTAGGGTTACAAAAGCACTATCGCCCGCCGGTATATTACTTATACTTCCGTTCAACGATACACAATGTGATTTGCCAATATCAGAAAGACTATCATAATTCCATATCAGGGTATCTCCGCTAACATGCGCAACACTGTCAGCCGTCATGCTAGTAATATGCAATGCAGTATCCAGAATCAATTTTAACTTACCGTTAACGGGCATACAACGGTTATTGAATATACAGGCTTGTATAGATGCATTTGAAAAGGATGGAGTGTCAATACACACAGTCAGGTTACTTGCCAGGTCGAAGCCATTCGATGGAGCCACGTTAACTGTCCTTGTTGCAGTACCATTACATCCGTTTGTTGTGCCAATAATAGTATACGTAGTAGTAACAGCAGGAGAAACTGATAAATTGGCTGCCGTAATTACACCTGGAAACCAAAGATAGCTATTGGCTCCTGTAGCTGTAAGCTTGGTAGAACTTCCGGAGCAAATAGTCGAATCGCCTGTAATTATTATTAACGGAATAGGATTAACAGTTAAAACTACTGAAGTGTCTTTCAGGCAAATACCATTATTTGCAATTAATGTATATGTTGTAGTTGTGGCCGGGTTTATTATTATAGTATCATTTGTAGAGCCATTACTCCACTTGTAATTATTTACTGAACTTACCCTTATTGTATCGTAGCTGCCATTACAAATTGCAATATTGTAGTTTGCACTTATAACAGGTAGCGGATTAATAGCAACACTAATTGATGTATCGAGTATACAAGCGCCTTTTTTTACAGTTACTGAATATGTGCTGGCAGAAACAGGGGCAACTATAATTCTGTTCGTTGTTGCTCCTGTATTCCAGGCATAGCTTGCCCCTCCCGATAAAGTAATGGTGTCCTTCAAACCAGGGCATACCATAGTTTTGCCAATAATGCTCAGTGATGCAAGAGAATTTACAGTTACAGAGAATGTTGTATCTTTTGTACAGGTTGAACTGCTTACATTAACAGTATATGTTGTGGTTGATAAAGGGTTCACAATTATACTGTTATTTGTAGTTCCGTTGCTCCACACGTAACTTATGCCTCCGCCAGCTATTATTGTATCACTTATGCCGGAACAAATTGAATTAACGCCTTTTATTGTTGCAACCGGTAATGAAAGAATAGTAATTGTTATAGATGTATCTTTTATACAGCCTGCCTTGTTTTTTATTGCCACAGAATAAGTACTTGTTGAGGCAGGTGTAATAATTATATTGTTCTTTATTGAACCTGTATTCCATATATAAGAAGAGCCGCCGCTTGCAAAAACAGTATCAGGTATTCCCCTGCAGATTGTACTCTTATCAATTATTCCCGCTATGGGTAATGTAGCCAGCACAAGATTTACAGTATCGTAATTGGTACATGTGTATTTGTCAATAGCGTATACTATATATTGGCCCGAAGCAGCAAGTTTGAATGAAGTACTGTTAGTAATACCATTATTCCAGGTATATGTGCCGCCGCCCGGGATTGATGTTGCTGTAAGGGTTGCTTTACCGCCTGTACATACCGTATCATTAGTAGGAATTGAGGTGATTGTTATTTTAGGTAAATCAACAGTAAGTTTAACTGTGTCGGTAATAGATTTAAGCACGCAACCGTTCGATACTACACATCTATATGTATAGCCACTCATTTTTACCCCGGCTCCGGTTATATTAAGTGTAGTTGAAGTAGTTCCTGAATATAATCCGCCGTTTATTATATTGGTAAATACATTAGTATTTGTGTCCACCTGCCATTGATAGGTTACAGGGCTACCTGCGCTGGCCAGTACAGTAAAAGAAGTATCTCCACCGGGACAGATAATTGCATTTTTTGGTTCCCTGTTAATGAATGCAGGTACACACACTTCCAATAAACGGGTCCATTGTGGCGCTTGGCCATTGCTGCCTGTAAAATCAAGTATTTTAGTAAATACATTAGTTGCCGGATTTATTTTAAAAAGAGTTCCATAATTAACAGAACCACCATTCATCGCCATGCCATATATCATTCCATTTGTAGCCTGTGTTAAGGTACAATAAGGGGTTGCCCCTAAAGTGTCATTGAAATCAAAGATATCAGTGTAGGTATTTGTGTTGGTATCAAATGTAAATATGGCACCATAACCATGAGCGCCGCCTGAGCCTGCTGTGCCATAAAATAAACCATTCGATGCCATCATAAGAGAAGCGGCCGGCCCGCTACCAGTGGGTATAGAAAAAGCATAGAGGTCAGTAAGTTTATTAGTAATCGGGTTAAATTTGAAAATAGTTCCATGTTTATTGGCACCACCTCCTGATGTCATACCATAAAGCATTCCATTTGGCATTTGCAATAAATTACCATACGGGTTTGCCCCAAGGGTATCGTTAAAATTTAAAACGTCAGTATAACTATTCGTGGAAGTATCGAAACTGAAAATAACGCCATTACCGGAATAGTACCCTCCATATTCGGTCATTCCGTATAACTTTCCGTTTGTGGCTTGTATCAACGAGCCATATGGATACGCGCCATTACCAGTATTAAAATTGTGCAATACTTTATACAACTGTGTGTGAATATTAAAACTGAAAAGCACCCCATATACTGATGTTCCTCCCCTGTAATCCATACCATACATAAGGCCATTTGCAGCTTGCAAAAGATCTCCGTAAGGCGAATTACCATCTATGGTATAACCAATATTATAGAGAGTAGGACATGCACCGGTGGCAAAACTATACCTGAACACTGTACCATTATCTTCATTTCCTGCATTCTCAGTTAATCCATAAAGATGGCCATCCGATCCCAGAATAAGTGATCCTAACGGAAGCCCACCTCCGTAAAAGTTATTAGTAAAATTGTATAGGGTAATTAAGGTATCTTTTGTAAGGTCGTATTTAAATATGTTTCCACCGCCACCACCTTGTGATGTCATTCCTAAAAGAGCATTCTGCGCATTTGAACTAGTAAAAGCAAGTACCAATACACATAAAAGGGAAAGTAGTTTTTTCATTATTAGAGTTTACTGATACTCAAATATAGTAAAGAAAAAACGTAAATAATGCAGATGTTCTTAAGCTTTGAAAACCAGTTTATTGCACCACTACCTTCCGCACAACCATGTACTTATATTTCAGCATCGAATATTTTTATAAAGTACATACCTACAGCTAAGGTACTACCTTGCAGTTCATATTGCTTGTCTGTGCATTCCATACTTTCAATTTTTTTGCCCGTTACATCATTTAGCTCTAAATAATGGACTCCGCCTGTGTTGAATACCACAATTGTTGTTGTAAACGCGTTATTGCTGCTCTGTTCTAATTTCCTTCTGCTCCCTTATAATAGGGGAATAGAAGTTTTTTTACTCAGTTATTTCATTAGTGATGGTACAAAAGAGAAAACAAGGTTAACTTGTGTAAATCAATTAATAAATTTCTTCATTCCATGAATTATTCCTTTGCAATTGGACATGCCACAGAAACATTTAAATGGTTTCATGGTTTCATCATAAATAGAAGAATAATCGAAGGTTAATTCTTCTTCTTTATTAATATCTGTTTTTGCATGGACATTTAAACCCACATATTCTGTGTTTGGGTTACAGGAATGGTTTTGTGGAGCCCAATTGTCCGGGTTCTCATTCCAGATAATATAAACTTCATTGCTAATTGGAACAGCATAACGCGCAAAAACATCCTGCTCTTCTTTGCTCCAATTTTCCTGAATCCATTTTCTTGTTACAATCCTGTGCGGTTTTTCTTCTCCACGAAAAATAATCTCTCCCTTAGCTATATCTTTAGTGGAATAAATCCCATATCCGGAAATACTGTTCCCTTGTCTTTTATACACTATTTGATTTCTCTGAAACCTTGCTATCCCTTCTTCAATAATATGCTTTAAGAAACCTGATTGACCAACACCATCAAAATCTAATATATAATCGGCTGTGCCTTTATGAATGCCAGTATAAAAAACTGAACAAGCAAAGTTAATTTCAAGAAAATAAAGATTATCATTGGTGTCTAACCGAAAGTCTAGTCTTGCATAACCATGCCCATTAAAAGCTTCAAAAATACATTTGCTGTATTCCTTCAACTGATTTTCGAATTTTGATTCGCAGGGAATGTTTGCATTGGAGGAGAGAAAAGAAGTTTTCAAGTCGTATGACTTATATTCATATCCTTTGGGAAATATATATTCAACGGGTTTATATACTGTACTCGTTTTCCCATCAGCATTAGCGGCAACCAATACTGAAAATTCCCTACCTGCAATATATTCTTCGATAATGAGAGAAGCATAACTTTTAAAGAGTAGCTCGGCTTTTTTCTTTAAATCAGATTGATTTGTTATAAGCGAATCTTTATCAATACCTAAACTATCACCGGCATGAGCAGGTTTAATAAATAAAGGGTAATTCATTGCTCCAACCTTATTCTCGATATTGTCTCCTGTTTGAATAACCACAAAAGACGGTGTTTTAATATTTGCTGCATAAGCAACATATTTCATTAATTCTTTGGAAGGGTCGTACAAAAATGAAGCCGGCCCCGTGTGCGGTAACTTCAAAGTCTCAAGAAAGTACACTACATCAATGGACGGAATGTCCCAATCGAGGTAACCCTCGCATAAATTTACAAAAATGTCAT
The DNA here is from genome assembly GCA_013289475.1 of Bacteroidota bacterium. Lineage (GTDB taxonomy): Bacteria > Bacteroidota > Bacteroidia > JABEUT01 > JABEUT01 > JABEUT01. Next base: position 63,717 of record JABCZW010000002.1, read on the forward strand.
AGCTTTTATTTGATAATGATTGTAGCTGCTTAAATGTAGTAAGTTTATTTATAAAAACATAGTCAATATGACTTCCTGGAAATAAGTCGTCCAAATTTCTTGGAGGATCATAGTTTCTGTAATCTACTTTACTTGCCGAATAATCAGGCTGGAGTATACATATTTTCATTATTTTTAAGTAAACTTTAGGCTTGCTTTGACTTGTATTAAGTAGGGTAAATCACTTGGCCAATGATTCCTTCGCAATACAAGAGTAAAACTAACATTTTAATATAACATCCTTACACGTCATATTTATAATTTCTATTCGTTATAAACAAGCCATGAAAAAAGTATATCATCTTTCAAGCTGCTCCACGTGCCAAAAAATCATTAAAGATCTGCAACTGAGAGAAAAAGGTTTTGTATTGCAAGATATAAAGACGGAAAAGATAACTTCGCCGCAGTTAGATAAGATGATAGAAATGGCCGGCTCTGTTGACCCTTTATTTAGTACCAAGGCCATTAAGTACAGAGAGCTTGGATTAAAGGACAAAAAATTAACTGATAGGGAAAAGAAGGACTATATTCTGAGTGAATATACTTTTCTTAAAAGGCCAGTTATAATTGTGAGCTTAAAAATATTTGCGGGTAGCTCATCTGAAACAATCTCTCGGGTTAAATCTATACTATGATGGTACTATCAGCTTTTGGAGTGCTTTAAGTAAATAAAATCATAAAAAATGACAGATTTAAAATCAATTTATAATGGTACTATGAAATACACATATAATGGTGTATTATGTTTAAAAAACCCATTCGATTTTGCTATTTACCAGCAAATCATATTCAATATTGCTCCTGATTTAATACTTGAAATAGGTACTAATCATGGTGGATCGGCGTTGTATTTGGCTGATTTATTAAATGTAACTAGTAACGGAATAGTCTATTCTATAGATATTACCGACAATGACATCGACAAAAAAGTAATGTTACATCCAAGAATAAAACTTTTTTCTAGCGGTTGGCAGAATTTTGATGTGGGTCTTATGAAGAAATTCAAAAAAGTTATTGTTATAGATGATGGCTCACATCAATATAAAGATGTTTTAGGAGCGTTAAATAAATTCAGCTCTTTTGTCACTAATGATTCGTATTATATTGTTGAAGATGGGGTTATTAATCAATTGGGGTTAGAATCTCAATATGATAGAGGGCCTTTAAGAGCTATAAATGATTTTTTAAAAGGTAATAAGAACTTTATGGTAGATAGATACTTATGTAATTATTTCGGAGAAAGTACCACATTTAATACTGATGGCTATTTGAAAAGGTTATAGAAATACTTATATTTGAAAAGCAAGGTTCAGTTGTTGAAAAAAACCGATGTAATATGAAAAACAATACCTTTCTGATTATTGCATTATTTTGTTTGAAATTAGTAGCAGTAAATGCACAAGATACAGTCCTATTCAATTTTAATGGAACAAACGGAAAAAATCCTCATGCTTCATTAACACTTAGTGGAAATGTGCTATACGGTATGACAGAAAATGGAGGGTTAAATGATAGTGGTTGTATATTTTCCATCAATACTAATAGTAAAGCATTTCAAGACCTTTACGATTTTAAGGGACCTCAGGGGAAACTGCCCTATGGCTCATTAACTATTGCGGGGCGAAAATTATATGGAATGACTTATTCAGGAGGAGCTAAAGGTGATGGGGTCATTTTTTCTGTAGATACAAATGGCAAAGGATATAAGGACCTGCTTGATTTTAATGGAATAAATGGGCAAAATTCTACCGGCTCATTAGTTATTGCCGGAAACAAATTATATGGAATGTCACAATTTGGAGGTTCAAAATCTGAAGGGCTTGTTTTCTGCATAGATACGAATGGTAATGGTTTTAAGGATTTGCTTGATTTTAATAATTCAAATGGATTATATCCTACCGGCTCATTAATTATAGCGGGAAACAAACTATACGGAATGACTTATTTTGGTGGTACGAGTGCCGATGGAGTTGTTTTTTATATAGATACTAATGGCAGCGGATATAAAAAATTGCTTGATTTTAATGGAACAAATGGTAAAGAACCGTATGGCGCATTAACCATTGCGGGCAATAAATTATATGGTATGACATATGCAGGAGGTGCAAGCTCAGATGGGGTAATTTTTTCGGTAGATACGGGTGGAGGCGGATACAAAGATCTACTTGATTTTAGTGGACCAAACGGGCAAAACCCTTTAGGCTCATTAACTATTGCAGGGGATATTTTATATGGAATGACAGCCAGCGGTGGTAGTATTGCCGGAAATATTTTTTCAATTGATTCAAATGGTACCGGATATAAAGACCTGCTAAATTTTAATGGAACAGATGGCCAAGGGCCGGCAGGCGATATCTTGATTTCAGGAAACCTGCTTTATGGATTGGCATGGCAAGGTGGAAGTAGTTCTGACGGAGTTATTTTCAGATATAAAGACACTAATATAATAACATCGACTAATAATATAAATACAACTACCGAACAGGTAAAACTATTTCCAGATCCTACAAACGGTGATATTACAATTGAATTAAAGGGAGCAATAAATATGGCACATATTGAAATATACAATATACTTGGAGAAGTTATTTATACCGCACAACTAAAAGCATCCATCACCCAAATAAATTTAAATAATAATGCTTCGGGGGTATATTTATACCGGGTACTCACAGAATCTGGTGGGTTAATTTCACAGGGAAGGCTGTTACTTCAAAAAGTTAAATAACCACAATAAGAGGGTTACTATTAAGTTTTTGTTTATCGCCGAAAATATTATATTTGCCGCGTACAATACTGCTCTTATCGCAATTAATATTTATTGTAAATTTTAATACAAATCTCTTTTGCAGATTACCACATGGCAACAAGACTAAATGTAATAACTGTCGATGATGATCCGGCAATACATGAAACTGTTAAAAAGTTTTGCTCCGGTTCGCAGTCAATAAATATTGTTGACGGATATATTTCTCCAAAAGCATTTCTTGAAGCCCTGCCGGTGCTGAATTTCGATTTATGCCTGCTTGATATATATATGCCCGAAATTAATGGCTTTGATGTTGCTGACATATTAAAAGAAAAAAATAAAGGCGTTGTTTTCTTTTCGGGGGTAGACAAAAAACTATTAAAAGCATTAGAATTAGATTTCCCGATAGATGTAATTCCTAAGCCAATTAAAAAAAACAGGTTATTTGCTGCACTTGAAAAGGCCCGAAAAATTGGCACGAAATTGCCCCTGTTTAAGGAATATGAGGTTTTTCATTGCATATCTCCCAAAGGAAAAGTTCATTTAAAATTGAACGATATTGTTCATGTAAGAGTAGATAATACTGATTGCCGCAACAAACAAGTAGCCATGAAAGATGGCAACTTGTACGTAATTGGTAGTTGTACCTTAGAGAAACTTCTTAACCTTTCTCCAACACTCATACAGGTAAATAAAACAGAATTAATTTCGGTTGATTATATACATACATTTGATTTTGATAAAGTTTTAATGAAAGGAATTTTGGTGAACGGAAAAAACAAAGAAGTATCTATAAACAGAAGTTATAGAAAAATTTTCCAGGCTCGCTTAGAATCTATTTAGTGCATTTCACTACATAAAAAGTGCAACTCACTACATAAAAGTTGCCACTCGCTACAACTTCACATTTGGTTTAAATCTTTCGCATATATTGCGAAACTGAATTCATATACTTTAATACTACTTGTTTCGTTATTATTTATGAACAGATACTGCTGACAAATGCTAACATACAAAAAACCACTACTCTTAACACTACTACTAATTTCGCAAATGACAATCTCTCAGAAAAAAATTGCAAGACAAAAAACAGAGAAAAGTTTTTCGATCGTACTTTTCAACAGCGAAATGCAGAGAGTAGCTGGAGCAACGGTTATTATAAATAATAAGAAAGCAGTTTTTAATGAAGTTAAGAGCGAGTATATAATTGACACCACTGCCAAAGGTTTTATATTAATAGAAATAGTAAAGGAAGGGTATGAGCCATATAAGGAAAAAGTATTTGTAAAAAACAATGAAGATAGCAAAGTTGTTTATCTTTTAAAAAAAGGAGAATCTTATTACTACACTGATGATGTTAAGGTTCCGTACTTGGAAAATAAACGCCTTATCCTAGTTTCCTTTCAAGGTAAGGAATTGGAAACATATCTTAACACAACACATTTAAAGTACAAGAAATATCCTGATTATTTAATAGGAGGTAAGGGATATAGCGATTCTTCATGTAGAGGGCCTAGAAATACCCTTGTTATTTACAAACAAGATTCAAGCGATTTCCCAATGAATAATTGCACTGAATTAAAAGAGATACGGGAAATTAAAGGTGTCCATTTTGCCGGCCCATTTATTTATTATCGAGGAAACCCACATCCTCCATTTACATACTCAAATAGCTTTACTGTTCAAATCTCGCCCGATAATTCTTCTCAAGAGGTTGCCGAGAAGGCTATGTATCATAAATTACTGAAGTGTCTGTCAGATTTGGGGATTAAAGAAGATGAAGTTAAACATCATTATGAAAATCAGTATATAATTACACTTTCTGACAAATCTGTTAACCAAGGGATAATTCAAATCATGGAGCATGTAAGAGATTGTAATGTTGTTGAAGAGTTAAATTCAGACATATTACTATATACAGGGATTGATTAAAAACAAATTATTATGCCCCACTCTTATTTAAGCAGCATTAATGTAATGCTTGATGAGGGAAAATTAACACAGTATAAAAAGCGGTTTGTAATTTTTGGGACAGAGGATGACTCGAAGTTATGGGCAGAAGTTAAAAAACAGACAGCAAGTACTAACAAGGCTGTTACTGATCGGGCAGATAGTTTACACATACTTCAAAAGGCGGACTCTGAAGCAATTTCTTATATACAATCCATGTTAGATTCTATAAGATATAAGCGGGTCCCCATTACATTTCAAGATACTGCTAAGCATAAATTGAATTAAAATTTTGCAAGGCAGCCAAATTAAAGCTGTTTATAAAAGATAGGGACATTATTAGAGTATGCTACAACATTGGCATATAATTGGGTTGATACCCCGATGGAGCCGTATAGTGCTTAGGTTGCAGATATATTTAAAGACAAATCTATTTGTCTTTCGTATCAAGATACGACCTTTGGCGATTATGCTAAAAACGGCAGTTATTTGTATGAAATAATTGATTCTAAAGATGGAAAAGATTCCATGAAAGATTCAATTACTTCTACTTTTCTTGTGTTTTTTGTTTATGCTTTATTCAATTTATTGATAACCATTATATCATTCCCAAAATTGTTGCATCAAGAGTTCAAATTAACGCCCTTGTTTCAGTTATTGTTGTTCTGGCAGGTGGTGCAATATGAGGTGTTCCAGGCATGTTTCTTTCCATTCTGTTAACGGCAATTATTAAAGTTATTTTTTGACCATATGGAGCCTTTAAAGCCTGTGGGGTTTCTTCTGGGGAATATCGTTCCTACAGCGTCAAGGTTTGCCTTCGTTAAAAAGAAGAAATAGTAATTATTACTTATGGGTCAGAGGAGAGCTGAGTTAAATAGCTTTGATTTTCTTACGGTCTTTCTTGTATTCCTCCCTGGGCGCTTCGTCATTCAACTCTCCAATATCCTTGTATGCCTTTAGGAGGAAGTCCGGGAGTTCTCCTTTATAATCTATCTTGTAGAATGAAAACCCGTTGTATGGAATTGTGTTCTGTGCCGTTTTAAATACTATTTGATGACCAATTCCTTTGCTCTTAAAATAAGCAGTAAAAGCATCCTTTCTTGCTTCACCAAGCTGCCGGAATCTTGAGTTGATAAGGGCGCTACCAACCAAACTGGTGCATTTGTCCTGTATGGTAAACAGCAAGCCATTAGTAACATACTTGTTTAGATACTTTATGAATAAAGTATCCCGTATAGACATTTTATCCACCTTTTCGGAATCGCTTTCAGAAAATGTTTTAGCAGTTTCCTGGTTAGCTTGCAAATAGTATTTCTTCTTGCTTTCGAAGAACAAAATGTATTCTTTCTCTTTTACGGCAAATTGTTCAGGGTAAACGGAGATAGAAGCTTCAGGGTTTTTGGTTAAGTACTCTGCTAATTTTTTGAGGAATCTTTTCTGGCTATGAGGCATAGAACTTTCCCGCATAGCCCATTTCATTGTCAGCGATTTCTCGATAGTGTTTTCTTTGGTTTTTACCGCGACGCCGTATGCAGTGGTGGGTGGTTTTGTAAATATGTTATTGAGGGTGCTGAAAAGAACATCATGTAAATGGAATTTAGGGTTTTTCAAGCTGCCTGTAATAGGAACAGTATAGTCTATAACATTGCTTCGTTCTCTTATAAATGCCATAACCAGCCATACTGGAATCCAACGGTCGGCTTTGTTTTTTACGCGTTTTGCTACCCTCGGGTCAATTATCAATAAGTGGTTTTCACTTTGAATAAGCCCTTTTCTTACCCTCCAAATCCCATCGAATTCTATTGTGCCCCTGTCTAATGGAAAAGATGTATATGTAACCAGGTAAGGATTAAACATAGATATAGGAATTTTGCCAAAGTGGAGATTCACATCAAAATCCTGGCTATCTCTGGGATTAATGCTGGCTTTCAGGCTAGCCTCACCGTAAGGGCTAATTCCTGATTTCATGGAAAAATTTATTCTTCCTTTGACTTGGTTTACTGAATCAGCAGTGAAAGATAGTGGATTGGCACCTATAGAGAATTTTTCGTTTTTTGAATAATCATTGAATTGTATGTTGCCCTGGTTTATTGCCATTTTATTAATGGTATAAGCACTTTGAAAGAAATTTTTTGAGATGTTTATCAAATAATGAGCTAATTCAAGTACTAGGTTGTATTGTGTAGCATCGGCATCCGTAATGGTAACATTGGCACCTTTCTCACCAAACATGGTTTCAATATTATCTAAGCGGTCATATTTTTCATATTTGAAATAGGGATGTGTAAGGGTTACCGAATCAAGATGATATATGTGTTGTTTTGGGTTTACTTCATTAATGGTCATTATAAATTTGTCAAACGAGGCATAATCATCAGAAGCAGTTTTTCCAAAATGAAAATCGTTAATTGCAAACCGGCCTTTAGTATCCTGATTTTCTTCATCGCTAAAATTTCCTGTGGTTTTTAAGTCAGCATCTAAATTGGCTGAAAAGGTCCCGTAATTTATCATTTGTTGAAGGTATTGCTGCACAATGGCCAGGTTAAACCGGTTAGCAACAATTGCATACTTATAATCGAGTGTTTTTATGTTAATATTGAAATTGGCTTTCATATCACCGGTACCTATTCCTGCCGAAAAGGAAAATTTCCCTATAATAGTATCATTATTCCACCGTTTGCCTGAACTTTCGAAACTTACGTTTTTTATAAAGTAATTTATATTTATCAGTGTGTCATGGAAATAGAATATCCCATCATTAATCTTAATATTTAAAATATTAAAATGAAGCGGCGGACTAATTGTATCTTGTGGTGAAGGTGAAAACCGGGTTATAAGGTCGGTAAAGTTGAAGTCATTTCGCTTATTCAAAATAATTATACCCTTTGGATTATCCAATACAAGCTCCGATATCTCATAGGTTTTTGAAAGCATTTTGCGTAAGGCAAAACTTATGCTTAGGCCATCTGCTGAAAAGAAAACACTATCGTTATTTGCTTCATATATTCTCAGGTTGCTGAAATGAACGTAACCTGTAAATGGATTTACATAGGCCCTGTCCATTTTAATTTGCCTTCCTGTGTACTTAACGCTATATTTTTCAACCAGGTACTTGGTAATAGGAGAAATGAAAATAATAATAAGCACAGGTATAATAATCAATATACCTACTGTTATAAGTAACCTTTTTCTAAACTTTCCTGGTTTTGATTTCATACTAAAATATGCCTGTTAATGGATAATGTAGGAACTTCTTATTTTCGTTCTTTTTTAGCCTTGTCTTTCTCTTTTTCATTCTTCTTAATATAGCCTCTTAAGAGAAAATTATGCCCTGCCGCATCCATGTTTTGTTTAAAGCCACCGGCTCCCTGTTTAATATTTATCATAGCCTGGTATACATTTTGAGCCAACACGCTATCCATAATTAATTTGCCTATAGTCCCTTTGCCTTCGCTTACATTTTGAGTAATAATGGAAAGATTACCGGTGATAGAGGCTAAATTATTGCTGGTTGTTTTTACACTCAGTAAAATCTCATCAATGTTTACCGGTTGAGTTGTTTCAATAATATCATTATTTGATAATTCAGGCATGCCGGGTGAACCGGGAAGGATGGATATTATTTTATTGCCGATAAATCCATCTGAGCCAACTATGGCTTTTGCATTTTTCTTCATGAATTTTCTTGCGCGCTCATCAACCATCATATCTACCTTTACTGTCGAATCGGTAATTTGTTGAATGTTTTGGACGATACCGACATTTATGCCTGAGAAACGTACATTATTGCCGACCTGCAGGCCGCTTATATCTTTAAACACTCCGCTTACCTGGAACGTGGTGCTGAATAACTGTTGCCTTTGGCCTATAGAGTATATGGCTGCAATAAAGAATGCTATGCTTGCTGTAACAATTATTCCAAGCTTTATTTTATTTCCTGCTGTTTTTTTCATGATTAATTTTATATTATTTAAAGAATGAGCGTACCCATTCATCTGTTGATTCTGCCAATTCTTTAAAAGTGCCTTCGGCAATTGCTGTGCCATTTTTTATTATTATCATTCGGTTTGAAGTAATGCGGGCGCATTCTACATCGTGCGTAATTATAATAGAGGCCGTGTTATATTTTTTCTGGATATCTAATATTAAATGGCTTATTTCTTTCGATGTAATAGGGTCTAAGCCCGTAGTTGGTTCATCATAGAGTATTAATTCCGGTTTCAATATTAATGTGCGCGCCAGGCCAACCCGTTTTCTCATTCCGCCCGAAAGCTCCGATGGCATTTTATCAATGGCATCCGCCAGCCCGACATTTGTTAGTGCTTCAATAATCAATGCATCTGTTTCTTCATTCGTTTTTGGCTTTAGGTCGCGTAGCGGAAATTCAAGATTTTCCCTTACAGTCATAGAGTCGTATAAGGCAGCACTTTGAAAGAGGAACCCGACTTTTTTCCGTACAAGGTTTAATTCCCTTTCTTTTAATTCGCTGACGTTTTCTCCAAATAATATGGCGGTTCCTTCATCTGGTTCAAGTAATCCTACAAGGCATTTTATAAGTACAGATTTGCCGCTACCCGATTTACCAAATACAACAAGGTTTTCCCCGCTCTCAACCTTTAAATTCAAACCGGCTAACACATTATTACTGCCAAATGATTTCTTAATATCTTTTATTTCCGCTACTGTAGTTCCCATACCCGGTTAAATAAAAAAGCTTGTTATTTGAACTGCCATCATATCAAGCACAAATATTGAAATTGACCCATATACAAAAGATTGATTAGCAGCTTTCCCGACTCCTTCAGTACCATGGGCAGAATTGTAACCATAATAGCATCCTATAAGGCCAACTGCAAAACCAAAGAATATTGTTTTTATAAAGGCAGGAAATATATCGGTAAAAGCTAAGGCTTGGAAAACTTGCGAAAAGTAAAGGTGAAGACTTATGTCGCCCTTTAAATTAACGGCCAAAAAACCACCATAAAGTGAAATGGCATCGGATAATATTACCAAAACAGGTAACATAATAGTAGCGGCAATAATTCTTGTAACCACTATATATTTAAAAGGATTAATGCCTGAAACTTCCATTGCATCTATCTGCTCTGTCACTTTCATGGAAGCAAGTTCCGCAGCAATGCCCGAACCTACTTTACCGGCAAATATTAAAGCGGCAATAGCCGGCCCCATTTCTCTTATTATTGATACCGAGACCATGGCAGGCAACCACGATTCCGCCCCGAAGGAGGCAAGTGTTGGCCTTGATTGTATGATTAAAACAATACCCATTATAAAACCGGTAACTGCTATTAAGGGTAATGATTTGTACCCCAAAAGATACGATTGCCTGATCAGCTCTTTAAGCTCATACCTGGGCATGAATAATTCTTTGAAAAACCGGAATGCGAAACGTGTAATTGCGGTAACTTCTTCAAAAAAAGCTTTGACCGGCTTCAAAAAATATGCGCTTGAAGAAACAGCTACTGTTTCACTTTTATTTTCTAAACCGGTTGGCATTTCAAAACATTTAATTTGTCCAGGCTGTAAAAGTGGCGGTATCGGGCTTTTTAGTTGTTACATGTTTTCAAGGAAACCTTACATGTTTTACATTTCAATTCTCATTAAGTAATGTTGCGGTGTAATAATACCCGAATGTATTGCATAAGATTACTTGGGCCTGAATTATTACTTGAGTAGCGAGAAATTAATTATTGAAAAAGATAAAAACTTCTTTAAATAATTTAAATATATAATGCAACAAATAATGAAACTATTTTCTACGTATTTCTACGTATTTTTTTGCTGTATTTCTACGTATTTTTACGTAGAAGCAAAATAGCTCAATAATATTTTTTTGTTTTTTTATGCTCGTTTTTTATTACCATATGTTTATTGATTATCAGATACATATATGTGCTATGGCTCTCTTCTAAATCATATAGATTTTGGCTAAAAGCCAAACATCTTGTATCTTTTAATCTAAACTTCCGTAAATGGTTCTTAGATATACCTCATATTTGCTAAAATCTTGCTATGAAGAAATTTTACACGCTGTTTATTTTGCTTTGTTCTCTGTTTTTAACGGAGAATGTTTTGGGGGCAAAGGTTTTTAACATAACCTCTGAAAGTTCGTTTAGCGGGAGTGGAATTTATTGTCAGGGAGCGATTGCAAACAAATTAACTGCAGTTTTCAACACATGTAATTCAGGTGGCGGTTTTAACACTGCAACTAATGTTACCATTACCTGGTATTCAAATACCACTAATTCAACAACAATTGCAGGTGCCACAATACAATCGGGCCCTACAGTCGTAAGCACTGGTACTTCCGGTACAAATTTAGTTACTTATACATTTACACCTTCAACAGCAGCAATAGGAACTTTATATTATTTTGCGGTTCTGTCATCACCTACCAGTACTGTATGCGGCTTTACAAGTACTTTAACAACCAGTGCAGCGATGGAGGTTGTCGTTACTACAGCCATGACTTATGGTTCAAGTGCCGTATCTCAATATTCACCAATGAATTCGCCGCTTAATTGTACTGATGTTACCAACCCAATATTAGTATTTACGGTTAGCGTTACTGGAGGTTGCACCCCGGACAGTATAACTCAGTTTAATTTTACAACAGCAGGTTCTACAAATGCCGGTGATATTACCAAAGCGCGTTTGTATTACACACATCAAACAGCAGGATATAATGCTTTTTACTTTTTTGGTTCAGTTAATAATCCCAGTGGGGCATTTACCATTAATGGGGCACAAGCGCTCCTGGATGGATCTGGCACGTATTATTTTTACTTGTGTTATGATATTTCGTCAGCGGCCCCCAGTGCCGATGTTGTAGATGCTACTTTGAGTTCTTTTGTTTTTAGTGGCGTTACAGAAAATAATATGTCACCTAACCCAACTTGTACAGGTACAGTTGGTAGCGGTACCTGTAGTAAAACACCAGATTTGGCAGGTCAAACTTCAAATATTCAAACTATTTCGGCAGGCTCCTATATAATACCAATGGATAATTCACACCAGGATCTGTGGATGGGAAGACCGTTTAATACTAAAGCTTACGGATTAGTGCGTGCATTGCTTATGCAGGATATACCGGTTAAATGGGTTATAAAAACCGGCAAAACAAAAGATAGCTCTGATTTTGTAGCCTCAGTTTCCAGGGTATATCCTACCGTAACAGGAACAACTAATGAATATTTTAAGTCAGGTGAGTTTATAGTTGATCCTGCTTATTTGAATACATCTGTTTATCCCGGTGAAAAAACGGCTATACAAGTTATGTCGGCATTTGCAACAGAATGGGATGTTGCAGTCTATCAATTAAATACTGCTGTAACAGCCGATGTGAGATATACGCTTAGCCATAGGCCTAAAATTGCATTGTTCAATAATGGAGGGTTCCAGGCGGTTCAGTTGGCGATGTTAGATTCAGCAAAAGTATGGACTACCGGTACCGATACTGCGTTAAGTGCCGGTGCTTTTGACGGACTTGCATCTTGTTTTACATTTTGTTCCGAAGCACACTGGTCGACGGGGTCACAGTCAGCCGATAGTGCCACTATGGCTCCTGTATGGCAATTTGTAGAAGAAGGTGGAAATTTCTTGGCGCAATGTGCCGGTATTGAAAAATATGAGAACGAGATGCAGATTAACAGGCATTTTCAATCTAGCCGGGGAGTTACTGACCAAAATGTAACTAAAGCCAATACCTATCATAATCCCGATATGGCATTCTCTCAATTTCAGGGAACAATAACTTCAAGAAGTGGTACGGTAGCAAGTTTTGAACTTCCCACTACGGTAATAGCGCATCCATCATTATGGAGGCCTGAAATGTATAAATGCGTGAGTTTTAGTAATACTTCGGGTACCACCGATACTATAGTCGCTTCCAGCATACATCTTAATAACCCTGATTCTACAGGAGGAAATGTGTTTTATCTTGCCGGACATGATTACCAGACAAATACAACTAACGCTGATGAAATAGCTGTACTTAATTGGATCAATGGAGCCAGGATGTACCTGAATGCTACATTTGTGCCGGCTAACAGGCCTACACCAACACCTTTGCAAGCGGGCTCTAATGTTACAATTTGTCAGGGCTCGTCAACCACATTGGGTGGAAGCCCAACCGGGCCTGCAAGCGGCGTCGGAACAACTTATACCTGGTCTCCTTCTACCGGCTTAAATAATAGTAATTCAGCAAATCCGATTGCCACCCCGACAGTCACTACTACATATACAGTTTTTGTTAGTAGCAGCGGATGTAGTTATCTTCCGGCTTCGGTGGTTGTAACTGTGATCCCTACGCCTGCAACTCCTACTACCGGTGGTAATACCCCCGTTTGTGTAGGCTCTGCTTTAAATCTTACTGCAAGTACGGTTACGGGAGCTACTTATAGCTGGACCGGACCCAATAGTTTTACTTCATCCTCGCAAAACCCTTCTATTGCAAGTGTTACAACTGCAGCTGCAGGCACATATTCGGTAATTGCAACTATAAGCGGTTGTCCCGGTTCCGCTGGTACTGTAACTATCGCTGTTAATATTACCCCAACAGTATCTGTTTCAGGCCCTGTTACCATATGTTCCGGTAATTCAACAACATTAACCGCAAGCGGGGCTACAACATATTCATGGTCACCCAATACAAATTTAAGTGCAACAACCGGGGCAAGTGTAACGGCAAGCCCGACATCAACTACAACCTACACGGTAACGGGTACTTCAGGAAGTTGTACAAGTTCGGCTCAAACAGTTGTTGTAACAGTTAATACAACTCCGACAGTAACCTTATCCGCCCCACCAACTATCTGCTCCGGTAATTCAACAACATTAACAGCGAGTGGAGCCACTACTTATAGCTGGTCACCTAATACAAACCTGAGTGCAACAACCGGTGCCAGTGTAAATGCAACCCCTACATCAACTATAACATATTCCGTAACTGGTACTACCGGAGGCTGCACAAGTACTCCCACAACTGTTGTAGTAACAGTAAATACAACTCCAACGGTTTCTTTATCGGCCCCGCCAACAATATGTTCAGGTAATTCAACAACATTAACAGCAAGTGGGGCGACAACTTATTCCTGGTCACCCAATACAAACTTAAGTGCAACTACGGGCGCAAGTGTAAATGCAAATCCAGCTTCAACAATAACATATAGTGTAACAGGTACTACAACCGGATGCCCAAGTGTACCTGCAACAGTGGTTGTAACCGTTAATACCACTCCAACGGTAACCTTATCTGCGCCACCAACAATATGTTCAGGTAATTCAACAACATTAACAGCAAGCGGAGCAACAACATATTCCTGGTCACCCAATACAAACTTAAGTGCAACAACAGGAGCGAGTGTAAATGCCAGCCCGAATTCGACAATAACGTATAGTGTAACAGGTACTACAACCGGATGCCCAAGTGTGCCTGCAACAGTTGTTGTAACTGTGAATGCAACACCAACAGTAACCTTATCAGCCCCGCCAACAATATGTTCAGGTAACTCAACAACATTAACAGCAAGCGGAGCAACAACATATACCTGGTCACCCAATACAAACTTAAGTGCAACAACAGGAGCGAGTGTAAATGCAAGCCCTACTTCTACAGCAACCTATACAGTAATAGGAACTACCGGAGGATGTACAAGTACTCCCACAACTGTCGTAGTAACAGTAAATACAACTCCAACGGTAACTTTATCGGCCCCACCAACAATATGTTCCGGTAATTCAACAACATTAACAGCAAGCGGAGCAACAACATATACCTGGTCACCGAATACTAATTTAAGTGCAACTACGGGCGCAAGTGTAAATGCAAATCCAGCTTCAACAATAACATATAGTGTAACAGGTACAACAGCAAGTTGCCCAAGCGTACCTGCAACAGTAGTTGTAACAGTGAATACGACCCCTACGGTTTCTTTATCAGCTCCACCAACTATTTGTTCAGGCAATTCAACAACCTTAACTGCAAGCGGAGCAACAACATATACCTGGTCACCGAATACTAATTTAAGTGCAACAACAGGAGCGAGTGTAAGCGCCAGCCCGAATTCGACAATAACATATAGTGTAACGGGTACAACAACAGGATGCCCAAGTCTACCTGCAACAGTAGTTGTAACTGTGAATGCAACACCAACAGTAACCTTATCAGCCCCGCCAACTATTTGTTCAGGCAATTCAACAACCTTAACTGCAAGCGGAGCAACAACATATACCTGGTCACCCAATACAAACTTAAGTGCAACAACAGGAGCGAGTGTAAATGCAAATCCAGCTTCAACAATAACATATAGTGTAACAGGTACAACAGCAAGTTGCCCAAGCGTACCTGCAACAGTAGTTGTAACAGTGAATACGACCCCTACGGTTTCTTTATCGGCCCCGCCAACAATATGTTCAGGTAACTCAACAACATTAACAGCAAGCGGAGCAACAACATATACCTGGTCACCCAATACAAACTTAAGTGCAACAACAGGAGCGAGTGTAAATGCCAGCCCGAATTCGACAATAACGTATAGTGTAACGGGTACAACAACAGGTTGCCCAAGCTCACCAGCAACAGTAGTTGTAACAGTGAACACAACCCCAACAGTAACTTTATCCGCACCACCTACAATATGTCCGGGCAATTCAACAACATTAACAGCGAGTGGAGCCACAACATACTCATGGTCACCCAATACAAACTTAAGTGCAACTACAGGAGCCAGTGTAAGTGCAAATCCTTCTTCAACTATAACTTATACAGTAACAGGCACCACAGGTAGTTGTACGAGTTCACCACAGACGATTGTTGTAACAGTTACTCCTACACCAACAGTTACATTATCAGCACCCCCAACGATATGTTCAGGTAATTCAACAACATTAACAGCGAGTGGAGCCACTACTTATACCTGGTCACCCAATACAAACTTAAGTGCAACAACAGGAGCGAGTGTAAACGCGAACCCAACGGCAACAATTACCTATACTGTAATTGGCACAACAGGTTGCCCTAGTGCACCTACAACTGTAGTGGTGACAGTGAATACCACACCTACAGTAAGTTTATCAGCACCACCAACAATATGTTCAGGCAACTCAACAACATTAACAGCAAGTGGAGCGACTACCTATTCATGGTCACCGAATACAAACTTAAGTGCAACAACAGGAGCGAGTGTAAATGCGAATCCTGCTTCAACAATAACATATAGTGTAACGGGTACCACAACCGGTTGCCCAAGTGCACCTGCAACAGTGGCCGTAACGGTGAATACAACACCGACAGTAACTTTATCGGCACCACCTACAATATGTTCGGGCAATTCAACAACATTAACAGCGAGTGGAGCCACAACCTATACCTGGTCCCCTAATACTAATTTGAGTGTAACAACCGGGGCCAGTGTAAATGCAAATCCTTCTTCGACAATAACTTATAGTGTAACCGGTACCACAACAGGTTGCCCAAGTGCGCCTGCAACAGTTGTTGTAACAGTTAATACAACACCGATAGTAAGTTTATCGGCACCACCGACAATATGCTCTGGCAACTCAACAACATTAACAGCGATTGGAGCGACAACCTATACGTGGTCACCGAATACTAATTTAAGTGCTACTACAGGTGCAAGTGTAAATGCAAATCCGAATTCAACAATAACGTATAGTGTAACGGGTACTACAACAGGTTGCCCAAGCTCGCCTGCAACGGTAGTGGTAACAGTTAATACCACACCGACAGTAAGTTTATCAGCTCCACCAACAATATGTCCGGGTAACTCAACAACATTAACAGCAAGTGGAGCGACTACCTATTCATGGTCACCAAATACTAATTTAAGTGCCACAACCGGGGCAAGTGTAAATGCCAGCCCGACAACAACAATTACTTATACGGTAATTGGTACAACAACCGGCTGCCCAAGTGCACCGCAGACTATTGTTGTTACAGTAACTTCTGCTCCGACAGTAACATTATCATCTCCGCCTACTATTTGTTCCGGCAGCACAACGACACTTACTGCAAGTGGCGCCACAACGTATACATGGTCGCCAAATACAAACCTGAGTGCAACAACCGGATCAAGCGTAATTGCCAGTCCTACATCAACAATAACATATACAGTTGTGGGTACGACAGGATGTCCTGGTACACCAGTTACAATAGTTGTAACCGTTAACCCAATTCCGGCTACTCCTACAGCGGGCAGCAATAGCCCAATATGTTTAGGAGGAGCAATAAACCTTACAGCAAGTGTAGTTGGTGGAGCTACATATAGTTGGACAGGTCCGAATAGTTTTTCATCATCTTCTCAGAATCCAAGTATTGCAAGTGCGGTGCTTCCTGATGGAGGAACATATTCAGTTACTGCCACTGTAAGTGGATGTACCAGCCCTGCCGGAACAACAGTGGTGATTGTCAACCCTCCACCGCCAGCGCCTACCGTAGGTAGTAATAGCCCTGTTTGTACAGGTAATAAATTAAATCTTACTGCAAGTGCAATTGCAAGTGCTACATATTCCTGGGCGGGTCCGAATAGTTTTTCATCTTCTTCCCAGAATCCTTCCATATTAGGTGTTACGGCAGCAGCAGCAGGCACATATTCTGTAAATGCGACAGTACCCGGTTGTGCAACAGGCCCTGATGGAACAGTAACCGTAGTTGTGAATACTACTCCTACAGTGACATTATCGGCACCTCCAACTATATGTTCGGGTAGTTCAACTACTTTAACAGCGAGCGGAGCAACAACCTATACCTGGTCACCAAATACAGACCTGAGTGCAACAACCGGAGCAAGTGTAAACTCCAACCCGGTATCTACAATAACGTATACTGTTACCGGTACTACAACAGGTTGCCCTAGTGCACCAGCTAAAGTGGTTGTAACTGTTAATCCAATTCCTGCTACTCCTACGGCGGGCAGCAATAGCCCAATATGTTTAGGAGGAGCAATAAACCTTACTGCAAGTGCAGTTGGTGGAGCTGTCTATAGTTGGACAGGCCCGAATAGTTTTACTTCATCATCTCAGAATCCAAGTATTGCAAGTTCAGTATTAGCTGATTCAGGAACATATTCTGTTACTGCAACAGTTGGCGGATGTGCCGGCCCTGCCGGAATAACATATGTAATTGTAAATCCTCCCCCTGCTGCACCAACAGCCGGCAGTAATAGCCCTATTTGTGCAGGTTCGACTTTAACCTTGACAGCTAATACAATTTCTAGCGCAGTCTATTCATGGACAGGCCCGAGTAGCTTTAGTTCTTCTTCACAAAACCCTTCTATAATTGCTGCTACTGTGTCTGCAACGGGTACTTATTCTGTAACTGCAACAGTACCAGGTTGTGTTACAAGTCCTGTGGGAACGGTTGCCGTAGTTGTTAATCCAATTCCTGCTGCACCAACTGCAGGTAGTAACGGACCATTGTGTTCTGGCTCAACATTAAATTTAACTGCCAGTGCAATTGCGACTGCAACATATAGCTGGACAGGACCAAATAGCTTTACTGCTTCAATACAAAATCCAAGTTTGGCAGGTGTGACTACTGCTGATGCCGGAACATATTCTGTAACGGCGACAGCCAATAGTTGTACCGGCCCTGCCGGAACTGTGACGGTTGCTATTAATGATCCGGCAATTGTTGTTGCCGGCCCTCCTCAAACAGTTTGTGCTAACAATGATTCTGTTAAGTTGAATGGTACTTCAAGTACCGGTTCGGCACAATGGAGTAGTAGTGGAACGGGTTCTTTTAAACCAACCAATACCACTTTAAATGCTGTTTATATTCCAAGTAATGCAGATACTGCAGCAGGCAGTATAACGCTTACACTTACATCTAAGAATAATGGCGCTTGTTCTCCGGTGACTGATAATCTTGTGGTTACTATAACAGATGCACCTAAAGCCAATGCAGGCCCTAATCAAACTGTGTGTGGTAATAATGATGTTGTTATCTTGAATGGTTCATTTAATAGCGCTGCATCGGGTGCTGTGTGGTCAACTTCAGGTACTGGTGTATTCTCGCCGAACAATACAACAATGAATGCTACTTATACTCCAAGTTCAGCTGATACTGCAGCAGGTAGCGTTATCATTACTTTAACAACTACGGGTAATGGTCAATGTAAAGCAGTAAGCAGCTCAATGACAGTTACAATAACCAATGCGCCTAATGTTTATCCGGGCAGTAATGTGTCCTTATGTAAAAATAACGCAAATGTTTCATTGAATGGTGTGACAAGTACCGGCTCTGGTACATGGAGTACAAGTGGCGCAGGTACCTTTACACCTAATAATACAACACTTAATGCCACTTATATACCAAGTAGTGCAGATACTGCTGCAGGTAGCGTTACCCTGACCTTAACCTCGGGTGCCAATGGAACCTGTACTCCGGTAAGCCAATCTATTACTGCTACATTCACCCCAATACCTAAAGTAACTACTGGGCCTAATGTTGCAGTTTGTGCCAATAATGATTCTATAAAATTAAGTGGTACTTCAACAACTGGTGCAGGACAATGGGCCACCAGCGGAACCGGAACATTCTCTCCGAACAATACTACATTAAATGCCACTTATGTTCCAAGCAATGCTGATACAGCAGCGGGTACTGTAACACTCACTTTAAGCAGTACAAATAATGCTACCTGTCTTGGCGTATCGAAAGGTATGACGGTTACTTTCACACATGCACCGACTGACAATGCTGGATCAGATGCTTCTGCTTGTTCTAATAATGCTAATGTTACCTTGAATGGTTCCTTTACCATTGCAAGCGGAGCTATATGGTCTACTTCAGGTACAGGTGTATTCTCACCAAACAATACCACAATGAACGCTGTTTATGTACCAAGTACTGCAGACACTACGGCTAATGGAGTAACCCTGGTTCTGACAACTACAGGTAATGGTTCTTGTAAAGCTGTTACCGATACAATGAAAATTGCGTATACAACTTCACCAAATGTAGAAGCAGGTAATAATACAAAGGTTTGTCTTAGTAGCCCTAATTATACATTAAGCGGATACTCTTCTACTACCAAAGGTATATGGTCAACTTTGGGCACAGGCGCCTTTTTGCCAAGTAACACTACCCTAGGTGCAACCTATGTTCCAAGTACGGCAGATACTGCTGCTCATACTGTAACACTTATTTTAACATCAACCAATAACGGCGGATGTAACCCCGTTTCTGACACAATTGTTTTAACGTATACTAAGATTCCATCAGTAACTGCGGGAAGTAATCAGACAGTATGTGCTAATAATGATAATGTTTCATTGAACGGTACTTCCACAACCGGAACAGGAATATGGACAAGTACCGGTAGTGGAATATTTACTCCCAACAATACTACATTAAATGCAACCTATGTACCAAGTAATGCAGACACTGCTGCCGGAAGCGTTAAATTGACCTTTACCGCTACGGGAGGTTGTAGCCCGGTTGCCAAGAGTATTATTATAACCATTACACATGCACCATTTGTTGAGGCAGGTCCTGACCAAGCAGTGTGCAGGAATAATGCAAATGTTACACTTAACGGATATGTGGGCGGAGGAACAACTACAGGGCAATGGAGTACAAGTGGAAGCGGTGTGTTTACACCGGGTAATACTACACTAAATGCGGTTTATGTACCAAGTACTGCCGATACTACAGCAGGAAAAGTAAACATTGTTCTAACCTCAACAGGTAATGGAAGCTGTAATGCAGTGACTGATACTATGGTTATTACTTACACCAAAATACCTGTGGTTAATGCTGGCCCGGATGCAACAGTTTGCGCCAATAATGATTCTGTGAAGCTTGCGGGCTCTTCAACTACCGGTACTGGTCAGTGGAGCACAAGCGGAACCGGTGCCTTTGTACCGAATAACAGTACACTTAACGCAACTTATGTACCAAGCAATGCAGATACCGGAGTGGGCAGTGTAACACTTACATTGACATCAACCACGAATGGTGGATGTATTCCAGTAACTGACCAAATGGTTATTACAATAAATCACGCGCCAACAGCTAATGCAGGACCTGACCAGAGTGTTTGTGCGAATAACGCAAATGTAAACCTTGCTGGTATAGTTACCACTGCTTCAGGTGGACAATGGAGTACAAGCGGAACAGGTACTTTCTCTCCTAATAGTACAACTTTAAATGCAACTTACATACCGAGTGCAGCCGATACTACTGCACATAAGGTAACCTTAGTACTGGTTACAACAGGCAATGGTTTGTGTAAAACTGTTACCGATACAATGATTGTTACCATAACTCCTGCACCAAAAGTTGAAGCCGGAAATAATGCATTGGTATGTGTTACAAGCCCTAATGTTGTATTGAACGGAACATCAAGTACAGGCTCCGGCCAATGGAGCACATTGGGAGATGGTAGCTTTACACCAAATAACACAACCTTAAACGCAACATATATTCCGGGTAATAATGATACGGTAAGCGGAAGTGTGAAATTAATTCTCACATCTTCGGCAAATGTTAATTGTAATGCTGTTACTGATACGATGATGATTAAATATGCCAAGCCACCTAAAGATAATGCCGGCTCTAATACAACAGTATGTGCTAATAAAGATACAGTTTCATTAAGTGGTTTCTCAACCACCGGCTCAGGAATATGGAATACAAGTGGAAGTGGCTCATTCTCTCCGAATAATACAGCCCTTAACGGAAAATACATTCCGGGTAATGCTGATACTACTGCCGGAACAGTTAATCTTACGCTTACCTCGACCAATAACGGAGGATGCTCTGCTGCAGCAAATTCATTAACAGTTACCATAACTCCTGCCCCAACAGTAAATGCCGGACCTGATCAAACAGTGTGCGCCAATGCTATTGTAACACTTTCGGGTTCTGTTAATAGTGTTGCATCGGGCGGACAGTGGAGTACCAGTGGAAGCGGAACCTTTACTCCAAATAATACTACCTTAAATGCAATATATACTCCAAGCACAGCGGATACAACAGCACATACTGTAACATTGGTACTTACCACTACAGGTAATGGCTTGTGTAAAGCAGCTACCGATACTATGATTGTTACAATCAACCCTGGCCCTCGTGTAAATGCTGGCCCTGATGCAGGTGTTTGTTTAAGTAGCCCTGATTATACTCTTAGCGGATATTCTTCAACCGGTTCTGGTACCTGGACAACTTCAGGCAGTGGCTCATTCTCACCTAATGCTAATACATTAAATGCAACTTATATACCAAGTACGGCTGATACTTCTGCAAAGACTGTTACACTTGTACTTACTTCTGCAAATAACGGAAGTTGTTCAGTTTCTACTGATACTATTGTTCTTATTTATACGACAACTCCTTCTGTAAATGCAGGAGGCAACCAGACTGTTTGTGCCAATAACGCAACGGTAACATTAAGTGGTTCATCTGGTACAGGTTCAGGAGTTTGGAGCACAAGTGGTACCGGAACATTCTCACCTAATAATACAACACTTAACGGAACATATATTCCGAGCAGTGCTGATACAACAGCCGGAACTGTGACTTTAACACTTACCACATCGGGTGGTTGCTCACCGGTTTCAAACAGTATGGTTGTTACAATAACACCTGCCCCGTTTGCTAATGCCGGTGCCGACCAGTTTGCCTGCAAGAATAACCCTGACGTAACACTTAATGGATATGTTGGTGGCGGTGCATCCACAGGTGTATGGTCAACAAGTGGGACAGGTTCATTCGTGCCCAATAATACCACATTGAATGCAACGTATGTGGCTGGTTCAGCTGATACTGCTGCAGGTAAAGCTACACTTGTATTAACCACAACAAATAATGGTACCTGTCTTGCGACAACCGATACTATGGTTATTCATTACACAGCGCCTCCGGTTGTTAACGCGGGCCCTGATGCAAATTCATGCGCCAATAATTTTGTGACATTGAATGGAACAATTACCGGTGGCAGTGGTACCGGTGTTTGGTCTACCACAAATGGCACAGGTACGTTTAGCCCGAATAACACTACACTCAATGCTTCGTATTTACCAAGCAATGGAGATACATTAGTTAAGAATATAGTTCTTGTTCTGACATCTACTAATAATGGAACCTGTCTTGCTATAACTGATACAATGATTGTAACTGTAAACCCGGGTCCTATTGTAGGTGCTGGGGCCGATCAAACCGTATGTGCTAATAATCCTAACATAACACTTTCAGGAAGTATTGTGCATGCAACAGGTGGATTATGGACAACGCTTGGCAGTGGATCGTTCTCACCTAACAATACTGCACTTAATGCTACGTATGTTCCGGGTGCATCAGATATAACTGCCGGTTCTGTTAAATTGGTGCTTTCTTCTACAGGAAATGGACTATGCACTACTGCAACCGATACCATGGTAGTGACTTTCTCTCCTGCCCCAATTGTTAATGCGGGTAATAACATATTTATATGTACCGGCTCAACAACTGCATCATTAAATGGTACAATAACGGGTGGCGCTGCAACAGGTAAATGGACGACACTCGGCAGTGGAACGTTCACTCCTAACGATTCTGCCCTGAATGCTACATATAATTTAAGTACATCAGACACAACAGCGCATAAAGTAACCCTTGTTCTTACTTCGACACATAATGGTACTTGCTTCGCTGTTACTGATACTGTAATTATTAAAGTAACACCTGTTCCGAATGCTTTTGCAGGATCTGATACAACTGTATGCGCTACCACTGACAGCATTCCACTGCATGGTATTGTAACAGGTGGTTCAGGTACAGGGGTATGGAAAACATTAGGTAGTGGTAAATTCACGCCTAATGATTCTATACTAGGGGCGTACTATAAACCAAGTGCCGCCGATACAAGTGCACATACAGTAAAACTTGTACTTACTACAACCAATGCATGTATGCCTGTTACCGATACAATGATGATTAACTTCAACCCTGCACCGGTTATAAACGCGGGTGTTAACCAAACTATATGCGCTAATAATCCTGATGTAATGCTTTCAGGAAGCGTTATGCATGCTTCAGGAGGTAAATGGACAACATTAGGCAGTGGAACATTTGTGCCAAATGATTCTGCTTTGAATGCAACCTATATACCAAGTGCCGCAGATGTAACAGCAGATTCTGTTAAGCTGGTTCTTTCTTCGACAGGTAATGGTTTGTGTACAACTGCGACAGATACCATGATGGTGAAGTTCTCACCTTCTCCTAAGGTTAATGCAGGTAGTAATATATTTATATGTACCGGTTCAACAACTGCAATATTAAATGGTTCTGTAACGGGCGGTGCAACAACAGGTAAATGGATAACACTGGGTAGCGGAACTTTCACACCAAATGACTCTGCCTTAAATGCAACATATAATTTGAGCGCGGCAGATACTACTGCACATAAAGTAACACTTGTTCTCAGGTCTACAAATAATGCTAGCTGTCTTGCAGTAACAGATACTGTGATTATTAAAATTACTCCTGTATCAACTGCCTTTGCAGGTGCTGATACAACGGTGTGTGCTAGCGCTGGCAGTGTTCCTATTCACGGTATTATAACCGGCGGCTCAGGTACTGGCAAATGGACTAGCCTTGGTAGTGGCACGTTTACACCTAATGACTCAACTTTAAGTGCAGCATATATGCCAAGTACTGCCGATACAAGTGCACATAGTGTAAAACTCATACTTACATCAACCAATACATGTATGCCATCTTCCGATACTATGGTCATCAACTTTAATCCGTTACCAATTGCTCACGCAGGTGTAGACCAAACAATTTGCGGTGGAAGTACAGTAAGCTTAAATGGTGCGGTAAGTCATGCAATAGGTGGTATATGGACTACTTCAGGCACAGGTACTTTTGCTCCGAATGATTCCGCAATGAATGCTACCTACGTTCCTGGCAGTTCAGATGTGAGTAATGGAGCTGTAACGCTAATACTTACCACCAAAGGAAATAATAGCTGCAGTGCTTCAGCAGATTCACTTAAAGTAATAATACAATCCAAGCCTGTTGCCAACTTTGCCAGCTCAACGGCTTGCCTTGGTTCAACAGTTAACTTTACTGATGCATCAACTGTAAAAGTAGGTGCTATAACAGCATGGCACTGGACTTTTGGTGGTGGAAATTCAACGGTTCAGAATCCTACAAGTACATTTAACAGCACAGGCCTGCAACCAGTAACATTAGCGGTTGCTACCAGCGCAGGTTGTTCTGATACAGTTACCAGAAGTATTTATGTGAATCCATTACCTGTATCCTTGTTCAACTTTACAACATATTGCCAGGACTCGGCACAATTTGCAGATGTGTCTACAATTACTGCGGGAAGTATTAAAACATGGTTATGGAAATTTGGTGACTCTGCCAGCAGTATGTTAGAGAATCCTTCGCATACTTATGCTGCAACCGGCGGCTATTGGGTAGCACTTGTTGTTACATCTGATTCAGGTTGCTCTGCATCTCAGAAAGATTCATTGAATGTAGAACCTTGCAATAACCAAAATGGTGTAACTACACCTGCTGTACCTAGTGCATTTACCCCTAATGGTGACGGCAATAACGATATATTATATGTAAGAGGTGGACCGTTCAGTATGTTCGATTTCAGAGTGTTTAATGAATGGGGTAATGAAATATTCCACTCAGTAGTTCAAAGCAGCGGATGGGATGGTAAGATACATGGTGCACCTCAACCGGAAGGCTCTTATGTATGGACACTTACAGGTACTACTGTTGATGGTAAGAGTGTAAAAATGACCGGTGACGTTACATTATTGAGATAATGAGAATAAAGAGTATTATTATGAAAAAAATTATAACATATTCCATTTTAATTATTGCAATAAGCAATAATGCTGCATTTGCACAAGATTATCACTTGTCTCAATACGACATGGCTTCTATGTATCTTAATCCTGCCCAAACAGGAATGTACGGCGGTGATAAAGGCGATTACAAGTTTTATAACGATTATCATTCGCAATGGGCAGCACTTAGCAAGCCGTTTACCACAGAGTATCTTGCATTTGATATGCCGGTGAAAAAGTGGGATAAAAATTTTGGTGTTGGTGCGTATTTTATAAACAATGCTGCACCTGCAGGAAATTTTAACACAATGACTTTTATGGGTTCTGTTGCATATGACATTATGAGCAAGGATAATTCAAACGGCAAGCATTATTTAACAACAGGTTTGCAACTTGGCTTTTTCTATAAGAATTTCAATGCTAATAACTTTACTTACGATGATCAATATTCTGCCACATTGGGTGGATTCGATCAGAATATTCCAAGTGGTGAGGGTTATAGTAAAATGGCAATGGCAAACTTTGATGCCAATTATGGCATTTTTTATAAATATATTGATAATACTAAGAATTTTCACCCCTTTGCAGGTTTTGCCCTTCAACACCTGACTTTCCCTAATGAATCATTTACAGTGCAAAAAAGTCATTTGCCAATGCGCTTTAATTTTAATGGGGGATGTGATATGCAGATTAACGAGTCGTTGAAACTGGTGCCTATGTTTCTTTATATGAATGAAGCAGGTGCTACTGAATTTGATATAGGTATGCTTGGGTATTATGAAATAAATGGCGGTCCCTTTAAAGCGATGTTGGGAGCTGATTACCGTGCTGCAGATGCCTTTGTTATTCATGCAGGTATGAAATATGGTGAACATGTTTTCAGGTTTAGTTATGATGTGAATACATCTTATCTGAATGCCTTTACCGGTGGCCGTGGGGCATGGGAATTTTCAATTATTATTACCGGCATAAAGGGCCAGCCATTATTCAATAATAAGAGCCAATTCTAAAGTCAATAGTTTAGTATCAATTGATTTTCCTGATAAAAATCATGTTTATTTCTGTATCTTTTTACTGAATTCGCAGTTAAATGGCGTAGGTGGAGGGTATTTTATGCAATTTGAACTGGAATATAAGGTATCTTTGCAGCCTGATTATTAAGATGAAACAACAATTATTAACCTCTATAATTTTTTAATTGATGAAGACTAAAGCTCTACTAGTGGGAATAGGAAGTTTATTTCTTTGCTTAACTGCATTTGCCACCACAAAAGAAAACAATGCACATTCTGCATCAGCAGGCTGCCCGACTATTACAGTTACAATTACAAAACAAACAAATGTAAGTTGTAATGGAGGTAATAATGGGAGTGCTATTATTACTGCAAGTGGCGGGGTCACACCATATACCTATACGTGGACTCCTTCCGTTTCAACAACTGATACAGCGAGTAATCTTACTGCAGGTAATTATACTGTTACCGTAACAGATAAAAATGGCTGTACCAGTATAAAAAAGCTAGTTATTGCACAACCATATGCATTAAAAGATGTACCAGCTGTAATTAATGTTAAATGTTTTGGAGGAAAGACAGGTGTTGCAACTGCGGGAGTATTAGGAGGGACACCGGCATATAAATATAGTTGGGCTCCTTCTGGCGGGACAGGGGCTTCTGCAGCTAACTTAAGTGCAGGAACTTATTCCGTTACTGTAACCGATAAAAATGGCTGTATTTTAACTACATCTGTTACAGTCACCCAACCTGCTTCAGCTATAACTGCAACCGTAACTACCACTCCTGAAAGTTGTAATGCCGGAAGTAATGGCACTGCAACCGCAACTGCAAGTGGTGGAACTCCATCATATATTTATAAATGGAACAATACGGCAACTACTCAAACAATAATTAATGTAACAAGTGCTACTTATACCTGTACTGTTAAAGATGCTAATGGGTGTAGTGTTGTTGCTTCGGCCAAAGTGCCGCAACCAACTGCAATAAGTCTTTCAAAAGCGGCAGTACTCCCAGCTTGTAATAAGAATAATGGTTCTGCTTGGGGCAATGCTTCCGGTGGAGTATCTCCGTATTCCTATTCATGGTCATCTGGTGCAACAACTGATACTGCATTAAATCTACCAGCAGGATCATACACTTTAAATGTAACTGATGCAAATGGTTGCAATATTTCTACAACGTCTATTTTATCAAATTCAGGAATTACAGCTTCTACTGTTGTAACAAATGTTACTTGTTATGGTTCTGCTAACGGAATGATAACAACTTCAATTACTGGAGCTGTCTCTCCGTATAGTTATTCATGGGCTCCATCAGGTGCAACAACCTCATCTTTAAGTTCGCTTAGCCCAAGTGCATATACAGTTACTATAACCGACAAAAATGGCTGCGAAGGAATAGCCAGGGCAACTGTAACCCAGCCTTCATTATTGCGTGATAGTATTGTCAGCTCTACAAATATTAAATGTAATGGCAGTAATACTGGAAGCGCTAAGGTAGGTGTAAAAGGTGGTACTGTACCTTACAAATATAGCTGGGCACCTTCAGGTGGAACAGCTGCTACTGCAAGTAATTTAGGTGCAGGTACATATACAGTTACTATAACCGATAAAGATAATTGCACCGGTACTTCAACAGTTACTATAACACAGCCCGCGGCTCCTTTATCTGCAAATGTGACTTCAAGTTCGAGCCCTTTGTGTAATGGAAATAATAATGGTAGCGCAGCAGTAACAGTAAGTGGTGGTACAACTCCATATACTTACAAATGGACTCCATCCGGTGGCACCAAGGCCTCTGCAACCGGACTTACAGGAGGTACATATACATGTACAGTTACCGACAAAAATAATTGTACTTCCGCACCATTTGTAACACTTACTAACCCTCCGCTATTAACTGCAAATATTTCTTCCAGTACAAACCCATCATGTAGCGGAGGTGGAAGTGCCACTGTAACTGCAGGTGGAGGAACAACTCCATATACATATAGCTGGGCCCCTTCCGGAGGAACAAGCTCTGCGGCGGTAGGCCTGGTAGGCGGTTCATATACTGCAACAGTTACCGATGCAAATTTATGTACGGCAACGGCCACAGTTACGTTAACCAGCCCTTCTTCTTTAGCTGCAAATATTACAGCAACTGTTGATCCCACATGTAGCAATACTACTGATGGCAGTATTACAGCAAGTGTAAGCGGCGGAACAACTCCATATACATATACCTGGGCTCCTTCAGGAGGCACAAATGCAACAGCAAGTAGCCTGGGGGTTGGAACCTATACGCTTACTGTAAGTGATGGTGGTGGTTGTAATATTATTAAAAGTGTTACTCTTTCTACTTCTGCTGTAGCAGCATCAATTAATACAAGTACGAACCCTTCCTGTAATGGTACTGCCACCGGTAGTGCTATAGTTACTCCCGGAGGTGGCACGTCTCCATATACTTACAGTTGGTCTCCTTCCGGCGGTACTGGGGCAACTGCAAGTAATTTAAGCGCCGGGTCGTATACGGTTACTGTTACAGATAATCATAGTTGTACAGCTACAGCTACTGTAACACTTACCGATCCACCATTGCTGACAGCCGCAATCAGCTCCAGTACAAATCCTTTATGTAATGGAGATTTTAACGCAAGTGCTGTTGTAACAGCTTCGGGCGGAACAACCGGCTATACATATTCATGGGCTTTGGTTGGAGGTACAGGTGATACAGCATCAGGATTAAATGCCGGCACATATACTGCAACAGTTACCGATGCAAATTTATGTACAGCAACTGCTACTGTGACACTTACCGATCCTGTTGTTCTTACAGCATCTATAGGCTCAAGCAGTAATCCTGCTTGTAATGGTAATAGTGATGGTAGTGCTACCGTAACCCCAGGAGGCGGTACAAGCCCGTATAATTATTCATGGTCTCCTTCAGGAGGTACAGGGGCAACTGCAAACGGACTTTCAGCGGGTGGATATACAGTTACTGTAACTGATGCAAATTTATGTACAACTACAGCAAATGTAACACTTACCAATCCTGCTGTATTAACAGCTTCTATTTCTGGTAGTAATGATCCTTTATGTAACGGAAATAGTAATGGTAATGCTACTGTAACAGCAGGCGGAGGTACAACACCGTATTCATATTCATGGACTCCATCAGGCGGAACAGGTGCAATGGCAAATGGCCTGCCTGCCGGCACATATACAGCAACTGTTACCGATGCGAACTTGTGTACAGCAACAGCAACGGTGACCCTTACCGATCCTGCTGTCTTAACAGCAAACATATCTTCTTCTACTAATATACTTTGTAACGGAAGCACAACTGGTAATGCAACAGTAACTGCCGGAGGTGGTACTACTGCGTATGCTTACTCATGGTCACCATCGGGTGGAACGAATGCAACTGCAAATGGCCTTGGTGCAGGCGGATATACTGTAACTGTAACTGATGCTAATGCGTGCGTTGCAACAGCAACTGTTAATTTAACCGAGCCAAGCGCCCTAATTGTTACCGGCACAGCAAAAACTAATGCCAGCTGCGGAAAAAGTAATGGTGCAGCAAGTGTAACTATTTCGGGTGGAGTTACTTCATATTCGTATTCATGGGCACCTTCCGGCGGAACTACTTCATCGGCAAGTAATTTAGCGGCGGGCACATATACATGTACCGTAACAGATGCAAATAATTGTACCATTAGCCCGGTTGTAATTGTAAAAGACAGCACAACGCTTGCGGCTTCTATACTTTCAAGTGTTAATGAAAAATGTAATGGGTTGTGCAACGGTAAAGCTTTTGCAAAAGCAACCGGTGGAACATCTCCATATGCATATAGCTGGTCACCTTCAGGAGGCACTAATGATAGCGCCACGGCTCTTTGTGCAGGTTTATACAACTTTAATGTAACTGATAATGTTGGATGTACTGCCTCTGATACTATAAGGATTACACAGCCTGCAGTAATAGGTGTAACTGTAAATCCTTCAGCCGCAGCCTGCTTTGGAACTTGTAACGGAAGTGCAACAGCAGTTGTAACCGGTGGAACAATTCCATATAGTTACTCCTGGAATTCGGTACCGGTTCAAACTACTGCCAGCGCAGGAGGTTTATGTGCGGGCTCATATACGGTAAGTATAACTGACATGAATGGCTGTACAGGGAGCTCAAATGGTGCTGTTACTCAGCCGACGGCATTAAGCCTTACTGCAACAAGTTTTCCTGCCACATGTTTTGGTAGCTGTAATGGCCAGGCAACAGTGGTTCCTAATGGAGGTACTAACCCATATACTATTTCCTGGAGTAATGGTGCTACTACAGCCTCAGCAAATAATTTGTGTGCCGGATCATATACTTGTACCGTAACCGATGCTAACGGCTGCACACATGACACCATTATCAATATTACACAACCTACTGTTATTACAGCAACTGTATCCGCAACCTCAGCTAACTGTGGTAAAAGTGATGGTTCTGCAAGTATAGTAGCCAGCGGTGGAACGGGCGCTTATACCTATTCATGGGCTCCATCAGGTGGGACAGGTACAACTGCAAATAATTTAGCAGCCGGTACTTACACATGCAGTGTTACTGATGCTAATAACTGCGTAGTATCATTTACAGTTAATGTAAATAATAATAGTTCACTTAAAGATACTGTGACATCTCATGTAAATGTTACCTGTAATGGTCTGTGTAATGGCTCAGCAATTGGTTCTGCTTCAGGCGGAACAACCCCTTATACATACGCATGGTCACCATCAGGTGGTACTAATACAACTGCAAATAACTTATGTGCAAATTCATATAACTTTACGGTAACCGATAATAGCGGATGTGTGTACATTAATTCAGTTACTATTACACAACCTGCTCCGTTAACTGTAGTTATTGATAGTGCAGTTAATGTTTCATGTACTGATACTATATGGGCTGCCGTTGGCGGAGGGGTAACTCCTTACACCTATAGCTGGAATACGGGTGCTACTACGAGTGCTTTAAATGGAATATGTACCGGAAGCTATACAGTAACAGTAACTGATGGTAATGGTTGCACCCAATTAGCAAGCATAGTTATTGTTCCTACAGGCATCCAGGATCTCAGTTATGCTTCTGATATTAAAGTGTATCCTAATCCTACATCAGGCGAATTAAATATTCTGATAAATAATCAGAATTTAATGCCACAGGCTATTATTGTATATGATATTACCGGAAGAAAGGTAATAGACCAAAAGGCTGATAGGAATGCTACATTAATGCATATGGATGTGTCTTCTCTTTCGAATGGCACTTACATACTTGAAGTAAATGGATTGAATGGTAATAAAATTATAAGATTCTCAATAGGCAAATAACATAGTTTATTAATTGATTTCTTTAATGGCAACACCGTAAGGTGTTGCCATTTTTTTTTTCTTCTAAATGAAATTGAGAATGGATATTGATTTCTTAAAATATCTTTGTAGCTGAATTTAACCAATAGTTATGTTAAAAGGTACGATACTTATTATTGATGATGAAGAGAAGCTGCGCTCTTTATTATCACGCATTATTGGCCTGGAGGATTATTTTGTTTCAGAAGCAGCAACTGCAAGAGATGGTTTAAAAAGGCTTGAAAGAGAAGAAGTTGATGTGGTTGTTACCGATGTAAAACTACCTGATGGAAATGGTGTTGATCTGGCACAAAAAATAAAATCACTATATCCTCATATCGAAGTTATTGTATTGACTGCTTATGGCACAATACAGGATGGAGTGAAGGCCATTAAGAATGGAGCTTTTAATTATATTGTAAAAGGAGATGATAATGACAAAATAATCCCACTTCTGGCCCGGGCAATGGATAAGGCATTATTGCAGAAAAGAATTCTTGGTTTAGAAAAGCAGATAGAGAAAAAATATTCTTTCGATAAGATAATTGGTGATTCAAAGCAAATAAAAGAAGCAGTTGAACTTGCAAAGAAAGTTGCGCAGACCGATACTACTATTCTGTTGCTTGGCGAAACAGGAACTGGTAAAGAAGTATTTGCACAAGCCATTCATACTGCAAGCCCACGCAGGCTAAAACCATTCGTTGCAATAAACTGCAGTGCATTTAATCAAAACTTGCTTGAGAACGAGTTATTTGGACATAAAGCAGGAGCATTTACAGATGCTATAAAAGATACTAAAGGGTTATTCGAAGAAGCTTCCGGTGGAACAATTTTTCTTGATGAGATAGGTGAGATGGGTGTTGAAGTACAATCGAAACTGCTTCGTGTACTTGAAACAAATGAGTTTATAAAAGTGGGCGATAATAAATCAACTAAAATTGATGTGCGTGTAATTGCAGCTACAAACCGTAATCTGCAAAAAGAATCTGATAATGGTACTTTCCGCTCCGATTTATATTATCGTTTGGCAGTTTTTCAAATTTCTTTACCCTCTTTGCGCGAACGGCCTAAAGATATTGTAGCACTGGCCGAACATTTTCTGAAACAATTTACGGAAAAAGTAAATAAACCTGTTCCTAAAATGAGTACTGAATTTATAGAGAAACTAAAAGCATATAAATGGAAGGGTAATATTCGCGAATTAAAAAATGTTATAGAACGGATAGCCATATTATCAGATAGTACTATACTTACAATTGACGATTTACCTTTTGAATTAAAAGACTCGCCATTAAATAATAAGTCCGTTGGATCATCATTTAATTTGTCAATGATAGAAAAAGAGCATA
Source organism: Bacteroidota bacterium (assembly GCA_013289475.1). Classification (GTDB taxonomy): domain Bacteria; phylum Bacteroidota; class Bacteroidia; order JABEUT01; family JABEUT01; genus JABEUT01. Next base: position 97,033 of record JABCZW010000002.1, read on the forward strand.
TACTAAGAACACTTACCTATACCAAGGGAAATAAAACAGAAGCCGCCCGCCTTATGGGAATTGGTTTGACTACTTTATATAGAAAGCTTGAGGAATATAAAATAGCGTAAACTGTTACCATGCCAAAATGAAAAAAGCCTTCCAATTTGGAAGGCTTTTTTTATTTGTGTTTAAAGTAATATTTGAATTTAATTCATTGATTATCAATATTTTGTAGCGTAAGGCTTGTGCTTTGCCATAATTGGCATAGTAATTGCATATTAAGTTATGAAGTAAATGAGACTAATAGAATTAAAATGAAAAAGATATTGTTTTTGTATGCGATTTTCCAGCTTGGTTATTTGGAGATATATGCCCAAATTTCTGGAGCCGTATCTTACAGTGGAGTATTTAAAACACAACAGGATTTTAAAGATGGAAAACTCTCATTTAGGATTAACTGTGATTCTTCTTCAGGGAAAATCAGGTTGCATGATTTTTTCTCAGGGAAATATGTTTCTGTAATCCAGAATGGGAAAGAGAATAAATTTAGCAAGGACAGTATTTTTGGCTATCGCGATTGCAAAGGCATTGACTATAGGTTTCATAAGAACTATGATTATGAATATCAAATAATAGAAGATAAGAGTATTGTGATTTATTCTGCCTTGCTCCAGGATCATACTTATACCGGAAAAGGCATTAAAATGGTAACTACTTATTTTTTTAGTAAAACCCTCAATTCAAATGTTCTTCCTCTTACTATGGCAAATCTTAAACAAGTATTTCCTGGTGATATAAGGTTGTGTACTATGTCTGATAAGGATATAGCTACATACGATGATATTCATAAAATGTATAAAATAAATTACCTGTTAACTCAACCTGTAACTAATAATAGACAAACACCATGATGACACTTGTTCTTTTTCTCGGATGCCTTGTTGGCATGTGGATAGTGTTTAAATCAATTGACTTTTTCGAAAAAATATAATATTATGATAGCACTATTTATTTTATGTATAGCAGTGTTCTGCTACCTGGTTTATGCACTTATTAAACCGGAAAAGTTTTAGGGAATAGAACGTATTTATATTATTTGTTATGAACACAGAGATTACAGGGATTATTGTTACGTATGGCATTACCTTATTGCTATCAATACCATTAGGAAGGTATATAGCTAAAGTATTTGCCGGAGAGAAAGTCTGGACAGACTTTCTTAAACCTTTCGAGAAATTAATTTATCGTCTTTCAGGCATTGACCCAACTGAGGAGATGAATTGGAAAGGACACATGAAAGCCCTGCTTACTATAAGTTCATTATGGCTGGTATATGCATTCTTTGCTTTAATCTTCCAGGATAAATTGCCCTTAAATCCGGATCATAACCCAGGACAAACACCCGATTTGGCATTTAATACAGCCATTAGCTTTTTAGTGAACTGTAACCTGCAAGATTATAGTGGTGAAAGCGGGGTAACTTATTTTACACAAATATTTGTGCTTATGTTTCTGCACTTTGTAAGTGCCGCATCAGCTATTGCTGCTATGATGGTGGTTTATAAAGGAATGAAAGAAAAGAGTGTAACTACACTCGGCAATTTTTGGGATTTCTTTGTGAAAAGCATTACTCGTTTCCTTTTGCCGGGTGCTGTGTTGATTGCAATTATTCTAGCATTTAACGGGACACCTGCAAGTTATAAAGGTAAGGATACAGTAATAACTATGCAGGGCGATACCACACAAGTATCTCGTGGCCCGGCAGCAGCTATGATAGCGATAAAGCACCTGGGTACAAATGGTGGAGGATGGTTTGGAGCAAACTCTGCGCATCCTTTCGAATGCCCTAATTACCTGACATACATGCTTGAAATGATAGCACAGGTTGTAATACCTATTGCATTAATATTTGCTTTAGGTTTTTATTTAAAGAAGAAAAGAATTGCGTACGTAATATTTGCAGTAATGACAATAGGAATGTTTATGTTCCTTATTCCAACATTGCAAGCCGAAATAAAGGGTAACCCTGCTATTGAGCATATGGGTATTAATCCAGCAAATACTGCAATGGAAGGTAAAGAGGTACGTTTTGGAGTGCCTGCGACAGCATACTGGAGCACGGTTACCACTATTATATCTACCGGTTCGGCAAACGGCGCACATGATAGTTATATGCCAATGACAACTGCTATGCAATTAATGGCCATGATGGCAAACTGCTTTTATGGCGGTTGTGGTGCGGGTTTTCTCAACTACTACATATTTATAATTATAGCAGTATTTATTTCGGGCCTTATGGTAGGGCGCACACCTGAGTTTATGGGACATAAGGTTGAGGCCAAAGAAATGAAGATTGCATCTATTGCAGCTTTATTACATCCATTCCTTATACTTTCATTTACAGCTCTTGCATCGTATGTTTTGGTTTACCATCCTGATATCCACTGGGCTTTCCAGCCGAAAAACTGGCTTGGAAACCCGGGTTATCATGGGTTTTCGGAGATGCTATACCAAAATACATCAGCAGCAGCTAATAATGGTTCGGCTATGGGAGGGTTAACGGGGAACAATATTTTCTGGAACGTAACAACAGGCATAATACTTCTGTTTTCAAGGTTCATTCCCATAATTGCCCCTGTTGCAATTGCCGGTATAATGGCGCAAAAAAAATACATACCAGAATCGGCAGGCACGTTAAAGACAGATACAGGCACATTCGGTTTAATGACTATGGCTGTAATATTAATTATTGCTGCACTGGCCTTTTTTCCTGCACTGGCATTGGGTCCACTAGCAGAATTTTTTAGTATGAAATAAAGTAAAATATCAGAGTTATGGTTAAAAGACAAAAAAATACTTCGCTTTTCCAGAAACACCTGGTAAATGAGGCATTGAAGCAATCGTTTGTGAAATTAAATCCCCGTATCCTTTTCCATAACCCGGTAATGTTTACCGTGGAGATAGGAACTGTTGTGATGGCAATAGTAACCGGAAATATTCTTATTAACCATGATAAAACTCAGGGCTCATTCATTTATAACCTTGTCATTACTTTAATACTATTGTTGACCGTGCTTTTTGCAAATTTTGCTGAAGCATTGGCTGAAGCACGTGGTAAAGCACAGGCTGATTCGTTACGAAAAACAAGGGAAGAAACTCCGGCAAAAAAAGTAAATCCATTAGGAGAAATGTACGTTGATGAAATAACAGTAGTCAATTCATCTACCTTACAAAGAGGAGATATGTTTATTTGCGAAGCAGGTGATATTATACCCATTGATGGTGAAATAGTTGAGGGCCTTGCATCAATTGATGAAAGTGCCATTACAGGTGAAAGCGCACCTGTAATAAGAGAGTCAGGCGGAGATAAATCATCAGTAACCGGTGGCACGAAAGTATTGTCAGATAAGATTAAAGTAAAAGTAACAGCATCTCAAGGAGAAAGTTTTCTTGATAAAATGATTGCCCTTGTAGAAGGTGCATCAAGGCAAAAAACTCCAAACGAAATTGCACTTACTATTTTATTGGCCGGGTTCACATTGGTGTTTATTATAGTTTGCGTAACCCTTAAACCATTCGGAGATTACGCGCAAACACCTATAACAATAGCTGCATTTGTATCGCTCTTTGTTTGCCTTATACCTACAACCATTGGCGGACTTCTTTCGGCAATTGGCATTGCAGGAATGGACAGGGCGTTGCGTGCTAATGTAATTACCAAATCGGGCAGGGCGGTTGAAACAGCAGGTGATATTGATACGCTGTTGCTTGATAAAACAGGTACAATAACCATAGGTAATCGCAAGGCTACTAATTTTTATCCTGCTCCGGGTGTTGATGATTTTTTGTTCATTCAAAATTGCCTTATTGCATCGCTTGCTGATGAAACTCCCGAAGGAAAATCAATTGTTGCTTTAGCGAAAGAAAGAAACATTACAGCTCCATCCGGATTTGATTTAAAGAAAGTAACGCTTATCAATTTTACCGCAGAAACCCGTAGTAGTGGAATAAACCTGCCTGAAGGAAAACAAATCCGTAAAGGCGCCTTTGATGCTATTAAAAAGATAACCGTTGATGCCGGAAATATTTTCCCGAAAGAAACTGAAGAAAGCGTCAGGGTAATTTCTTCAAATGGAGGTACACCACTTGTGGTTTCTGAAAATAAAAGCGTTATTGGTGTAATAGAACTTCAGGATATTATAAAACCCGGTATTAAGGAACGTTTTGAACGCCTTAGAAAAATGGGTATTAAAACTGTTATGGTTACAGGCGATAATCCTCTAACAGCAAAATATATTGCAGAAAGAGCAGGGGTTGATGATTTTATTGCAGAAGCTAAGCCGGAAGATAAGATGGCCTATATCCGTGCTGAACAGGCACAGGGCAAATTAGTTGCCATGATGGGCGACGGCACCAACGATGCTCCTGCCCTTGCACAAGCCGATGTGGGTGTTGCAATGAATAGCGGCACACAAGCAGCAAAAGAAGCGGGCAATATGGTTGACCTTGATAATGACCCAACCAAGCTTATTGAAATAGTTGAAATTGGTAAGCAATTACTGATGACTCGTGGAACACTTACCACATTTAGCATTGCAAACGATGTGGCAAAATATTTCGCAATTGTTCCGGCGCTGTTTATTGTTACCATACCATCGTTAAGGGCGTTAAATATTATGGACTTAAAAAGTCCTGAGACTGCAATACTTGCTGCAGTTATTTTTAACGCTATAATTATTCCTTTGCTTATTCCTTTAGCTTTAAGGGGTGTGGAATATAAACCTATTGGTGCCAGTGCGTTGCTCAGAAGGAACCTGCTTATTTACGGATTGGGTGGTATTATAATACCATTTATTGGAATAAAACTGATTGATATGGCCCTTGGATTATTTATGTAAAAATTAAAACAGAATTGTTATGAAAAAGTATTTGTTACCATCATTAAGACTCACAGCTGTTTTACTGGTGTTGCTGTGCATAATTTACCCTTTATTTATAGCTGCTGTTGCTAAACTTGCACCAGGCGGAGGTGATGGAGTTACCGTTACTTATAAAGGAAAGATTGTTGGTTACGAAAATATTGGACAAGACTTTAAAAGCGATAAGTATTTTCAACCGCGCCCATCGGCTGTTGGATATAATGCAGCCGGTTCGGGTGCAAGTAATAAGGGCCCTACTAACCCCGATTATTTAAAATCAGTACAGGCTGCCATTGATACTTTTATGGTACACAACCCTGGAGTAAATAAAACAGATATACCTGCAGAGCTTGTAACGGCATCAGCAAGCGGCCTGGACCCCGACCTTAGCCCAGCTGGTGCTAAAATACAGGTTAAGCGTGTGGCAGCATTGCGTCATATTTCTGAACAGGATTTAATGAAACTGGTTGATGAGCATACTGAAAAAGCTTTATTGGGTATTTTTGGCCCTGCAAAAGTAAATGTACTGAAACTGAATATTGCACTGGATGAAATGAAAACAAATTAGTTAAATAAATAAAGAGGAATCACATCAATCAACTAAACCAAAACAAAAAATGAAAACAGTAAAAATTGCGTTAGTGGCATTAGCGGCATTGGCGCTTACTCAACTAGCTAATTCGCAAACAACTGTCAAGGATACTGCCAAAATAGCTGACCAGAATCCTTTTGATGGAATGGATCAGACATGGCTGAATGGTAACGACAGGAGAGATTCTTCTATATTTCATATCCCGTACTTTACGCCCGAAATATTTGTAGATGCCAATGTAACATATTCTTTTGCTAATCCTATAGATCATACTGTTGTTGGCTCAACTGCGCTGGCACGCGATAATGAAATGCAAATTTCTCAATTGGGTTTTGGTGGCGACCTTTCTTACCTGGGTGCACGGGCAAGATTCATGACTCAGTTTGGAACCCGCGATGAAGTTGTTCCGCGTAATGATTATAGCACTTATCGTGGCCAATATGACTTAGTTGATGTTTACCGTTATATAAGTGAAGCTTATGCGGGCTACCATTTTAATGTAATGCATGGAATTAATGTAGATGGAGGAATGTTCATGTCATATATTGGTCTTAACTCTTATTATCAACCAGAAAATTGGGAATACCAGGCTTCCTACACTTCTGATAATACCCCATGGTTCTTTAATGGGATACGTACCCAAATATTCCCATCTAATTTTCTGAAGTTTGAAGTTTGGATTATAAATGGTTGGCAGAGTTATGGATCGTTTAATGACATGCCTGGATTTGGCGGAAATATTACCTGGTGCCCTAATGAGAATGTGAAACTTTTAACTAACGATTATTATGGCTCGGATGCGGCAGGTATATTAGCAAGGCACAGATTCCATTCTGATAACAGTTTCCTGGTAAGGTATTATCATGTACCCAAAAAATCAAACAGTATAACCCAGATGGCTTTTTCACTAACGGGTGATATTGGCGAAGAGTCAGGTGGTGGAGTTAATGGTTTTACCAGTGGTGATTCTGCAAAAGGGCCTGCTCAATATTTTATCAGTGCCATGTTCTATAATAGAATGTGGTTTGCTCATGGCAAATTAGCATGGTGCTTTGGCGGTGGTATTATGAATAATCCTGGCCGTTATCTTGTATTGGCACCAACTGGTGATGCGAGCCTGTTCCCAAATCCATATAATCCTACTCAGACTGTAGGAACTCACCCGTTTACAGAAAACCCCGGAGACCAATTTAAAGGATGGGATTGTTCTACTAACATCAGCTGGATGCCTAATCAGAGTTTTGAGTTTAGACTGGAATACGTATATCGTCATTCAAGTGTGCCATATTTTGCAGGCCCGGGTGGCGTTACCTCTCCTACAGGATATACAACTACCCCAATTCCTGCAGGGTGGACACCAGACCTTTTAACTCACGAAAACCGTATAATAATGGCAATCCTTGTAAGGTTTTAAAAGGGCACAAAACAGTGTAACTTTGTACAATGGCCGAAGATCGTGAACAAAATGCCGAGCATTTTCTTGAACTTATCCGCAAATCGAAGCGTGGTAAGTTCAAGATATATATAGGTATGAGTGCGGGTGTGGGTAAAACTTACCGTATGTTGCAGGAGGCTCATACCTTGTTAAAGAATAGTATTGATATTCAAATAGGTTATATTGAAACTCATAATCGTAAAGAAACACATGACCTGCTGGATGGCCTTCCGGTAATCCCACGCCGGAAACTTTTTTATAAAGGGAAGGAGTTGGAAGAAATGGATACACAGGCCATTATAAACATTCATCCCGAAGTAGTAATAATAGATGAACTGGCACACTCTAATATTGAGGGAAGTAAGCATGAAAAGCGCTGGCAGGATGTTGTTGAAGTATTAGATGCCGGTATAAATGTTATTAGTGCAGTAAATATTCAGCATATTGAAAGTTTGAATGAAGAGATACAAAAGATAACAGGTATAGAAGTAAGCGAACGGATACCCGATAAGGTTTTACATTCTGCCGATGAAGTTGTAAATATTGACCTTACTGCCGATGAGTTAATCGTACGCCTTAAAGAAGGCAAGATTTATGATAAATCAAAGGTGGAGATGGCACTTAAGAATTTCTTTCAATCAGGAAAAATATTGCAATTACGTGAATTGGCTTTGCGAGAGGTTACATCGCAGGTAGAGCGAAAAATAGAAATAGAAGTTCCAAGAAATATTGCTTTGCGCCCTGAGCGTTTCCTGGCATGTGTCAGTTCTAATGCTGATACATCTAAAATGATTATACGTAAAACTGCACGCCTGGCTGCTTACTATAATTCGAAATGGTTTGTGGTATATGTACAAACTGAAAAGGAAAATCCTGATAATATTGAATTGGCGGCGCAAAGACATTTGATAAATAACTTTAAACTTGCTACTGAACTTGGTGCGGAAGTAATTCAAACCAAGAGCAAAAGTGTTGCCACAGCAATTGTTGAAACAGCACAACAAAAGGAAATAACTACTATTTGTATTGGTAAGCCTCACTTTAACCTGGTTAAATCAATTTTGAGTAATAATTTATTTGACCAGCTTTTAATTAAGTTAACTGATTCAGACATTGACATTGTAATATTGGCATAATGAAACTACGCATTAAAACTAAATTATCTTTTGGCCTGACTTTTTTCTTTGTAATGATTGTTTTAATCGGGGGCGTTGGATTGCTTGCAATTAACAGACTTGCCGATGAGTCGAAGAATATACTGAAAGCAAACTATGAAAGTATAAAGTTCTGTGAAAATATGCAACAAGCACTTGATATGTATGAAGCTAAAGACATGAGTACAATTGATAAATTTGAAAAAAACCTTAAGGCGGAAGAAAATAATATTACTGAGATAGGCGAACAGGATGCGGTTATAGCTGTACGTGAACAATTCGAACAATTGAAAAAGAAGGATACTACTGCATCAATACATTTAGAAAAAGACATAAGGGCCGGAGTATATAAGATAAGTGATCTGAATACAAATGCTATTGTTAGAAAGAATAATGAAACTCAGCAAACTGCCGAGAAACTGAAAATTTATTTGGCTATACTAGTAACGGTGGCTTTCCTTATTTCATTTACAATGCTCATGAATTTCCCTGGCTATATTGCTAACCCTATAAGTAAACTGACAGAAGGTATAAAGCAGGTTGCTAATAAGAATTATTCTCAGCGAATACATCTTGAAAAAGGTGATGAATTTGGTGAACTGGCAGAAGCCTTCAATTTAATGGCACAGAAACTGGATGATTATAACAATAGTAACCTTGCCAAGATAATTTTTCAAAAGACAAGAATAGACACGATTATCAATAATATGAAGGACCCAATTATAGGGCTTGATGAGAAACGGAACATTCTTTTTGTTAATTCTTCTTCAACTAAAATACTGGGAATAACTGCAAATGAATTGGTTGGGAAGTATGCTCCTGATGTTGCTCTGAAGAATGATTTGCTTCGCAATCTTATCTCTTCAGAGCCGGTTGCAGCGCCTTTAAAGATATATGCTGATAGCAGGGAAAGTTATTTCACAAAGGAAATTTTAAAAATAATGGCCGATGAACAGCCTATAGGTGAAGTGATAATATTGAAGAATATCACACAATTTAAAGAATTAGATCTGGCTAAAACCAATTTTATTGCAACGGTTTCACATGCTTTAAAAACACCTATATCGTCAATAAAAATGAGCCTGAAATTATTGGGAGATGACAGGGTAGGGGTTACCAATACAGAACAAAAGGAGCTTATTGGCCACATTAAGGAAGACAGCGAGAGACTGCTCAATATTACCAGCGAGTTATTGAATATGACACAGGTTGAAACGGGCAATATTCAACTTAATTTCAGGCAAACTGCCCCTAAGGAGATAATAGATTATTCAGTTGATACAATAAGGATGCAGGCTGAGCAGAAGCATGTTGCCCTTGAAGTTTTATGCTCCGAAGATCTTCACAAAGTATCAGTTGATACAGAAAAGACAGTTTGGGTATTGGTGAACTTATTATCAAACGCGCTTAGGTATAGCCCCGAGGGTAATAGGATTATTATTGAAGTGAGTGAACACAACTCTTTAATAGAATTCTCAGTGAGGGATTATGGTATAGGTATTGAGGATAAATATAAGGACCGTTTATTTCAACGATATTTCCAGGTTCCGGGAAGTCCGAGAAGTGGCACCGGTTTGGGCTTAGCTATATCAAAGGAGTTTATTGAGGCTCAGAATGGGAAAATAGGAGTAGAGAGCAGAATAGGAGAGGGCAGTAGATTTTACTTTACTTTACCTGTAGCATAATTTTCCGGAATTGCTTTTTTATTAATTCTGTTCCAAGATTATTAATACTTCCAATGTGAGTATGCTTTAATTGTGCAGGCTTTTTGAATGTTCCTTGCTTAATATCCATCCCTGTCTTTTTGTAGGCATCGCGGAATGGTATCCCTTGTTTTACTAATTCATTTAAGGCATCTACTGTATATAGGTGAGCGTATTTTGCATCTCCTAGAATATCTTTATTCACTTTCATTTGTGGCAAGGCAAAAGTAAGTATCTCTAAACAATTTTTTAGTTGTTGAATTGCGGGGAACAATACCTCCTTAGTGAGTTGCATATCCCTGTGGTAACCACTTGGCAGATTATTTGTAAGAAGTGTAAGTTGGTTTGGAATGCCTTGTATAATATTACACTTACCTCTTACCAGTTCAAATACATCAGGGTTTTTTTTGTGCGGCATAATACTGCTGCCTGTGGTTAATTCTTCAGGGAATGATATGAAATTGAAATTTTGTGATAGATAGAGGCAAACATCATAAGAGAATTTCGACAATGTATTTGCTACAGATGCTAATGCCACCGCAACGGCCTTTTCGGATTTTCCCCTTGTCATTTGGGCATAGACTGAGTTTACATTCATTTGTTCAAAGCCCATTAATTCAGTAGTGTACTGCCTATCAATAGGAAATGATGAGCCATAACCTGCTGCACTGCCCAATGGGTTTTTATTGCAAATATTGTATGCTGGCACTATTAATTCCATATCATCACAAAGGCTTTCGGCATATGCGCCGAACCATAACCCAAACGATGATGACATAGCTATTTGTAGGTGTGTGTAACCGGGTAATAATGCATTTTTATGCTGCTCACTTAATTTGATAAATACGCCGAATACTTCTTCTATTTGGCTACTTAAAGATTTTAGCTCATTCTTTAAATACAATTTAAGTGCCGTAAGTACCTGGTCGTTTCTTGATCTGCCTATATGAATCTTTTTCCCCGCTTCTCCTGCCGTCTTTGTCAGCTGCATCTCTATTTGAGAATGAACATCCTCAATTCCAGCTTCAATTTTAAATGTACCTTTCTTTATTTGGCTTTCTATGATATCAAACCCTGATAAGAGCTTTTTCAAATCCTCTTTGCTAAGAAGTTTTACTTTCTCCAACATTTTAGCGTGAGCTCTTGATGCCGTTAAATCATGTTCCGCCAGCAACATATCAAATTCCTTATCATTGCCAACTGTAAACTGCTCAACCAGCTTATTTACTTCAACATCTTTTTGCCATAATTTCTTGCTCATCAGTTCAGTAATTTATTAAGCATGTTAATGTATAATTTAATGCCGGCATCAATTTCATTTATATGGATGTATTCATCTGCAATATGAGAACGAGCAGAATCACCAGGCCCAATTTTTAAACTCGGAAAAGGTATTAATGCCCTATCTGATAAAGTTGGTGAGCCATAAACTTTTAGCCCAAGTTCTTTTCCGGCTTTTACAATAAGGTGTTCTTCTGAAATAAATGATGGTTGTAATCTCAATGACCTTGCTTTTACTTCACACTTTACATGTTTACTTATTATATCCAGCACTTCTTCGTTCTTATAGCATTCGTTTACACGAACATCAACGGTAAATTCACATGTATCAGGTACTATATTATGTTGCCCTCCCGAATGAATTGCTGTTACAGCCATTTTTACCGGTCCTAGTAACTCAGAAACTTTTGGGAATTGATAGGTTTGAAACCATTCTATTTCAGGGATCGCTTTATAAATTGCATTCACGCCCTCTTCTCTTGCCGCGTGGCCTGATTTCCCGTGGCTTATGCAATCCAATACCATCAACCCTTTTTCAGCAATTGCCAATTGCATTTGTGTAGGTTCCCCAACAATTGCAAAATCTATTTTACTTAATAATGGCAACAGAGCTTCAATACCATTTTTGCCTGATATCTCTTCTTCCGCAGTGGCTGAGAAGAGAAGATTATAGGCTAGTGGCTTATCATGAAAGTGTAAAAACATGGCCAAAAGACTTACCAATGCCCCACCTGCATCATTACTCCCCAGGCCATATAATTTATCATCTTCAATTATTGCTTTGAAAGGATCTTTGGTATAACCCTTATTAGGCTTCACTGTATCGTGGTGAGAGTTAAGAAGAATAGTACGTTTAGCAGGGTCAAAATGCTTATTAACTGCCCATATATTGTTCAAATGCCTTTTAGTAGTAACGCTATTTCTTCTCAAGAACGATTCAATAACATTTGCAGTTTTATCCTCCTCCCTGCTGAAAGAAGGAGTAGCAATAAGTTGTTGCAATAATTCTATTATGTTACTGTTCTTCATTGCAGGCTTAATTGAGTACCGGTTTTATGGGTTGAAGATGTAAGTTTATCAATATGCAGCGCATTACCAATAATTACATCATTAACTCCACTATTTAATGCATTCCAGGCATTGTCCAGCTTAGGTATCATACCTTTAGAAATAATACCTTGCCCTTTCAGGCTAGTGTATTCATCTGGTCTTATGTTTTGAATTACTGAGGTGTCGTCTATTGGATTTTTAAGTACCCCATCCTTCTCAAAACAGTAGATAAGTTTTACAGAATATAATTTGCCTAATGCTTGTGCAACAGATGAGGCAATAGTATCGGCATTTGTATTTAATAGTTGGCCGGTTAAATCTGCGGTAATCGGTGCAACGACGGAGCAGACTCCTCTCTCAAGTGATTTGTTCCATTCTTCTGCTGGTATTTCATTTACAAGCACATCACCGACAAAGCCGTAATCAATATTCGCTACTTCCCTTTTCTTGGCAGGAATCATATTTAAATCTGCACCACAAATGCCAATAGATACAGTGCCTAAAGCATTTAACTGCGCTACTATAGATTTGTTTGTCGCTGTATAAACCATTACGACCACTTTCAATGTTTCGGCATCGGTAATTCTCCGGCCATTAACCATTTTAGTTGCAATACCCATTTTAACGGATAAATCTGTGGCGAGCTTACCTCCGCCATGTACGAGTATCTTAAACCCTTTCACTTTATTGAATTTCTTAAGGAATGAATGGAGTTTAACTTCATCATCAATAATGTTTCCACCAACCTTTACTATGGTAAGTTCTTTTTTAAGCATGTTGCAGGTGATGAGGCTTTATTTCTTTAATGTTCTCTAACATGTTCTTTAATACCGCTGTGGCAGCAAATAGCCTATTTTCAGCCTGTAACGGGATAAGGCTCCTCGCACCATCCAGTAATTCATCAGGTAACTCTACATTTCTCCTTACAGGCAGGCAATGCATTATATATGCACTGTTTGTGGCTTTCATCTTCTGTTCGCTCAAAAGCCAATCTTTTTCTACAGCAGGTGTCTGGCCATAGGGTTCATAAGCCGACCAGTTTTTTACATAAACGAAATCAGCACCTCGTAATGCTTTCTCTTGTTCGTAATCAATATTTATTCCCTTAGTGAATGCAGGGGCTAATTCATATCCTTTAGGATGAGTAATGGTAAAATCAACATCCAGTTGTTGCATCCATTCGCTGAAAGAATTAGCAACTGCTTGCGGTAAAGCCTTTATGTGCGGAGCCCAGCTCAATACTACTTTAGGCTTTTGAGGTTTGTTCCATTTCTCGAAAATACTCATACCATCGGCAAGGCTTTGTAAGGGGTGCAGGGTTGCAGACTCTAAACTTACAACAGGAACAGTAGAATATTTTATAAGCTGCTTCAAAACGTGTTCGCTGTAATCTGCTTCTCTGTCGGTAAGGGTGGGGAAGCAACGGATACCGATTATGTCGCAATAAGTACTCAATACCATGGCAGCATCCTTAATATGCTCTGTCTTATTGGTATTCATTACAGCACCATCAGTCCATTCTAATGCCCAGCCTTCTTTATCCATATTCATTACAATGGCATTCATACCCAATAGTTGGGCTGCCTTTTGAGAGCTTAATCGTGTCCGCAAACTTGGATTAAGGAATATCAAGCCCAAGGTTTTGTTTTTACCCAAAGCAGAATGTGCCCACGGATCCTTCTTTAGCTTAATAGCATCCCTGATAAGCTTTACAGTGTCTTTAACGTCATGTACTGATGTGAAGTTTTTCATTGTGTTGCGCTTTGTAAATGTGGTTGTAATGCCAGAACAAATCCTTTAAGGAAATGATCTGCTTCTTCTTTACTTATATTTAAAGGAGGTAATAACCGTATAGTATTTTTGTTTGATGCAGAACCTGTGAAAATTTGATGTTTGAAAACCAAATCATTTCTTACCTGTGCTGAATTGAAATGTAATTCTACACCAATCATTAATCCAGTACCTCTTATTTCTTTTACTCCTTCTATGGTTTTTAATTTCTCAATTAAATAGTCTCCAATCTTTGCAGCGTTTTCTATCAGGGTTTCTTCTTTAATTACATCTAATACTGCAATTGCAGCAGCGCAAGCCAGGTAATTTCCACCAAATGTTGTACCCAGCATGCCGTGTTTAGCCTTAATGGTTGGATTGATTAACACACCTGCGACCGGAAAGCCATTGCCCATACCTTTAGCAATACTAATTATATCAGGTTTAATATTTGCAAATTGGTGTGCGAAGAATTTACCACTTCTTCCATAGCCCGATTGTACTTCATCAAGTATGAGTAATGCACCTGTTTCATCACATTTCTTTCTGAGAAGTTTCAGAAATTCTACAGATGGAGTTTGGATACCTGCCACACCTTGTATGCCTTCAATAATTACTGCACAAACGTCTTTATCAATTGCTTTTGAAAATGCTTCCTCATCGTTTAACGGAAGGAAAATAATTTCATGTTCGCTATTTACAGGCGCTTGTATAGATGTATCGTTTGTTGCAGCAACCGCCAGAGATGTTCTGCCATGAAAACTTTTTTCAAAGGCAATTATTTTCTTTCTTCCATTGTGGAATGATGCAAGCTTTAACGCATTTTCATTGGCCTCGGCACCTGAATTGCAGAGAAAGAGAGAGTAATCATTGTACCCTGATAATTCCCCAAGCTTCTGTGCCAGTTCTTCCTGTTGCTTTATTTTAACAGAGTTAGAATAGAAAGCAATTTTTTCCAATTGTTCTTCCAGCTTTTTTACATAATGATAATTCGAATGCCCGATAGATATTACAGCATGCCCGCCATAAAAGTCAAGGTATTTTTTGCCTTCTTTATCCCAAATCCAGCTACCCCTGGCTTTTACAGGTTCAATGTCAAATAGAGGATAAACATCAAATAGATTCATTTTGTTTTTAATTTAAAAAGCTGATGGTTTAAGTTTTAATCCTGTTGCTTCATCAATGCCAAACATCAGGTTCATATTCTGGACTGCCTGCCCGGCTGCGCCTTTCAATAGATTATCGATAGCACTTATAATAACAAGTTGTTCACCTTTCTTCATTATTTGCAAAAAGCAATTGTTTGTATTTACGACTTGTTTTAAATCCACATTGAAAGGAGCAATATGTACAAAAAGATGATTTTTGTAATAGTCTTTGTACATTTCTATAGCTTGTTTTTCGGAAAGATTTGATTCTAAGTAAATAGTTGCCAGAATGCCCCTGGTAAAAGCCCCCCTGTAAGGCACAAAATATAAATCAGGATTGATGTTAGGCTGTAATTGGTTTATAGTTTGCCCGATTTCTTTCAGGTGTTGATGTTCAAATACCTTGTAAGGGCTAATGTTATTTTGCCTCCATGAAAAATGGCTGGTCTCACTAAGTGATTGCCCGGCACCGGTAGATCCAGTAGTTGCAGAAATATGAATATCTGTCAATATTTTTTTATTGGCTGCCAATGGTAATAAGCCTAACTGAATACATGTAGCAAAGCATCCTGGGTTAGCAATATTGTCTGCTTTCTGAATTTGTTTTTTGCTCAATTCAGGTAAGCCGTAAATGAATTTTCTCTTCTGGGAAGTGGCACTTTTAATATGCCTGAAATCCTGGCTTAAATCTATAATCTTAGTTTTAGCTGATAGCTTATGGTTATTGGCTAATAGCCATTTCTTCGATTCACCATGTCCAAGACAGAGAAAGAGAATATCAATATTCTTGTTTAGTTTATTGCTAAACTTTAGGTCAGTTAAATCGAGACAATCGTGATGAACTGAAACAACGGGTTTACCTGCCTGGCTTTTGCTATGTACAAAAGTAATCTCTACTT
>JABCZW010000003.1 GCA_013289475.1 Bacteroidota bacterium
CTTTTACACTATCGGTAACCGAGCATCCTCCATTTGCAATTTGCACAGTGTAGGTAGTTGTTGTATTGGGTGATGCATTTACTGTTGCGCAGCTTGTGCAGCTTAATCCTGTCACCGGTGTCCATGAATAACTTGAGCCTCCTCCGGCATTTAATATTGCAGATGTACCATCGCAAATAGTTTGCATAGCACTTATTGTCGGTATTGGTTTTGCATTTACAGTAACAGTTATAATTGTATCGGTAGAGCATGTTCCATTACTTACCTGTACAGAATAAGTTGTGGTTAAGGCCGGGCTAACATTTATACCCGCTGTAGTTGCGCCTGTGCTCCAGGAATATGTTCCACCGCCACTGGCAGTAAGAGTTGTACTATTCCCGGCACAAATAGAATTGCTTCCTGATATTGTAACAACAGGTGAAGGATTAACTGTTATAACGGTATTTGTATCTTTAGGACAACCATTACTTACCATCACCGAATATGTTGTTGTCGCTACAGGCCTCACATTAATTGTATTTGTTGTTGCACCATTACTCCATAAATACGTTCCGCCACCAGTTGCAGTAAGCGTAACTGAATTGCCGGCACATATGGTTGAACCTTTAGTAATTGTTACAGCCGGAGGGCTGTTCACCGTAACAGTAATAGTTGAATCTTTAATACATCCTCCTTTATCAACCTGAACTGAATATGTTGTGGTTGATGCAGGAGAAACATTAATACTTGCCGAAGTTACACCCGTATTCCAGGAATATGTTCCGCCGCCACTTGCTGTAAGTGTGGTACTGCTACCGGTACAAATTGAACTTGCCCCGGTAATACCAATTGTAAATGAAGGATTTACCTTAACAGAAACTGTGCTGCTATCCTTACAACTTCCGCTGCTTACCAGGACAGAATATGTGGCCGTACTGGCAGGAGAAACATTTATTGCAGCAGTTGTGGCTCCATTGCTCCATTTATACGAGCTACCACCCGAAGCAGTAAGGGTTGTGGAACTGCCCGCACAAACGGTATCCTTTCCTGTTATAGAGGCAGTAAGTGAAGCGCCTACAGTAACAGTAACATTAGTTGTATCCTTACAACCTAATGCACTTGTTCCAATAACAGTGTAAGTTGCAGTACTTGCCGGGCTGGCAGTAACTGATGGTCCGGTTGTTGTATTTAAACCTGCTGAAGGCGACCATGAATATGTTGAAGCACCACTGGCGGTAAGGCCTACGCTTCCACCTGAACAAATACCGGGTGAAGGCGGAGTAACTGTTACAGCAGGTTTAGCATTAACATTTACAGTAAACGTACTATCTTTTATACAGCCTGCTTTTGTAACCTGAACTGAATATGTTGTTGTGTTTGCCGGAGACACCGTAGCTGATGCAGTTGTTGTACCTGTACTCCAGGAATAGGTACCGCCGCCACTTGCAGTAATGGTTGTAGAAGTGCCGCTGCAAATAGTAGTTACCCCGGCCAGAGTAACATTAGGTATTGGGTTAACTGTAAGTACGATGCTGGTATCTTTTGTACATCCGGCTTTTGTAACAGCTACAGAATAAGTTGTTGTTGAAGATGGATTTGCAGAAACAGATGCCCCTGTGGTTGCGCTAAGAGCAGTTGCAGGTGACCATGAATATGTTGTTCCGCCTGAAGCGGTAAGTGTAGCTGAACTTCCGTTACATATGGTAGAAGATGGAGCAGAAGTTAATGTAACCGTTGGGGAAGGATTAACTGTAATAATAACAGAATCTTTATGCGGGCCGCAAGGTGTGGTAATAGTTACTGTATAAGTTGTGGTAACGTTAGGGCTTGCAACAGGGTTGGCAATAGCAGGGTTGCTTAAACTACCCGCAGGCTGCCATGAATAAGCTGTTCCGCCTGAAGCAGAAAGGTTAGTTGTGCTACCCGCACAAATCGTTGCAGGAGCGCTTATAGTAACTGATGATGCACTACCTATAATTACTCTTACCGCTTGCCTGTATGTACCGGGGCAGGTTCCAACATAAAATACAGTATCTCTTGTAAGTGGTACTGTAACATAAGGCGAACCAGAAGCTAAAACCACCCCACCCGAATCAACAGAATACCAGTTAATAGTTGTTCCACCGGGAACGGTACCCGTAAGAGTAGCCATAAGCGAAGCGGTTTGTCCGCTGCAAATAGTATCGTTAGGTGCTACTATCTGAAAATTAGATATTGAAGTAACTATCCCAACACCGCCTGAGGTTGCTCCGTTGGGCGGGAATTTTTTAACAGAATTAGCATTTGTTGTACCATTTGCTCCACCTGTTGCCGCTGCAGTTCCTAGTACATTTGAAGTAGCAATGTATCCGCCGCCGCCGCCGCCGCCTGGCCCTTCAGCTTCAGTTACAAGGCCCGATATATTCTGGTTACCACCCACACCTCCATTTGCCTGTATAGTTATACCTGAAATATTGCCGGTAGAATTAATAATTACGGTACCACCGCCACCAGCACCACCAGCTCCATCACCGGCGTGTGATGCCCCATTATATGTTGATGCAGCAGCGCTTGCGCCATTTGCTGTAATTTGCCCACTGCCGGAAACTGTACCATAACTAAGTAGATATATCATGCCACCTCCACTTACACCCGAACTGCCAACACCATCGTCCTGATCACCTGCGCCACCGCCACCACCCATAAATATTCTGCCTGTTGAATAGTCCAATGGCCTTCCTCCCAATCCACCTTGTGGCGAACGTTTATCTCCTCCCCATGCAGCATTATTAGGAGCCGTAGTAGTAGGATCCTTAAGATTTGCAGAAAATGTATAACCGCCTCTGCCACCACCCGATCCAACAAATGTGGGTAACCAGCTATATTCAAGTTTCCAGGCTGCTTTATTGTTTGCACTACTTATATCAGGAACACCTATTCCATCTACCCAGCCAGCTACATTACCGGCGTTTGAACCGCCGCCACCACCTGAATTGTGAGCATCGGCGCCACCACCACCGTTAGCCGGAGCGCCCTTCCCAAAAAGGCCTCCAAACTTGTCATAATCTTGTACATATCCTGCTATACCTTCACCTTTCTCTTTTCCCCAACTCATTAAAGCACCATCGATAGCCGTATTGTTTACACCATATTTAGAACTATCCATTGCTGCACTTAATTGCCCGCCTCTGAATCCACTTCCGTTAACATTTATGCTTGCACCTGCATTTATAACTGTATTGCCAAGTACTTCAATGGCAACTATACCACCCTTAGTACTATCCCATATATCGCAAGATATTGATCCGGGGTTATTAATGGTGAGGGTATTATAGCGAGGCACCCTTATAACCTGCACTTTACCTGCAGCCGTATAATTATAGGTTAGTCCACAATCAAACTGAATGGTTGTTGGGCTAGGTATAGATAAGACTTCTGCAAATTCGTAATTACCACAATTATTATAAGCAGTTACTGCCCCCCACGATGAATCATTAGGGGTTCCTATGTTAGGACTGCTTATCCACCAAAAATTGGGCGCCCCATTTATAGTAGCTCCTTGCATTTGTATTATCATAACTAAATCGCCCACTGCCAGGTTACCTACAAAACGACCCTTAGCATTTAATCCACTGCCGGCAACTGTAATAGTCGAGCTTCCTGCGCTTGCATCGGCAGTAAGTGTGGTATACTCATTTACCACCTGGGCAGAAGCAATTGTTACATTGCCATTTTTACCCCTTTGAGCGAAAGAAGTTAAAGTTGAAAGCAATAGAATGAGTAAGGAAATTCTTCTCATAATGTTATGTTAAGCTAGTACGAATTTATTAAATTATTCGATACCTTGGTAAAAGGCTTCCTTATTACACCTAAATCGTTTTTGTATTTACTCTACAAACAATACCATTCCTTTAAGGTATTCTCCCTCAGGGTGATATATGCTTATCGGGTGGTCGGCCGGCTGCGACAAGTATTGTAATATACGTACAGTTCTACCTGTTTCAATAGCCGCCGCCGTTATAGCTCCATGGAAAAGATATTTATCGACCACCTGCGAGCAGGAAAAAGTAAGAATAATCCCTCCCGGCTTTACGCCCTGTATTGCAAGTGCGTTTAATCTTTTATACCCCATAGTAGCCTGGTGCCTTGCATCACGATGCTTGGCAAATGCAGGCGGGTCAATAACCATAACATCATACTGGTTCTGGTTATTCTTCAAAAAGTCAAAAGCATCTGCTACATGAGAAGTTTGTTTGGCCCCTTCGCCAAAATTCAGATGTATATTATCATCTGTTAATTTTATTGCAGTTTTCGAACTATCTACAGAATGAACTTCTGAAGCTCCGGCCTTAAGAGCATATACTGAAAAGCCACCCGCATAACAAAAGCAATCAAGTACTTTTTTACCTTTTGCATATTGTCCCAGTAATTTACGGTTCTCTCGCTGATCAATAAAAAAACCTGTTTTTTGACCTTCCTCCCAGTCTACTTTTATTTTATTACCATTTTCCAGTACTTGCTTATCCTTATCTTCTCCAAATAAGTAACCATTCTCAATCGCTTCACCATATCTGTCACTTAGGCTTTCTTTACTTTTATCATATACGGCTTTCAGTTTATTGCCGTATATCTCTTTCAGTGCATGCACAATCTTTTCCTTTTCTTTGTGCATACCTATAGAATGCGCTTGTATAACTGCAGTACCGTTATAGTAATCAATTATCAAGCCCGGCATTCCATCACCTTCACCATAAACCAGGCGGTAAACATTAGTATCATCATTACCAATTATGCCAATTGATTTACGGTAATTATAAGCCTTTTCAATTTTTTCTTTCCAGAATGTTTCATCAGGGTTAATTTGCCTAAAAGAAAATATCCGTACTGCAATAGAACCTTTTTGGTAATGGCCGGTACACAGGTATTCATTTTTATTTGAATAAACTTCCACCACATCACCATCAGCAATTTCTCCGCTTATTTTACTAATGGCACCCGAAAAAATCCATGGGTGAAAACGCTTGGGTGATTGATCTTTACCATTGCCAAGTATTATTTTAGGAATGCCACTCATCTGTAATATTTTTTATAATGTTATCGCTAAGCCTGAAACGGTATGGGAGAAACGCATCTT
Organism: Bacteroidota bacterium; assembly: GCA_013289475.1. GTDB lineage: Bacteria > Bacteroidota > Bacteroidia > JABEUT01 > JABEUT01 > JABEUT01. The sequence continues at coordinate 5,093 of JABCZW010000003.1, forward strand.
TACCGGCATAATCTACACCTATACGTGGACCTGCTTTTATTTCCCTGACAGTAAATTTCATTCCCCTGTCTTCTACCCAAATCAATTTTTCATTTAATGAAATACCCGAATGCTTTGTTTTAATTCCCAGTGCCTGTGAAGCAGTTCCCGGGCCATCTGATATTTTCTTTGTAATGCTTTTTTGATTTCTCCTTTTAAGTATAGTTTCAATTCCTTCCTTGGGAATAACTGCCCTTATTAATACTGCATGCGGAGTTTCCTGTTTATTAGTTACAATGTTAAACAGGTGATGTATGCCGTAACATAAATAGACATAAGTATTTCCGCCCGGGCCATACATAATCTCATTTCGCTGCGTTCTTTTGCCATTATAAGCATGCGATGCTTTGTCTACAACTCCGTTATAAGCCTCAGTTTCAACAATCATGCCCGATGTGAGCTTATTTTGAATATTGGTAACAAGGAATTTACCGATTAGTTCCCGGCTAATGTCTACAACATTTTCACGCAGGAAAAAATCTTTCCCAAGACTTTTCATAAATTATTTAATAGTGTGGTCGACAGCGCCTGCTTCGTAAACTACATCAGATGTAAGATTACCACTTTCATCGAATTGCTTGTCTTCGCCATCTTTAACAAAATCGAGGGCATCGCTGCTGTAAAGCATCTCCTGCGATTCCTTCAACTGGCCATTGGCATAATACTCCTTCTTAGAGTAACGCAACGGTTTTTTATCGCTACTACTAGGCATAAATAACGATGCAGGTTTCCCATCCCTATAGTATGAACATCTTTGTAAAAGGCGTTCATGCTTTTTATCATATTCTTCTATATAAGCAACCTGCCCGTTATCAAAATAATCGTGCCACAATATTGAATTTCCATCTAGGTATTCAACATCTGATTTCATTTTTCCGTTAGGAAAATATTTTTTCAGTTCTGTTTTACGTTCCGTTACCAGTTTGTAATCTCTTTCAACTCCACCGTTAGGGTAATAATTGGTATAAATGGTGCTTTGTCCGTTTGCATAGAATCCCCTGTGAATAAGCGATCCGCTGGTATAATGATCTTCTACCCAGCCACTTGATGCATAACCTTGCTGGCTTTTCCTGCTTGAATCTCCGCCCATTGCCGGGCAAAACTTGTCAAAGTATTGTATACCATAGGTAGAGTCATACATGTCCTTAAACTCATACTGCTTGGCATGCTGTACCTGTCCGCTGAAATTCACCTGTGCGATGATATCAGTGAAAGAACAAACAAATAATACAATATATATACTCCTCCTAATCAAATCCTTAAAATAATAGTGCAAGATACCAAAAAAAAATCAATGCAAGCCATGTGAAGCTAAAAAACGCTCCGCGTCTATAGCTGCCATACACCCTGTACCTGCCGCCGTTACTGCCTGGCGGTAGATTTTATCTTGTGCATCGCCGCAGGCAAAAATACCCGGAATATTGGTCCGGGTACTGCCCGGAATTGTCATAATATACCCCTGCTCATCCATATCAAGCCAGCCCTTAAATATTTCGGTATTGGGCTGGTGGCCTATGGCAACAAAAAAACCGGTTACTTTAAGTGTATCTTCTTCCTGGGTTTTAACATTAACAATCTTAACGCCTTCAACGGCTTTTTCTCCCAATATCTCCAACGTTTCGGTATTAAAAAGCACTTCAATATTAGGCGTGTTAAATACCCTGTGCTGCATGGCTTTCGATGCACGCAATTCTTCCCTGCGCACAATCATATATACTTTATTGCAAAGCTTGGCAAGGTAGGTAGCTTCTTCGGCAGCAGTATCACCGCCACCAACAATAACCACGTCTTGCTTACGGAAGAAATATCCATCGCATACAGCGCATGCCGAAACACCAAAACCATTTAAACGTTCCTCTGAAGGTAATCCAAGCCATTTTGCTGATGCGCCTGTCGCTAAAATAACCGTATCGGCAAGAAAGGTGGTTTTTTCTTCCATAACCACTTTAAAAGGAGATTTTGAAAAATCAACTGAACTAACATATGACCAGCGTATATCGGTACCAAAGCGTTGTGCCTGTTTGCGGAAATGTTCCATCATTTCAGGTCCTTGAATACCTTCAGGATAGCCTGGATAATTCTCTACTTCGGTAGTTATAGTAAGTTGTCCGCCGGGTTGCAATCCGGCTATCATAAGCGGTTTCATATCGGCACGAGCAGCGTAAACTGCAGCTGTATAACCTGCAGGGCCTGAACCAATAATAAGAGTTTTTACATGTTCGTTTGTATCCATATATTTTACTTTATATGAGCTTCTTTAAAATTTAGGAATGCAAAAATAAACTATTACTTACAAATTACGGTATCAAGATATGAACCATAACCACACCATATACCAATACCCCCATTTATATTGCCTTGCAAAGGCGCAGGAGAGCCAAAAGGATTCCCGGAATTGTTTAACTGGAAATAATATGTGTTATAAAACTTATAGGCAGCATTATCTATAGTGCAAAACTTAATCACTACAGTATCCTTTGTTTTAAAATAACCCGCCTCAGCATTACTATCGGCCGCAGCTTTTGAGCCTGGGAAAGAGCCACGGCTATAGAAAAATTCAAATTTTTGCCCATTAATAGTCTGGTCATTAAACACCGACTCATCAGGTGGCACAAAAGTTGTATCATGGTTCACATCATGATTTATGCGCCTGGCAAACCAACGGTAACAATTGCCGGGTGCAGGCGGATCGTTAAGTATAGCCCACATATAACCTAATGAATCCTTACCTGTTTGAACCTGGTACCAAATTGAATCAAGCTTTATTGGGGCAAGAAGAGTTGTAGAAGAAGTTACAGTTTGGCCCTGTGCAACAACAGTAAGGTAATAGGTTTTACCTATAACACCTTTCATTTTATAGTTCTGGTAAAAACCAATGGCAGGATTGGTTTCAATCATGGTGTCAACAGTTGAACCGTCACTAATTGTTATATGGGCACCATGTATTACATCCTGGCTGATAATGCTTGCTATAGATATATTGCCATAAAAATTAAAGTTATGCGATAAATAAAGATAAGCGGTACTGCCCGGCTCAATATGGCCCTCAACAACAAGTTGGTTAGCTGCAGGTGGCACATTAAGGGTAATATTTTTAGAACAAGCTGCCAGCAGCAGTAACAATCCGAGTCCTATATATTTCAAATTACTTTTCATGCAATTAAAAATCAAAGTTCCACGAAATTGAAGGTAATGCAGGGAATAATGATACTTGCTTAGCCTGTATATTAAGTGTATTACTATATACATTACCTGTTACTGAAATGTAAATAAAATAAGGATTATACCTGTTATACGCATTGAAAACTGAAAAGCTCCAACTGGTATGCAGGTTCTTTTTCCATGCCGGCCTGTGGTCAACATATGTTGCAGTACTATCGTTATTTTTTGCAGCCCAGCGTGCCTGTGCTCTCAAGGCCCTTTTCTTAGCATCGGTAGTATACGTTGCAGAAATATCAAGTCTGTCGTAAGGTGCAAGCCTGTATCCATTTCTATCTCCATATTGTTCTACCAACTGGCCTTCTATAATATACCATGCATTGGGCATCGTTAAGGCATTACCGGTAGCAAATACAAAAACGCTTGAGAAAGTCCATCTGTCATTCAATACATAATTAGCCACGGCAGAAATATCGTGTCGCCTGTCATACTTTGCATAAAAGGTTTGTCCGTTATTTAAGCCCGGAAAGTTTTCAGAGGTCCACGATAGTGTATAGCCAATCCACCCATTAAGTTTCCCAACTTTCTTCCTCAAAAAGAACTCAGCACCGTAAGCCTGGCCGGTTCCAAGTGTAAAGTTTTCATCAGGGTCAGCACTGGCATTAGCTTCAGGTGTAACACCGTCTTTATATTCAATAAGGTTTGTCATGTGCTTATAATACAACTCAACGGAAGACTCATACGCATTTTCTTTAAAATTGTGGTAATAGCCTATAGCATACTGATCGCCCACCGAAGGAGGTATTAAGGAAGTGCATGGCACCCAAATATCGGTCGGTAATGATATAGAACTGATAGAAGCCAGGTGAATATATTGATAGTTTCGGCTAAAACCAGCTTTGATTGATGAGTTCTCTGTTAGAGTATATCGTGCAGAAATCCGTGGTTCCAATCCTCCATAAAATGCAACATTCTGTAATGTTTTATAATTAATAGTATCTGTTATTTGCCCCTGTGCATTTTCATTATACCTGGTAAATGGCCCAATTTGCTGGAAGATAGAATAACGTAATCCGCCTTCAACTTTTAAAAGATCAGTTATCGAATACTCATCAGTTACATATGCACCGGCTTCATTACCATACAAGTGCACCACATCTTTCGTGCTAAAATTAACGCTCGGTTCCTGGGCTGAAATGGCACTCGGTATAAATACGTGCAGAGTATATTCAACACCAAATTTTAAATGATTCTTTTTGCTGGGTATCCAGTCGAAATTCTGTTTGAAATGATAATCATGTATACCGGAGAATAAGGTAAAATTAAATCCGTTCTCAGCTCCTGAAAAACTAAAAGTATACGATGTATAATTAAGCGATGTGGTAGAAAGCAATTTATCACTAAAAATATGGTTCCAGTTAAGTGAAGCTATTCCATTACCCCATGGCACTTTTGTACTGAATCCAACCTGGGCATCGCTAAAAGTAAAATCATCCTGCCCGTAATAAGCAGTAATTGAAAGTTGATTTTTTGCAGAAAACCTGTAATTTATTTTAGCGTTAAGATCGTAGAAGTAATAACTGGTGCCTGAAAAAGCCGAGGACGCCGGAACAATAGGTTTCCTCAAAAACAAATCGAGGTAAGTACGGCGCGCTGAAATAATAAAACCTGCAGTATCTTTTTTAATTGGTCCCTGTACTGTAATATGCGAAGCTATAAGTCCTATACCACCACTGGCATGTATTTGTTGCATATCGCCTTCTTTGGCAGAGATATCAAGTACCGATGAAATACGTCCGCCATAATTAGCAGGCATATCGCCTTTAATAAGCGACACAGAATTAATAGCATCTGAATTAAAAATGGAAAAGAACCCGAGCAAGTGTCCTGCATTATATACTGTTGCCCCATCAATTAAAACTAGGTTCTGGTCTGGTCCGCCGCCACGTACATAAAAACCGGTATTGGCATCGCCGGCACTTTGCACACCGGGTAAAAGCTGTATTACTTTTAATATATCCTGCTCTCCAAAAAATACGGGTATTGTTTTAAGGTCCTTTGCTTCGAGGGTAATAGTGCCCATTTTTGCACTCTCTACATTATTATTGGCTTTTAACCCAATTACATTAACAGTTTTTGCACTTATAGAATTAGAAATAAGGTTCATATTTATTTTAATATCCTTATTTGCTTTAATGACAATAACTGTGTCCCTATAACTTATAAGTGAAATATGGAGGTGATATGAACCGGCAGCAACCGAGAATTGATAATAGCCATTTAAGTCGGTGGCAGCACCTTCTTTTAGTTCATCTACATAAACACTTACGCCAGGCAATGTTTCACCATTGGTGGCATCTTTTACGTAGCCGGAAATTTTAACTTGTTGTGCATATGCTTCAGTGCCTAGGGTAAAGATGAGGCATGCAATCAATAAAAAACGCATGTGCAATAAAAATAATTACTTCATTTCAAAAAAATATACTTTTGCAAAATTAATTCCTTTAGAGTTTGTGTATAAATGCATCCCTAAGCACTATTCTCTAAAGAAAAGTCGGGTGAAGATAAGGAATATTTTAATATTCCACCAAAAATCTTCGGGGAGTGGCGCAGCCCGGTTAGCGTACACGCTTGGGGTGCGTGAGGTCGCGGGTTCGAATCCCGTCTCCCCGACAAATAGCTTAGCTTTTAAAAAGAACCATGTAAGAAAGTTTTTACGTGGTTTTTTGCTTTACATTCTTTATAATATGATAAAAAAAGAGGGAACAGTATGAAGCCTGTTCCCTCTTTAAGTTTATAGCGTATTTACTTACTCCGCCATGCTGTCATGCCTGTGGCCATGACTTGGCCTTGAGCCTTCTTCTCTTGGCTTTGCAACCGAAACAGAAATACTTCTGCCTTCGTACTCTTTTTGATTAAGCTCATCAATAGCCTTTTGGCCATCTGAGTCATTTTTCATTTCTACAAAACCGAAACCCCTGGATCTTCCTGAGAATTTGTCGGTAATTACTTTCGAAGAAACTACTTCTCCATACTGCTGAAATAAATTTTTCAGGTCTTCATTGCGAACCTTAAAGTTAAGGTTTGATACAAAAATGTTCATAATAAAAATTGAATTAATGATTTATACAGGGCTCAAATTTATTACTTTTTTGGAAAATGATACAATTAAGAGGCTTTTTTACAAAATAGCGGTCATAAAAACCCATTATTCTTTTGATTAAGTTTGCCGCGTTAATAATTCAAAATAATTTCTTTGTTTGGGCATGAAACTGTTAATCGGCATACTATTAATACTTTGTTTAACATCGTGTATGGACAATGATTCATATACACCAAAGCGAAAAGGGTATTTTAGAATTACTTTCCCGGAAAGAACATATGTGACATACAATTCTTCATGCCCATTTACTTTCAGCTATCCTAGTTATGCCCAGGTAGTTAACGATGATGAACCCAATGCCGAACCGTGCTGGCTGAATATAGTTTTTCCTCGTTTTAAAGGCAAAATTTACCTGAGTTATAAAGTGGTGAACAATAATCTGAATCAGTACCTTGAAGAATGCAGGATGTTTGCCGTTAAGCATGAAGTTAAAGCATCGGCAATAAATGAAAGTACAGTAATGAATACAAAAGACCATGTTTATGGTTTGATATATGATATACAAGGCAATGCAGCCTCAAACATTCAGTTTTATCTTACCGACAGCACAAAAAACTTTATACGAGGCGCCCTTTATTTCTATTCTGTTCCTAACAAAGATTCTCTTGCACCTGTATTAGAGTTTCTTAAGAAAGATATTTATAACATGGTACAAAGCTTTCGCTGGAAAACTGACTCCTTACCCACTCTTAAATCTGGTGTTGGACCCCCGGTTCCTGTTCTACGCAAAAAAGATCCCGCAAAAAATTCTTAATAACCATGCGGGGCAAAGCTCTCATTCCCTTACTAGCCATTTTAATATTCAGCAGGCAAAGCATCGGGCAGGATAGTATTCGTAGCCGTTCATGGATAAGTGTTAATGTACATTATGGCATAATACTACCTGTTTATACTGAAGGAATGAACGTGCTTATAAAAGCACACGTACCCGCATTAGAAGGCGATTATCTTTTTAAACCAACCGGAAACAAGGTGTGGCAACAAGATTATCATTGCGGAGAAACGGGTATAGCTTTTTTTTATGCGTGGATGGGGAACCCTGCACAACTGGGTAATGAAATTGGGCTTTACCCATTTATAAACTTCCATCTTCAGCGCAGTTACAGGGAAAAATTATACCTGCGTACCGGTATTGGTCTGGCCTATTTGCCGGTAACTTTTAATCAGGAAACAAATCATAAGGATATACTTATTGGTACGCACATAAATACAATAATTAATATAAGGCTTACCAATCATTACTACCTGTCAGATAAACTACGCATTGAAACAGGGTTTGGTATTACACATTGCTCAAACGGATCATTTAAAACACCGAACCTGGGCATAAACCTTATCACCTTAAATACAGGTCTGTCATATTCTATTGATGGACCTAAAAATGTTGCCATAAAGCCACATATTGACACAAACAAATACAATGGCATTTCACATGAATTTTATGCGGCCATTGGAATATCAGAAGTTGAGCCTCCTGGAGGGAACCAATATGGAGCAGTTACATTTTCATATACTGCCTACCATACTATAAATGCCAAAAGCAAAATTGGGGGAGGAATAGATGTTTTTTACAACAATGCAAACAAGGTTAACCTGGCTAATGATTCAATTCATTTAAACAGCCCTATTGAAAACACGCAAATTGGTATTAAAGCAGGTTATGAATTAACTATTGGCAAATTAGCCCTACCCATTGAGGTCGGAGCTTACGCTTATACTAAAAGTACAGGCCATGGTTATGAGTATAACCGCCTTGGTATACGTTATTATATAAATGAACACCTTATTGCCAATATATCTTTACTTGCACACTTTGCAAGTGCCGACTATGTTGAATGGGGGCTTGGATACAAGTTATAATGAAGAACATTAAAACAATATTGCTTCTATTATCTGCCTTGGGTATAGTATCGTGCCATAAAGGGCCGATATGCGATTGTTTTGAATCGGCAGGTTTGCCAACTGAAGAAAACCGCACTAATGTTTTACCTTATTTCGAACAAGTTATAGTTAAGGATAATATCAACCTTATTATTTCGATAAGGAATACGGAACAGGTTATTATACAGGGTGGCAGTAACCTGGTACATAACATATCGGCAACAGTTGTAAATAATATACTTACGCTAAAGAACAATAACAATTGCGACTGGTTAAGGAGTTATAAAAAAAGCATTATAAACGTATATGTTACTATGCCACGGGTTACCTATATAACTAATGCGGGGGTAGGCAATGTATCCGGTCTCGATACAATAAACACTGACACATTGCAAGTTCAAACCCTGAGTGCCGGCGATATTAACCTGAATGTAAATACATTACAAATTGAGGGGCATTTATTTGGCTCTGGTGACCTTACACTTAATGGTAAAACCAACCAGTTTCTTTGCACCTATTTCAGTGGTACCGGTTTTGTATATTGTAACAACCTGAATTGTTTATATACTTTTATTTCAACCACAAGCACCGGCGATTGCCATGTCAACGCATCAACCCAGTTAGATGCATCAATATATCAAAAAGGCAATATTTATTATTCAGGCTCTCCGCTGATACATGCAACCATAAAGGGTTCCGGGGCTTTATTAAAAGAGTAATGTTAATTGTATTCCATCTTCTTCATTTTCTCTTCATCTAAATCATTTAATTTTGCTTCAGTAATTAACTAACAATACACCAACGTTATGAAAAAATTCAGCATACTTACCGCCGCAATGGTTCTAATTATAGGTATTTCTTTTGCTAATACTCCGGTAAAAATTGTTACTGAACAGCAAAAAGCCGAAAAAAAAGAAGCTAAAAAAGAAGACAAAAAAGAAGTGAAGAAGGTTCCTGCAAAAAAGAAACCGGAAACCAAAGAAACTAAAGCAGCCAAGTAATAATATATTACCCACATGAAAACGTAAAAAAACCCGGCAGTAGTGCCGGGTTTTTTTATTTAACGTTTTTTAACAAAATTGCTTATGGCTGGCATCTTACACATTAAAATTCTCTAATGTTTAAATAAGCAAACGTGTTAAGCGTAGTTTTGCATTAAACAAGCAACAGGTAATGAATATTTTACTTATTGAAGATGAGCCCGAAGTTGTAGGTTTTATAAAAAAGGGGCTCGAAGAACAAGGGCACAACATAACTGCTGTTTATGACGGGCAGAGTGGGAAAACTATTGCAATTGAAAAAGATTTTGACCTTGTTATACTGGATGTAATGCTCCCCCATTTTAATGGCTTTGAAGTTTGCAAATATATACGCCGGAATAAAAAAGATCTGCCTATTTTAATGCTTACGGCCCTTGGAACGGTACATGATAAGGTAGAAGGGCTTGAAAGCGGTGCTGACGATTATTTGACAAAACCTTTTCATTTTGAAGAACTGCTGGCAAGAATCAAGGCACTTGTGCGAAGACAAATGGCATCAACACCCGGCAAAATATATTCAGCCGGAGACCTGGTTGTAGATTATCACAAAAAAACAGTTTTCAGAGAAGGGAAGGAAATATTGTTGACAGCAAAAGAATTTACTTTACTGGAAGTATTTATTACAAATAAAGGCAGGGTATTATCCCGGACCTTTATAGCTGAATTTGTTTGGGGTATTAATTTCGACAGGGGTACTAATCTTATTGACGTTTATATTAATTATCTCAGAAGTAAAATAGACAAAGGGTTCTCAAAAAAACTTATTCATACTGTAATAGGTATGGGTTATGTTTTGAAAGATTAACAGATGAAAGTCAAGAACAAACTATCGTTACAATTTACATTCTTATTCGGGGTTGTTCTATTGTGCGTTCTTATAGGTATTTATTTACTTGAAGACGGCAACAGAAAAATAAGCTTTTACGAAAAGTTAGAGGATAGGGCGTTTATTGCAGGTGAGTTTTACCTTGCCCAGGATAATATGACCAAGGAAAACTTTAACGAAGTACTCAAAAAATACCCCCAGTCCTTATCTAATGAAATAGTAAGCATTTATAACGATAGCTATCAGCCTGTATTTATTAAGGAAGATACTGCCCGATGGTCGAAAGAACAGATAAGAGAAGTCATACAAAATAAAAAGCTGCGCTTTGCCTTAAAAAACCAGCAGGTAGTTGGTATCTATTACATTGATAATTCAGGAAATTTTGTTGTAATCGTTTCAGCAACTGATGATGTGGGTAAAGAAAACATGAAGAACCTATCCATCATTATGTTCTTTACCTTTTTTCTTTCCCTGGTTATTACATTTTTTCTGGGAAGATTGTTTGCGACTATTGCACTTAGCCCGATAAACAGAATAATTGACAATATAAAAATCATACGCGCCACTAGTCTTAATAAGCGCTTACCTGTGGGTAAAATAAGCCACGATGAAATAAACCAGTTATCAATTACCGTTAATAACCTGCTGGAGCACCTTGAACAATCCTTCCAGGCACAGCAATCATTTATAATGAATGCCTCGCATGAATTAAGGACTCCTATTACATCCATATTAGGGAATGCTGAAATAGCCTTAAGAAATCCACGTGAAACGGAAGAGTATAAAGACACACTAAGCAACATTGTAAAGGAAGCGGAAAAACTTAATGAAATAATGAGCACGCTACTTGAGCTTGCTCACATTAATCTCGATAATAGTGCTCTTCAGCAGATACGCATTGATGAGCTATTATGGGAAGTAACAGATGAATGGGGCAAGCCGGAAAACAGCCTTGTAAAAGTAGATTATGGCACCCCGGTTGATTTAAATAATTGTACCATACTGGGTAACAGGCGCCTTTTATTTATAGCATTAAGCAACATTTTAAGAAATGCCATAAAATTTTCAAATAACAAAGAAGTTTATTGTACCCTTCAATACACAGATGATGAGGCCATTATTTCAATTAAAGACTGTGGAATAGGTATTGACAAAGATGACATGGAAAAGATATTCCGGCCATTTTACCGGGCTGCCAATGCCCAGTCATTTGCAGGCTCAGGAATCGGGCTTTATTTAACCGACAGGATCATCCGTTTGCACAACGGTAAAATAGAAGTTGAATCAAATATTGGCAACGGAACAGTATTCCGGGTGCGCTTCCCGGTATAAAACTTACAAATTACTTTCGTATGTTTTCTATAAAAAAACTGTTTTAACATTTTTTAACGCCGTATTAGACACATTAGAAAAAACTAATGTCTTTCTAATGCCAATGCGCGCTTCCGCTCATTACGTGGTATTATATTTGCACCAGTAAAAAATGCGCTGTGAAACCCAACTATTCATTAACCTTAATTTATTTTCTGATTTCTTCTTGTCTTTGGGCGCAAACTCCTGTAGAGTTTAATCTTGATACGGTTCATATTTCTATACCCGAGGCTGAGCAAAGGTTTGTAAGTAAAAATCTGAGCTTGCTTATTTCTCAATATGATAGTAAAATTGCAGAAGCCAATTACCTTCAGGCAAAGCTCTGGTATAACCCAAATATTTATTACGGAACAACTCTTTATAACCAGGACAGTAAAAAGTTTTTTGATAATAACTATCCCTCACAGGGGCAAGTAGATAATACAATACAATTACAACAATTATTAACCATTGGCGGGCGGCACAGCGCCACAGCCAAACTGGCTAAGGTTAGTGCTAAAGAGTCTCAATTTCAGCTTGCCGATTTATTAAGAAGCCTGAAATACCAAATGTACACCGATCTGTCTGACCTTTACAATAACCAAAGCCTTGTAAAAATGTATCAGTCCGAGGAATCTAAAATTAAGCACCTGGTGGAAATAACCCAGATATTATATAGTAAAGGAAATGCAGCAGGTAACGATGTAATAAGATTACAGGCACAGTACCAGGACGTAATTGCTCAGGAAACAACAAGTCAGCAAGCTATAAATAATGATGAGCAGGATTTAAGGATATTACTTGCCTATCCCGGAAAAACATATGTAGTAGCAACCCTTACTATTCCGAGCTCAATACAGCTACCTGCCTACCAGGTATTGGTGGATAGTGCAAAGAAAAATCGCCCGGACCTTATGCTGGCACACACTGGAATAGAATACAATGACAAAAATCTTTCTTTACAGAATGCCACTGCCATACCCGACCTTACATTGGGAGTAGAAAATATTGGTGCAGGATCAGTTGTGCCAAGTTACTGGGGTATATCGGCAAGTATAGACTTGCCGGTTTTCAGCAGGAACCAATGGAACATAACTGCCGCCAGGTATGGCAAATCGCAGGCACAGATAAACGACAGCCTTATTTCAATTACAGTTGAAAGCCAGGTTACCACTTCATTTTGCAACCTGTACCGCCTTAACTGTCAGTTAAGCCAAATAGATTCTCACTACGAACAGAGCCTTGAAGATATGATGAACAATGCTTTTACCAATTATGAAAAAAGATACATAAGCCTGCTCGATTTTTTAAGTGAAACCACTACTTATATTGATGGTAAGACTAACCTGATAAACCTACGCATGCAATATTTTAATGCCATTCACAACCTCAATTACACAACCGGTATAGATATAATTAAATAATATATGTTACGTAAAATACTCCCGATAATAGTATTGCTAACCTTTCTCTTTGACGGATGCAAAAGAGATGTACCGATAGCAAGCGAACAGCCTACAGATTCAAATTTGGTTGAATTGAATCAAATTCAGATGAAGCAGATTACCATTGACACAGTAAAGATTCAGGAAGAAACTACCGATCTTGTGCTAAGTGGTAAAGTATCTTTCGATAAAGATTATTTATCACCTGTTTACAGCCTTGTAAGCGGAAATGTAATCAAGGTAAATGTTTCGCAAGGTGATTATGTAACCAAAGGGCAAACTCTTGCCATTCTGAAAAGTGGTGACGTTAGTAATTACGAAGGGCAGCATGCAATAGCAGAGGGCCAATTAAAAACAGCAAAAAGAAACCTGGATATTGCCAGGGAGCTTTATAGCACAAAGGTATATTCGGAGAAAGATGTTATGCAGGCACAAAATGATTATAATTCTGCTGTTGCTAATCTTAAAACAGTAGAAACATATCTCAAAACATATAAAGTGTCCTCTACCGATACTAATGCTTTTTATTCTATCACTTCTCCAATTGATGGTTATGTGGTATCGAAAAGCATTAATGAAGGAATGAACATACGTCCTGATAACACTAATCCATTATTTACAATTTCATTCCTGAAAACTGTTTGGGTTCTGGCCAATGTTTACGAAAACGACATTCCCCAGGTAGTTGAGGGCGATTCAGCAGATATAACCACAGTGGCATATCCTGATAAAAAGCTTAAGGGAACGATCTCAAAAATTGCCAATATGCTCGATTCATCTGCCAGTACCATGCAGGCAAGGATAGTACTTGACAACTCAAAAGGCCTTCTAAAATCGGGGATGTTTGCTACTGTGAATGTTCATATTGATAAGCATAAAAAAGCAATAGCGGTTCCAAAGGAGGCCCTGGTATTTTACGATAATGATTATTACGTAATGGTATCGAAAGGCAATAACAAATTTGAAAAGCGAATGATATCTATTGAGGGGACGAACGAATCAATAGCATACGTAACCAAAGGATTACAGCCGAACGAAGTGGTGGTTTGTAAAAACAGCCTCTATGTATACGGACAATAATTGTCGCTTTAAATGAACAAGATTGTAAAGAACATAGTTGCCTTCTCTTTAAAGAATAAAATATTTATTCTTTTCGCTACGGTTATTATTGGCATACTGGGAGCCATTGCATACAGCAGAACCCCTATTGAAGCATACCCGGATATTACCAATACACAAATAATTATAATTACCCAATGGCAAGGAAGGGGTGCGCAGGAAGTTGAAAGACAGGTAACAATACCTATAGAGTTAGCCATGAACTCTGTTCAGGAAAAGACCTCCATTCACTCTACCACCATGTTCGGGCTTTCTCAAATAACCATAATTTTTAACGATGGCGTTGATGACTATCACGCCCGCGCTCAAGTAATGGACCTGTTGGGCAATGTTCAATTACCTACAGGCGTGCAACCTGAAGTTGAACCGCCCTATGGCCCTACTGATGAAATTTTCAGGTTTTCGGTTGAGAGCAAGTATAAATCAGCAATGGAATTAAAGACCATTGAAAACTGGATAATAGAAAGGAATTTAAAATCTATTGAAGGCGTTGCCGATGTAAATACGTATGGGGGCCCGACTAAAACATACGAGATTGATGTAAACCCAAATTTATTACGTAAATACAACATAACCGCATTGGATGTATATAATGCCGTTTCGAACAGTAACATAAATGCTGGGGGTGATGTAATTGAGCAAGGAGAAATTTCTTTTGTAGTCAGGGGGATAGGATTGCTTAACAGTATTGACGAGATTAAAAATGTTATTGTTAAAAACATGGATGGCGTACCGCTACTTGTTAAGAACGTGGCAGATGTGCGCGTAAACTATATGCCTCGCCTGGGCCGGGTAGGTATGGATACTGCAAATGATATAGTGGAGGGGGTTATAGTAATGCGTAAAGGCAAAAATCCGCAGGAAGTATTAAAATCGGTAAGAGCTAAAATCGATGAATTAAATACTTCTATACTTCCGGCTGATGTTAAAATTGTTCCGTTTTATGATCGCAATACACTTATAACTTATTGCACCAGTACAGTTTTACACAATTTATTCGAAGGAATTATTCTTGTAATAGCCCTTGTCTTTTTATTTATGGCCGATTGGAGAGCAACTTTAATTGTAGCCATTATTGTGCCACTTTCTCTCTTATTTGCATTTATATGCATGCTTATAAAAGGCATGCCTGTAAACCTGCTTTCACTTGGTGCGGTTGACTTTGGTATAATAATAGATGGGGCCGTCGTCCTGGTCGAAGGCTGTTTTGTTATGCTTGACCAGAAATACAAGGAACTGGGTAAAGAGAAATTCAATAAGCGGGCAAAAATGGGTTGGATAAAAAACACCACCATGGAAATGGGGAAAGCCATACTCTTTGCGAAGCTTATTATTATTACCGCATTAATACCAATCTTTTCTTTTGAAAATGTAGAGGGAAAAATATTTTCGCCTTTAGCTTATACCCTTGGCTTCGCATTATTAGGCGCCCTTATTTTTACACTCACACTGGTGCCCGTATTGATACATATGTTACTTAATAAAAATGTGTATGAAAAACATAACCCTATTGTTGGTGGCCTTGAGAAGGGATATATTAAGCTTTTCACCTACACATTTAAGCACAGGCGCACAAGCCTCGCCCTCGCCATATTATTATTGGGAGGAAGTTTATATATCGCTAAGTTTTTAGGCTCAGAATTTTTGCCGCACCTTGATGAAGGCGCACTTTGGGTAAAGGCGCAGACTCCGTTGGGAGTGGCGCTGGGAAATTCTTCAGCACTGGCAGATAGCATGCGCAAAGAATTAAAAAGTTTCAAGGAGGTTAAGACTGTTGTGTCACAAACAGGCAGACCCGATGATGGAACAGATCCTGAATCATTCTCCGACATACAGTGCGATGTTATATTATACCCTAAAGAAGAATGGAAACGAGATATAAGTAAAGATTCGCTTATTGATGAAATGAATGCGCTGCTGGTCAATAAGCATACTGGAGTAGTATTTAATTTCTCTCAACCTATACGTGATAATGTAGAGCAAGCTGTATCAGGTATGAATGCTTCACTGGGCTGTCAAATATCAGGCGCCGATTTTTCTGTATTAAATGAAAAAGCTGCACAGGTTTTTGACACACTAAAAAAAATAAGAGGTGTTGAAGATTTGGGAATACTTCGGAATCTTGGACAACCTGAACTTGATATTGACCTTGAGCAGGATAAAATGGGCTTATACGGTGTAAATACAGCAAACGCTAATGCAGTTGTGCAAATGGCTATTGGCGGGCAAGCTGCAACCCAGGTATTTGAGGGCGAAAGATTATTTGAACTCAGGGTACGTTATGCCCCTGAATTCAGACGTACTCCGGAAGAATTAGGCAACCTTATGGTGCCAACACTTAATGGTGGCGAAGTGCCTTTGAAGCTTATTTCAACAATCACGCAAAAAACAGGTATAAGCTCAATATACAGGGCAAGTAATCAGCGTGTAATTGCAGTGAAATTTTCGGTTCGAGACAGAGATATGGGAAGTGCCATTGCCGAAGCTCAATTAAGAACAAAAAATGTTACGGTTCCCAAGGGCTATAAAATAGCCTGGATCGGAGAATTCGAAAGCCAGGTTAGGGCTGTAACCAGGCTTAAAGAGGTTGTTCCTGTAAGTCTGCTCTTAATTTTCCTCATTCTCTTCATGACATTCGGCAATTTAAGGGACTCGACCATTATTTTATTAAATGTTCCCTTTGCATTAATCGGTGGAATATTTGCCCTTTTAGTAACCAGTACCAACTTTAGTATTTCTGCCGGTATTGGCTTTATTGCCTTATTCGGAGTCTGTATTCAGAATGGGGTAATACTTATTGTACAATTCAAACGAAATCTGCAGCAAAAACAAAGTTTACTGGAATCAATACATAATGGTGTGCGTGAAAGGGTACGCCCGGTTGTAATGACTGCATTAATAGACATGGTGGGCCTATTCCCTGCGGCAGTAAGTACAGGTATAGGATCCGAAGCGCAGAAGCCACTTGCTATTGTAATGATAGGGGGACTTGTTTCAGCAACTATATTAGTCCTGTTAATTTTGCCGATAATTTATTACATGGTGTATGCTCCAAAACATCCGCACCAGCCGCATCATACTGAGGCATAAATAGCTTTATAGACTTCTTCTGCAATAGTAAAATTACGGTACTCTTCAGCCAATGGACGAATTTTAGCATATACTTCCGCCCTACTCTTAACTGAGATAATTGAATCAATCTGTTTTATGGCAGCTTCATATCCTGCATCGTCAAAAGTTCTAAGAATAGCGCCGGCATTATTTTCTGCAATTATTTCCGAATCGTTTGAAATGTTCTCGGTAATAACTACAGGCAAACCCAATGCCCAGTACTCTCCATCTTTAATAGGTGAACAATACAGTTTTGTAGGCACAGGTTTAACAGGGCAAATAGCAAAATCGGCAAGGCCTAAATATTTTGCAATTTGATTGTGGGGTACAAACAACTTTGTAATTGTACCCGCCGAAATTCCTTGTTTATGAATGTTCTCATAAACATAATTATCCTCCACATTACTCAAAAGCAAGAATCGGAATTTATCTTTCCCCCAATAATCCTCACACCTTTTAACAAACCTGAACGATTCTTCTTCCAGGTATATTCCGCCAAACTTACCTGCATACACACAAACTATTTTGCCATTAAAGTTAAGCTCACTCATAAGTTGTGCACCCTTTATTGCTTTATCAGAAAAGGAATCAAGGTCAACACAAGCGGGTTTTACAAAGTAGTTTTTAGCTACGATGCCGTACCTCTTTTGAATATAGTCTTGCATTCCCGGAGCAGCAAAAACAAGATTATCGGCAATTTTGGCCTCTCGCTTCTCAAAATAAGAAAGTACTTTATATTTCAGGCCCGACTTAGACCATGTACCATTTTCAACCATGGCTTCAGCATGTGGCTCATAACTGTCAATGGTAAGTTTAAGTTTCTTATTTAAGAATTTAAGAATTATACCTATTGCACCAGCAGGTGTACACCAGGGATGCAGATGCGTTATTTTTCTTTTTTTAATTAACCTTAAAAGCGAAAGAATATTTAATCCCCAACCCATAAACAGACCACCATTATTGGCTGGAAGGCTTATAACTATAACAGATCCTTTTTTACTTGCTTTAATCTTACTAATACTCTTATCGACACAAACCAAATAACAAGGCGCTGAAGTGATTTTTTGAATAATTTGTATGTAGGGCAAGGTATACGTCTGAATGAGAGCATCTTCAAACTGCCACTGTGTAATAAACAATATCTTGCGCCTATCTCTGATTATCAAGCTAAAATGTTTATAATCTTTGGTGAAGATACGTATTTATAGCGGGCTCTTTGATATTTTTGCTTCAGTACAAACAAGCATGGAACCTGAAATTACAATTATAATTCCGGCCTACAATGCATCTGCCTACCTTACCGACAGTGTGTCTTCGGTTATTAAGCAAACATTTACTTCATGGGAACTCATAATTGTAAATGACGGTTCCACTGATAACACCAAAGAAATAGTCGGTACTTTTCTGACAGACAGTAGAATTAAACTTATTGATCAGCAGAATAAGGGTGTATCTGCTGCACGAAATGCGGGCATTACAGATGCAACCGGGAAGTATATGGGTTTTCTGGATGCCGACGATTATTTACTACCGAATGCTTTACAACGCAAATACGAAGTACTTAGCAACAATCCGATGATTGACTTTGTTTATTCGGACGTAATAAATTGTGATAGTAAGTTGAATGAAGTAAAAGTCCAGAAAGGTATTGATTCGGCAAACTTGCTTAAGGAAGCGCTATTATGGCAAAAGGAAGTAATACCTACCCTACCGTCAAATGTAATAGGCAAGGCATCACTTTTTAAAGAAAAGCTAAAGTTTGATGTAAACCTGTCAAATTGTGCCGACAGGTATATGAAAATAGAATTAGCAGCTAATGCAATCGGTGCATATATACCGGAATCACTCGTGAAATACAGGGATACTCCGGGAAGTATGAGCAAAAAAATAGCACTGCTTGAGCATGATGAAGAATATATAGCAAAGAAAATAATAGAGACCAATCTTGTCCCTAAAAGTGCTTTCCGAAGAAAAGTAATAGCGAATATTTATTTTACGGTTTCAGGAAGCTGGTACAAAGATGCCAAAAATCCAGGAAGAGCTATAAGATATTTTTTTAAGGCCTTTGCAGCTTCACCATTTTACATTTTAGGCAGAGCACTACAAAAAATCCCTGTATTATTAGGTTTTAGCAGAAGTTGAATCTATACCTTCAGATCTCCTTTATATAATAAAATATGTTTCTCAAGCATTTTATCTATATCGAAATTCTGCTCAGCTAATTGCTTTATCTCTCCTTTCATCTTTTCTCTTAACTCAGGATTATTAATCATCCACTCTATCCCATCAGCCAGGCTTTGCGGGCTTCTGTCTTCAGCAAAATAACATGTCTCTTTATGTTTCAACACATCGGCGGCGGCACCTGTTTTGGTTGTAACTATAGGCACTCCGTTCGCCATAGCCTCGCTTACAACAAAACCAAATGGTTCCATAATAGCTGCATGCACGTATAAATCCATTACACCGTATAGCGATGGAATATCTTTCCTGTTTACCCACCCTGTGAAAACAATATGTTCATTCAATTTATACTTATCCACCAAATCCTGCATCTCTTTCTTCTGTTCGCCCTCTCCTATCAATAAAAACTTGAAGTTTATATTTTTTGCTGCCAGAATTCTTGCTGCTTCAATAATGTACTTATATCCTTTCCATTCAATAAATCGGGCTATAGTACCCAATACAATTTTACCTTCAAGCTCAAATTTTTTCTTGAAAGATTCTATAGTTTCCTTATCCTGCCTTGTAAACTCATCAAGCGGAATGCCATTATGTATCATGTATACCTTTGATGGTAAAGCTTTTTCCTTTTCAATTACAAATTTCTTTGCCTCTTCACTAATTGCTATAATATGAGTTGCATTGTTATTATTGAATCTATCGGCCCATACCCACTGCGGCGCATATAACCAATGATAGGCGGTATCCTGTTTACGTATAACTCTGCGTTTTACCCCAGCAAACCTGGCTGCAAGTAAGGCAGGCAAGGAATCATCAAACAGGTGTGCATTTACTACATCGGGATTAAGTTTTTTGAAAAGCTTGTATAGCTTAAATAAAGCCTTTATCATACCCGATTTTCTCTTATCACTGTCAAATTCCACCCAATAACATTCACAGCCACGCAATTCCATTTCCTTCATCATTTCCGGCTTTTCAGGATAAAGAACAATAAATGAAAACTTAATACCTGTATAGTTCTTTAGCCTGTCAGTAAACCAGTTAAGGTACGGAACTGAAGAATTATTTGCAATAACATGAACTACATGCATACTATATTATTTACGCTGACACCCAATCATTTTTAATATTTTTGCAGTATCATGAATGTAAGTATAATTATTCCAACCAAGAACCGTGCTTCAATACTCGAAGAAACAGTTTCAAACATTTATGATAAGCAAAAATATCCACTAAATAGTTTTGAGGTTATTATAGTAAATGATGGAGATAACTTACCCGAAAACTTAACACAAAGATACCCAAACCTTATAATAATCAAAAACAAAGGTAAGGGAGCCGCAAGTGCGAGAAATACAGGGGCGCAAGCCGCAAAAAATGAACTATTATTATTTATAGATGATGATATTTTAATTGGTGAAACTTGTATTGAGAAACATATTGCACTTCATGCTCAATACCCACGATCGTTAATTTCAGGCTCGCGGCAATATAACCCGGACATACTCCCAATATTTAAAAATATTCCATTTGGCAGGTATCTTCTCATGCATGATTACAAAACCAAAGAGAATGATTACCAGGTTCAGAATGCCGGGACCAATAAAAAGACTGACAACATTTATTCTCCTGCGTCATTAGCAAGTTTTAATTTAAGTATACTGACAAAAGATTTTAAGGAGATTGGCGGGTTTAATGAATCATTTCCATTTGCAGGATGTGAAGATCAGGAACTTACTTTAAAGGTTAAAGGAATGGGGTTTCAACTACTATTCGACACATCTAATTTAAACCTTGATAATGACAAACATGTTATAGTAATGAAGAAATGGCTGGCCCGCCAATACACAGGCGTACAGGGTTTCGTATTGCTTTGTGAGCTTTTTCCCTTCAGAAAAGAAGAACGGCTATATTACGAAAACACTCCTGTAAATAAGAGTGATTCTTTTAATTTGAAGGTCAAGAAAACTATTAAACAACTTCTATCCGGTAATATCCCATTATCCGTTTTAGTAAATCTTACTTTTTTATTAGAGAATTTGAAAGTAAAAGACTCTACCCTATTTAGCCTCTATAATATGTTATGCGGGCTATACCTAAATAAAGGGTTCAGGCATGCGTACAAAACATTAAAAAATTAACATACGAACTGCCAGTTATTTACTTATTGCGTATTTCAAATATGTTTTACAGTACATAATTCTATTACTGCGTGAAGATGAAAATAAAACATTCAGACTCTTAACTATGCTATAAAAAAAGGCATAGATACGATTATGGGTTTCGGCCACAAAATCCATTTCATTCTTTATTATACTATCTATTTTAAATATGCTTTCGCTCACTGATTGCCCCACTAAATGAATAACTTTGGTGCCGGCGTAATAATAAATAGTTTTTCCTATTTTCCAGAAATCATAGCACCACTTCATGTCCTCGCAATACATAAAATATTTTTCATTAAGTTTTTTACCGGGCAAACTTTTAATCACATCTCTTTTAAACATAAAGAAAGTACCCCAAACCCAATCGGGCATTATATCCGTTTCATGGTTAAAATAAAACCCCAGCATAATCTTAGCTCTTTTTTGTCGGGAAAACAACTTATGTAATCTCGTTAATTCAAGTAAATTATTGGCAATGCCCGGAAAGCAGCTACACTGTCGTTGTACTAAACCATCCGGGTATATTAATTTGCAAGTAATTATTGCTGTCTCAGTACTTAAAAGTTTAAGCTTTTCATAACACATTAAAACTGAATTCTCTATTAATTCCGTATCACTATTTAGCAACAATATAGCATCTCCTTTCGATACCTCTATACCCATATTATTACCCTTAGCAAACCCCAAATTTTCGAGATTTTTAATCAAAGTAATACCCGGGAATTCCTTTTTAAATAAGTCAGCATCACATTCTGCGGAACGATTATCCACCAGAATAACTTCAAAATCTAACCCACTCGTATACCGGTAAACCGACCTGATACACCGGCTTGTTAAATAAAATGTATTATAATTAACTATTATTATAGATACGTCCATAACACATTCAAAAGTCCTTAAAAGTAACTGAGAATATAATACCTATTTCTGTAACACTATCTTTTTAATAACAGTGCCCTTATCGCTAGTTATCTTCAACGCATAAATACCATTAGGCAAGTAGTTCAGATTAATGCTTTCAGTATTATTTACAGCGCCGGCATTTATTTGCTTATTATACACCTTATTCCCAAGTTCATCAAAAATTGATATTACGGCCTGCTCCAATCGTGGTATCTGAATATTTACATACCCATTGCTAGGCACCGGGTAAACTTTTACCCCCTGAAGGGAATTATTTAAATTTTGAATACCCACAACCACAATTGCGGTATCACAAGGTAAAGTTTCATCGCAATACCAACTTGTTACATTTACACAATATGTCCCTGTATCAATACCGGTTGCCAGGGCCGTAGTTTGAACAGGAATTGTACTCCATGAATAATGATATTCAACAGTATCACCGGGAGGAACGCCACCCGAAACATATACCTGTATCCAGCCATCATTGCAAGCGTTACACGATGCATCATGTACAACAAAACTGTCTATTTTCATTTTGCCGGCAGCACCAATATAAGGCACAGCAGATGTATTACAGCCATTAAAGTCGGTAACTGTGCAAACATAACTGCCGGGACCCACGCCTGCTATTGAATCAGTTGTAGAGCCCGTACTCCAATTGTAAGTATAGGGAGATGTACCACCTGAAGGATACACAATTGCAGCCCCCCCGCTTAATGAGCCAAAACAAACACCAATTGTCTGGGTAATTACATTCAGTTTTGCCGGCTGCATTATTGTAATTGCTGACTGTACTGTGCAGCCAGACGAATCGGTTACAGCACAGGTATAGGCACCGGCAGCAAGGTTTATAGCAAAGCTATTTGTTCCGGCACCTAAGGACCATTGGTATGTATACGGAGAAACTCCACCGGTTACATTTACAACAGCACTGCCTGTTTTCTGTCCGTAACAGGCAATTGAAGAATTTGGTGTAATCACTACTTTGGGTCCGCCGGTATCGGCCACAACTATATTTACCGTATTTAAACAGTTTAAAGAATCAATCACTATACAAGTATATGTGCCCTCTGCCAGATTTGTAACAGAAGCCGATGTTTCGCCACCCGGAGACCATGAATAAGCATAAGGTGTTACGCCACCTGAAACAATAACTGTTGCGGCACCTGTATGTTTTCCGCATTTAGTAACTGTAGCTATTGTATCTATAACTATTGCTGCCGGGCTCGTAACTGATACCACAACCTGGCTTGCAGTGCATTTATTTATATCGGTTATGGTGCATGTATATGTCCCAACAATAGCAGTATCCAGGAACATAGTTGTTCCGCCCGAAGGAGACCATGAATACGAGTAAGGTGTTGTGCCCCCGGTTACTCCTACTTTAGCATTACCATTATTACCACCATAACAACTAACATTATGCTGCATTGCAATACTGTCTCTTATCGGTAGAGGCTGAGTTATGACTATGGCTACAATACCAGTACACCCTATACTATCGGTAGCGGTAAAAGTATAGGCACCTGCAATAAGCCCCGAGGCCATAAGACTACTTCCGCCAGAAGGAGACCAATTATAAGTATATGGCAACTTTCCACCAGAAACAAAAACAGTAGCAGTTCCGTTTGAACCACCATTACAACTTACGTTAGTAGAACTGCTCAAGCTGTCTTTAGGTCCACCTATATTGGGCACGGTCACCACCGGGCTCCTGGTACAACCAAGAGAATCAGTAACTATACACGTATATGAGCTTGCAGGTAACGCAGTATCGAGTGCATTTGTATTACCATTAGACCAGGAATATATATAAGGCGATACGCCACCTGAAACACTGACACTTGCAGCACCAACATTCTTAGAACAAGGTGTTGCAGTATACGATGTTATTGTATTAATTTTAGGGGGCTGAGTTATGGTTATGGTATCTGTAGTACTGCATTTATTAAAATCTTTTATTACACAGGTATAAGTGCCAGCAATAATATTATTCGCAATGGCATTGGTTGCAATAGATGGCGACCATGTATATGAATAAGGAGTTGTGCCTCCAATAACACCAACTATTGCCTTACCGCTATTAGACCCATTGCATTTTACATTCGTTGAACTTACAGTACTGTCTTTAAGCAGTGGCGGTTGAGTAATAGTAATTGTAACCGGAGTAATACAGCTATTTGAATCAGTAGCAGTAAAAGTATATGAGCCGGCAATTAAATTGCTTACCGAAGAACTTGTTCCCAGCCCTGCCGACCATGCGTAAACATATGGCTTTGTACCGCCTTTAACTGCAATTGAAACATTACCGTTGTTACCACCATAGCATAGTATGTTAGTTTGTTTCTTAATACTATCTATTAATAGTGGTGGCTGCTTAATTGTAAAATTAAAGTTATAGGTTATACCCTTTAGGTCTATAACACTTGCTGAATAACTACCTGCCTTCAATCCTTTAATTGTATCGGTAGTTGCACCATTGCTCCATGAATATTTTAAAGGATAATGGCCACCTCTAACACGCATTATTGCCAAGCCTGCACTATCTCCAAAACATTTATTATCCTTTGTAATTAATGATGCCGTCATTACTTCTAAAAGATCTCCTCCCGGATTGACACCGCATGGGCCATTAACATCTAAATTAAAAAGCACCGTATCATGCTTCCCTGATGTATCGCAACGAAATATAACCCCGCTGTATGCAGCATTACTGCTGGTACCGCCTAAACTAGTCATCCCATATAACAAACCATCCGAAGCTTGTATAAGGCTTCCTTTAGGGGAAGCTCCGTTATTTTGATTAAACACGAATAATACTGAATCTATAAGCGATACAGGATTGAAGCTGAACAAATTGCCGTAGGCACTGCTATTATTATAGACCATGCCATAGAGTAATCCGTTAGTTGCTTGCATTAAACTACCATAAGGGTTCCGGCCATGTATATCATCAAAATTATATACTACCGTTTCAGTATTGCTTGTAGTATCAAACGTAAATATTACGCCATCATTACTTGCGCCACCCTGGTTAGCCATACCATAAAGCAATCCATTTGAAATTTGCACTAAACTACCATATGGATATGCTCCATTTGTACCATTAAAACTGCTTAGTAAAGTATATTGTGATGTGGTTATATTAAAAGAAAATATTACTCCGCCGTTGGATGCACCACCAAGATTGGTCATGCCATATAGCAATCCGTTTGATGCCTGTATAAGATTACCATAGGGGGTGGCTCCACTCGCACTATTGAAATCATAAATATCTGTGTATTTTGACAACAGAGGATCAAAACTAAAGAGCACCCCGCCACCAAATTTGCCTCCGGCCGAAGTCATGCCATATAATATACCATTTGAAGCCTGTACTAAACTGCCATATGGTGTAGCTCCATGTGTCACATCAAAAGTAAACAATACGTTGCTTGTATTAGATGTTGGGTTATAATCAAACAACACCCCCACATTACTCACACCTCCAGTCGATGTCATGCCATATAACAGGCCATTGGTTGCCTGCATCAGGTTGCCAAACGGGGTTTTACCCTGATTTCCCTGGAACCCTTCTTTAAAGTATATAGTATCCTTACCCGCTATGGTATCAATATCAAATATCGTTCCAAAATAAGTAGCCTGGTTAGATGTAAGCCCATACATCAGGCCATTAGTTTGTGACGAGCCTTTTTCAAATAGCCCAATAAGCAAAAATAAAAACAGAGTGATATTGATTCTTTTCATGTATGATATACGAAGGTCTTACTATGCAAAGTTACTAAAAACCAGCCCATAAAAGAAATTTATTAATTTAACTTGCCCCCCCCCCTTAACACTTAGGATTAGAAGTACTTATCAGTTTTTGCCTTGAGAATCGGCAAATCGTTTCTGTAAAACCTTTAATATATTTCTGCCGATTATATTTGGGGCTTTTAGCCTGTATAATAAAACAACAGCATTTATATACTTACTTACCTTCTTATATTTCGTCAACAACTCAAGCGATTCTTTATCCCTATCTATATATGCAAGACGGGCAATATCCTCCATTCTTTTAATTACCAATTGGCCATAGTCTATGTGCTTGGCATATATTTTTATTAATGAAGGGTACCATTTTTTCATGGTAAATGATAAACTGCTGGAACGCACCCTATATCTCATCGAAACATAATCAGAAAATATAAATTTATATTCCCTCGCAAGCCTAAGCCACATATCGTAGTCTTCATAAGCCAGATTCTCATCAAATTGTCCAACTTTCTTATAAGCCTCCATTTTTATCAATACCGTGGGAGAAGGCATGAACAGATGCAGCAACAATAATGGCTCGTATATATTCCCGGTAGGAATATCTTCAAACCCCTTATAATAACGCTGTATAAACCAGCCATACATAGGGCTTCCGTCATCTTTCATAAGATAAGCATCCGAAAAAACCGCACAAACATCGCTTCCCGCTTTTTCAAGAATATTAACCTGCACACTGATTTTATCAGGCATCATTGCATCGTCGGTAGCTAAAAAAGCTACATACTTGCCATTTGCGTTATTTATTATTGCATTGCATACAACGCAAACGCCCATGTTTTTTTCGTGCGCAATTAATTTAAATGGTTTATTATAGCTTTTCAGCCACTCCCTTATCATGCCCAGGCTCTCATCTGTTGAGCAATCATCTATAATAACCAGTTCAATATTATCGTAAGTCTGCTCCTCAATACTTTTTAATGTATCAAGTACATACTTCGCATTATTATAATTGCCTACACCAATTGTAACCAGCGGTTGCGACATCCCACAATCTATTTAAGGAAACCATTTATGCTATCAGCAATATACTTTACATTGCTGTTAATTAAACCGGGATATATTGGTAAACTCAAACAAGTATCAGCTATTTCTTCTGCTATAGGAAAGTCGCCCAATTTAAACCCGAGGTTTTTGTAAGCCTTTTGTAAGTGAGGCGGAACCGGGTAATGTATCATGGTGCCAATACCACATTCTTCCAAATATTTCTTCAATTCATCCCTTCGTTTTGTTCTTACCACAAATTGATGGTACGCATGATATGTTTCTGTTATAGTATAAGGTAATATAAGGCCCGGCGTATTTTTTAACAGAGACAAATAATGCTCTGCAATTACCTGTCGCTCCCTATTCCATTTATCGAGATAGTTTAGTTTAACCATAAGAAAAGCTGCCTGTAATTCATCTAACCGACTATTAATACCCTTATATGTGTTATAATACTTTTCTTCGCTTCCGTAGTTCCTTAAAGCTCTTAATACTCTATTTAATTCTTCATTACTTGTTGTAATCATACCGCCATCACCCAATGCACCCAGGTTTTTACCCGGATAAAAACTGAAACCTGCTGCCTCAGCGAGTGATCCCGCCTTATTTCCTTTATATAATGCACCATGCGCCTGTGCAGCATCTTCAATAACAATTAAGCTATGTTTCAGGGCTATATTATTAACAGCCCCCATATCGACGCATTGACCATATAAGTGAACCGCAATGATGGCTTTAGTCCGCGATGATATTTTACTTTCTATATTTTTTGCATCAATATTGTAAGTTGCCATATCCGGTTCAACCAACACAGGCTTAAGCCCTACCCTGTCTATTGCTAGTACGGTGGCTATATATGTATTCGATGGCACAATTACCTCATCACCATCCTTCAATGCACGCATTTCTTTATATGCCTCCAGGATAAGAATGAGCGCATCCAATCCGTTCGCAACTCCTATAGCATGTTTAGCATCACAATAACCTGCAAATGCTTTTTCAAACTCCTCTAGCTGGCCACCAAGTATAAATTGTCCTTTATCAAGTACCTTCTTAAATGCACCTGTCAATTCATTCTCTAATACAGAATTGACACTTTGCAAATCAAGAAATGGTATTTTCATCTTATTCATTTATTCCATTTCATCTATTACAGAAAGAAAAACCTTACTCATGTACTCTATATCTTTAGTTTCAATATCCTGGTGTATGGGAAAATTTAACATACTATTCGAAATATGATACGACAAAGGGAATGAGGCTCTATCAATTTGCTCAATTAACCGATAATAAAGCGACATAACTGTTACACCCTTGTCTATCAATTTAAAATATACCTTTTCCCTGTTTTGGTTATGTATTAATACTGGAAAATTAAGCGGCACAACTCCTTCGGGAACATTTGAATGCAAAATTGAATATTTTTTACCGGGCGACTTAAGCAAGCTCAGCATCATATTATAGTTCGCAATTCGCCTGGTTTTAATTGCATTATAATCAGCAGTATGGGCAATATACAAAGTCTCGTGCGAAATTTCCTCGCCATTACTTCCATCTTGGCCTTGTGTAACAGTACCAGTATAAGTATAAAACCCCCCGTCTTTTGTCGGCAGGTATTTATGGATTGAAAAAAAGGCATAATGCCCGACACTTCCAATCATCTTATGGCTCTCAACATACGCATTCATGGCATGTGCACAATCTTCAATCAATGCAATATTTTCAGCGTCACATAGCTGCTTTAGTTTTACTATATCTACCTGAAAAAAACTAAAATAATGAATCACCAGTATTGCCTTAATCTTTTTCTCTTTTACTTTCTTAACTATATCACTATAGTCCAGTTCCAGCTTCTCATTTATTTTATAAAAATCATATTTAACGCCCGACGCTCTCACAGGGTCAAATACCCCAGAACCCTCTTTGTCTGTTATTCCAATATAGGCGGGAAGCAACAGAAATTCATTTTCCTTAAAATTTATTTGTTGTATAATCTGGCGAAAAGCTTCCCTGGCCGAAGGCTTATAACGGACAGGAAGAACGTTATGATTACTATTGGAAGCTTCTTTGGTTATTGCCATTTACTAACCCGCTATTTGCGTATTAATTATAAAGCTCATTAAAAATTGAGCGATATCAAATTTTAATCATTATTGCATGTCCGTTAAGATTGTGAATAAACACCCCATCTTTCAGGTTAAGCCCATTTACATACTTGGTAACTCCTTCACATCCCCAGGCAGAATAATCATCAAAAACTACCACACCTTTCGATACCATCCTTGGCCATGCATATTCAAATACCCCTCGCGCCGATTCAAAAGTATCAACATCAATATGGCATATCTTTAATTTCTTTATATCCAGTTTGTTTTTAAAAGCATCCGGAAATATTCCCTTAAGTATTTTATATTTTGTCAGCCCAGCCTTTTGCATAAGCTTTTTTACAATTGTTTCACTGGTATCAGCATGCTCACCACCTTTATAAATGGTATCTTGTTTTCCCGCCTTAGCCACACCTTTAAATGTATCAGCCAGGTATAATGTTGATGAAGTTGCCTTTTTATTGGCTTCACCCATTATAGCACCCGATCCTCCCTGCCAAACTCCAACTTCGAGTATATCACCCTGAAGCGCAACGGCCCTTTTAACCAAAGCCCATAATTCATAACACCGGTAAATATCCACCAGCGTATTATTCCTGGCAATATCATATATCTTTTTAAACTCCTTATCTGTCTCCCATGGAGAATACGAAGCAGACGGCACTACTTGTTTATGCACAATAGTGCTGTCTAATTGAGTGAAGCTGGTTTCTCTTAAGGCATTCAATATCCTTTTTCTCTCATTTCTCAGAAGCTCAAGATATTGGTCTTTATTTTTTTCGCTATTCATGAAAACAGTTATTTTTTTTGCGTTAATACTTGAAAAATGTTCCGGTAAATATATTCAATGTCCTCATCCCTCAAATTCTGATGCGAAGGTATAAAAAAGCCGCCTCCGCCATAATATACCGTTGATTCTATTCCTTTATTGTTCAATTCAATTTTCAATCTGTCACTCAAAGGGGTTTGGGGCAATTGAAAAACAAAACAAGCAGGTACGTTGTTTTTATTCAATTTAAACCTGGGCCCGATTCCATGTTTGGCAAAAAGGTTCAAAAACTTGTTATAGTTCTCTTTTTTCTTTTTAACAAAGCCTTTATGTTTTTTAAAATAATAGTGCAACAGGGTTAACAGATAATTTTTTGAATACCGTGAAATAGCAGATGATGTACTAAGCTTGTTTCTTGACCGAACAAGCCCACCATACGATAAAGGGAACATTTTCGAAAAACTATATATAGCATAATCTCCAACCATTCCTATATTCCCGGCTTCATTCTGCGATCCAAGGCAATATGCGCAATCTTCAATAATTGGTATACCTGAATTCAGCACACTTTCCGGTATACTGGCAGAGAAACCAAATTCGTGTATAATAAAAATGCATTTTGTTTTTTCGCAAATACTCCTGCCCCATTTGCATATCTTCTCAATCTCACTCGTTACCGAACTGCTTATATATGGGCTGCCGGATGTGTTAAGAATACAAACCTCATCAAGCCTTTTGAGTTTAAGGTGCTGCAAAACCATCGAAATTCCTTCCTGTCCTCTTTTGGTAACATAAGAAAACTTCTTAGCATCTTTAAAATACCGGTCAAGAGAACTGTCCTTATAATCGTCTTTTTTATTCTCGAGGTATATTTTATGGTTGATCGCCAGGTATTCAGTATTAAAAGGACTTATTAAAAAATGAGGGAATACTCTTGGGTGAGAGTTAATAATATCATCAGGAAGTTCATGTAATTTACTTTTAGCCATTTGTTATTTTTTTTTACTGCTTTCCTTCATTAAGCATACATATACTTCGGCGCCCAGATCAGGCATATATTTTATCATCCTGCCTAATCCCTCTATAACATTCATGTCAATTAGTTTTTCTTTCACCAGGCAATTCATTTGTTTATGGGTAAATGGCTTAATGAAGTATGAGCCAGAATCAACGACTGTAAATCCGGCAGACGAAACCATATCAATCATTGTTTGTTTGCTGAAAACATGAAACCGCTGAAACTTTATCTGTTCTTCCGAACGCTGGTTCAGGTCTTGTATCAAACCCGATTCTTTAGCTAATACCCTATGAAAAGAGAATTCATTCGGCGCGCTTATATACACATATGTTTTGTCACCCGCAATTCTATAAATGCTGTTAATAATCTCCATGGGGTCAGGAATTTCACCCAAAAGGCCTACACACATAATAAAATCAGGAACCTGTTCAAGTGCAACCACCTCTTGCGCGGTCTTTTGTACTATCTTAACTTTATCCTTTAAATGATGGTATTCGTTGTTGAGCTTATCGGTAACAAAATCGCAAAAACCCTGCGCGGGTTCAATAATCGTAAGCATTTCAAAATCTTCAAAGTCAAGGAAAAGCGGGTTTATACCACAGCCTATTTCCACCAACCTCTTGGGCTTTAGCTTTTTTATTAATTCAATTTCAATATTTTTCTTTCTATAATCCGACAGAATATGATCGAAATTATCTTCTACATATTCGCTATAATATTTATTCAGATCTCTCATTCTTATATTTCCTTTTCAAAAGTTAATTTAGGTGATACATCGCAACCAATGCTTCGTTTAAATTCAACAAGGCCGTAATTGGGAATACTATTTTCAGTTGATGGCCCTATATCCACATATTCCATTCCCATTTTTTTATAATAGTCGAATAAATTGTATGATAGAAAATTTACCGGCTTAAAGGATGAAAACTCTGCCAAATGCCCCCAATAAACCACTTGTACTATTTTATCGGTAACCTTAAAAACCATTGCAGCTGCAGCATTTTTCCCTGCGTTATCGGTTACAATAAAAAAATCGGCATCAATTATACTATTTGTTTCCAGGATATTATCGAAACTCATCTTTAATGGGAACCCACGCTGTTTGCGATTTTCAGAGATAATATCATATGCTTCCTTTATCTTTTCCGGTTCACTTACTTTATAAAAGCAAAGCCCGGCACGCATGCCGGCGTTATAATTTTTCCTGGCATTATAAGCAACATCCTGAAGGTAGTTTTCAGTGAAATTACCCAGGTTGAATTGAAAATTAAGATCGTTACTTACTATAGAGTATTTCTTCCGGTGAAAAACATTCCAAATAACCGATATTTCAGATTCATTATAAAACAAGGGAGGCATCGTAATTCTTATCCCTTTAACCTGCTTAGCTGATAAATAGTTTTCAAGTGCATCGTAAGCCAACTCAAGTTCTTCAATATCAACACCACCCTTATAACACCATCCCCCAAAAGGCGCAGAGAACGGGGATCTGAATTGATT
The DNA here is from genome assembly GCA_013289475.1 of Bacteroidota bacterium. GTDB lineage: Bacteria > Bacteroidota > Bacteroidia > JABEUT01 > JABEUT01 > JABEUT01. Next base: position 37,670 of record JABCZW010000003.1, read on the forward strand.
ATTACTCACACCCCCAATAATTCCGATATTACTTTTATTGTTATTTGAAAAAGCAAGAAACAATACCTCACTAACCTTCGCTTTATTCAGCAGGTTAAATTCAGGCTTGTTAAATACATGATTGGGCTCCGGAAACCTTTTACCAAATTCAATACTATCTAATTCCTCAACTTTCATTCCCATTACAGGTTTTGCAGTTTATTTATTTAGCCTGTTTAAATTCATCATAATCCCGTATATAATCATCTTCATTATATTCAGAAGATGACAGGCATAGTAAAACGGCTCCGTCAGTAAATTTAATAGTTCTCCAATACCCGCCCGGTATATAAAGTGCAATGGACGGGCTATCAAGAATAAATTCAAGTTTCCTGCCACCACGGTCTTCAAGTTCAAAAACTATTTTACCATTAAGTGCGCAAATTACCTGGCTTGAATTTTTATGGGCATGGTGCCCTCTTATAATATCGGCAGGGGTATTGTATGTCCAGTAAGCTCTTTTTATGTCAAACGGCACCTTTCCGCATTCCTCGGCAACAGTAAGATAGCCGATAGATGCATTACCAATTTTTCCTAAATCAATTATATAAGGCTCCATTATTAATTTAATTTAAAATCATGCCATTCATCAAATTTTTGCCCCGTAATTTCTCTCAACTTCGCTACCTCATCAACTAACATTTGCTTTAGCCATTCTCTCTGGTCAGCAGTAATACCGGGTAACTCTTCGCGTTTTATAAAAAACTTCTCTACTACCTTATTTTTAGCCCGGCCAAAAAGTTTGTTTGGAAGGATAAAAGAAATACTTTTCATGAAACCGGGTGTTACATTAACTTTTTTTTCTGTTATACCGGCAAAAGTTTCTTTAATATCATTTATATTGGACAAATTCAGAAAAGCAAAACATTCATTTAAGGTAGAAAGCGGTGCCGATTTCAATTGTTCAGTAGTAATAACATAAAGGTTCTCCCTGCCAAAAGCCTTTATATATTCCGCAACAGCACTTCCATAAAAACTTTCCTGCAAATAATTTTTGTAAGCACCGCCCTTTAATGGCTTGTTTGCATCAAACACCGCATTTCTGTCACTCATAATCTCGGCTTCAAAAGAGAGTGTTTCAAGTCCCATATTATTACGTATCCATGAAAAGTGAGAAAAAATCCGGTCAATGGGGTTACGCAATATAAATATAAATCTGGGGGCGGACAGGTCTTTTTTTATCCTTTCAACCGCAGCTTTAGAGATAAAGTAAGTAGTACTTGATTCGCCATAATAAACAATATCCTTTTTGGTATTGCATGTAAACAAAGCATTATGATAACCAATACCCTTGTTATATTCAGTATCTATTGCAAAATAATGAGGCTCTTTGTTTTCCGACATGCATATATTCGGGTGCTGGTTCAAATAAGCATGCAAGCTTGTAGTTCCCGATTTTCCTGCACCCGGAATAAGCAAATTGACTTTATATTCAGATATATTCATTAGCACCTGGCTGAACGGACTTCAAATTCACTGTACACTTTGTCTTGCCTCAAGTTAGGTATAACGCCTCTCCCGAAATAGTCAGCTTCTTCAATATTAAGCCTGAACGCATCTTGAAGAGAATCAATAATTACTCCGCCTATTTTACTCTCGTAAATATTAATATGACAACTGTATTCACCCGGAGCAAGCTGGCACCGGGGCCAAATCCATGTGATCGTAGAGTCACCGGATAATTCAATCTCCTGCCTGTAATAGGCTGATGCTAATCCAAAAATTCGGTTACCGTTTAAATCGTTAATAACCAATGTTGCAAATGCGTTTGCCTGCCGTGACGGGTCTGAAGCTTTTACAGCAACCTGTATTCTTGCCTCTTCTCCACTCTTATAAACTGCAACAGGTTCATTATCCTTGTTCAACAGCATATACGATGCTATGTGGAATTGTCCGTTTCCATACCTGTCTTTGCGGCTTAATAGTTCATCGCCGTTTTTATTAATATTTGAAAGGTTAAAATAAAACTGCACAGCTTTATCAGACGTATCGGCAAATACTAACTTACCCGATTGTAAAACAACGGCATTTTTACATAATTGCGCCATTATGCCCAGGTTATGGCTTACAAACAAAATAGTTCTTCCTTCCCTGCCCACTTCTTCCATCTTACCCATGCATTTTTTCTGAAACTCCATATCTCCAACTGCCAATACCTCGTCAATAACCAATATTTCGGGCTCAAGGAAAGCAGCCACGGAAAAAGCAAGGCGCAGTTGCATGCCACTGCTAAAATGTTTTAACGGTGTGTCGAGGAATTTTTCAACTCCGCTAAAATCAACAATGGCATCAAACTTCGACTCTATTTCCTTTTTCTTCATTCCCAAAATAGAGCCATTCAAAAAAATATTTTCCCTACCTGTAAGCTCGGGATGAAAACCCGTACCGACCTCGAGTAAACTTGCAATTCTTCCTCTCGATATAATTCTTCCTGATGAAGGAGGTGTAATTTTTGAAAGTATTTTAAGCAATGTAGACTTCCCCGCCCCATTTTTACCAATTATACCAACACTTTCGCCAAGATTTACATTAAAGCTTATATCATTAAGTGCATAAAACTCCTCTACCGAAGATGAGTTGCGCTTAAATACAGATGTTACAGAATCGCGCAAGCTTAAATAAGGTTGTTTTTCGTGATTTATACGAAATGTTTTGGATACATTTTTTATTTCCAGTATGGGCTTCATCGCTATGCCAGATCAGCAAAATAAACTTCTGTTTTTCTAAAATAAAATAAGCCCACTATAAAAAAGAATAAAGCAGAACCGAAGCTTATATATAACAAGTTAAACTGCAACGCCTGTTCATTGAACCCTGAACGGAATAATTCAATAGCGCTGTACATTGGATTTACTGCCAATGCATATTGTATCCACCCGTTTGAAATTTTTGAAACCGGGTATATAACGGGGGTCAGAAACAATAAAGCCTGTACCATAAAGGGAATTACATACCTGAAATCGCGATACTTTACGTTTAAGGCAGCCAACAATGAGCCCACTCCAAAGGTTGAAATAGAAGTAATGAATATACTTACGACTAACATTACAGGGAACCAAACCAATGAAACATGAACCTGGTAGTAAATAAGTATTACAATAAAAATAACAAAGGCCATAATAAAATCGAACAAGGCAACAAGTATTGACGATATAGGTATAATAAGGCGTGGAAAATATATCTTCTTAATTATATTGGCATTGGTTACCATACTATTACCTGCATTTGTTAACCCCGTGGAAAACACAGTCCATAAAATAAGGCCCGAAAGTGCAAAAACAGGGTAAGGCAATCCTTCCTGAGGGCCACCCTTGCCAAAAAAGACTGTGAAAATTGCCATGAGTAATAATGGCTGAAAAATAGCCCAGGCAAACCCGAAAAAAGTCTGTTTGTATTTAACCTTAATATCACGCAGGGTAAAGAAAAAGAATAGCTCGCGGTATTGCCAGAGTTCTTTTACTCCAAGGCTCAGTTTTTCATGCGGCTTTATTTCATATTCCATATTTTACAAATATACAGATATCCTATGTAATCTCTTTATAAACAGGGCTAAAACATTAATTTAATACTACGCTGTTTTCGTGTATTCCTTATTTATTAAAATAGTATACTTTTGTGTCAATCATTAAACCTCCTTTACATGTATAAAAAATATATTATAGCCGGGCTTGTATGCGGCCTGTTTTCATTTACTTCATGCAAACACGCTAACGATGACGCTGAACCTGAATTGGGTGCAGGAATGATACGGATGGACCTTACCCCCCTTGGTATACCTGCCACTATTGACATACCTGATACAACAAAAAAACCGCATGCTATTGAAGCGTTGCCTTCTGGCGATATACATGTATCTGTTGATAGAGGATTTAATATGCTTATTAATGTATCGGGTATGGATATGGACCGCAAGAAAAAGGACATAGCCGGTAATGATGTAGATAAATTCCAGAGTTGGGTAGTACAGGATAGCAATGCTATTTTATACAAAACCCAAATGGTTAACGAAGAATTCCATTTTTATTCAATAATAAAGAAAGGCGGTAAAGCTTTTTATGCTTACGACCAAACCCAGGGCAGCGATGGTAATGTAACCAACTTTAGTCAGAAGCAAGCGCATGACATGCTTGATGCTGCAAAGACATTACATATGCTTAAACCGGCTGCAAAGAGCTAAAGAAGTAAAATTTATTTCTTATCAATAACCTTAGGGGCTTTGATATAGTCAGAGTCCCTTTTAGGTGCATTTTTCAATGCTTCCTGCTGCGTAATTACTTGCTTCACTTCGTCGTCGCGCATTACGTTCGTGGTATCATTCAAGTACACCAGTGGCTCAACAGATGTGGTATCGATCTCGTTTAGTTTTTCTACAAACCCTACGATACGGTTAAGGTCGTTTACAATCTCGTTGCGCGAAGCATCATCGAATTCAAGCTTGGCTAAATCAGCAAGTTTATCAACTGTTTTCGAATCAATTTTCATACCTCAAAATTAGTTTTTTAGTTAACAACCATATACGGGTAGCGCACACTGTACTGCTTTCTTACTTCACTCAACAAAACCGAACGTAATTCCTCAACATTGGTCCTGTTAGCCGCAGATACAAATACACAGGGCTCATGAGATTTTTGAATGAATGAGTTCTTAAACCCTTCTAAAGAAAGCGGAACCATTTCATCTTCTTCCTCGTTTTGTATACGGTACAGGTCCATTTTATTAAAAACAGTTAGCATAGGCTTATCGGCACATTTAAGTTCGGTAAGGGTTTGCTTAACAATCTTTATATGCTCTTCAAATGAAGGATGCGAAACATCTACCACATGCAATAACAAATCGGCTTCCCTAACCTCATCCAGCGTTGACTTAAAAGACTCGATTAAGAATGTAGGTAGTTTCCTGATAAAACCTACTGTATCAGAAAGCAGGAATGTTGTATTATCAAATGTCACTTTGCGCACTGTTGTATCCAATGTTGCAAAAAGAGCGTTTTCGGCAAATACGTTTGAATGGCTCAACATATTCATTATTGTTGACTTACCGGCATTGGTATAACCAACCAATGAAACGCGAATGAGCTGCCCCCTGTTTCTGCGTTGTGTTGTCATCTGTCTGTCAACATCCACAAGCCTGTCTCTTAACAAGGCAATACGCTTACGTATACGCCTTCTGTCAGTTTCTATTTCCGACTCACCGGGGCCACGTAAACCAATACCACCACGTTGTTTTTCCAAGTGTGTCCACATACCCATTAGGCGTGGTAACAGATATTCGTATTGTGCTAATTCTACCTGCGTTTTGGCATAAGCTGTTTGTGCCCGGTCGGCAAAAATATCGAGGATAAGGCCAGTACGGTCAAGTATCTTGCGTTTAAACTCAGCTTCTAAGTTACGCTGCTGCGAAGGAGAAAGTTCATCATCAAAAATTACCAGATCAACTTCCTTATGTTCCTCTATATATGCTTGTATCTCCTTTACCTTGCCGCTGCCAATAAGAAAAGCAGGATCGAAACGGCTAAGGTTTTGGGTGAATATTTTAACCGGGGTTGCTCCTGCTGTATGGCAGAGCATGGTAAGTTCATCTAAATATTCGGTAAGCTGTTCTTTAGGCTGATCTTTATGACCAATGCCTACCAGTATTGCTTTCTCCTTACCTCTTACGCGCTCAATCATGTACTATGCTATTAAAACCAAGGGCGGTGTACCATCATGAACGGCCAAGGGATGGCCGCAAATATCACCACTAAAGCTATAAGAAAAAACCAAAATGCTTTTTTAAACTTGGCCGAATCGGTAGCTGCTTTTTTGCTGCTTATGCGGCCAATTGTAATAAGTGCAATGGCTATTAACATCATTACTGAGTGTTCCATAGTAAAGAAACGCAACTGGTCATCTTTCATGGCTGCACCTGTAAACATTACCATTGGGCTAATAAAGTAAAGTACTATACCAACCAGTAATTGGGTATGGGTGGATATTAACAGGAACAAACTTATTTTATTATCGGAAGGAGCATAGGCGCGCTTCGACATCATGCCGTTTAGCGATTTGAATATGGCTGCCAACAGCAATAAAAGAACGATCCAACGGAGGAAAGAGTGAATTTGTATTAATAAGCCCATTATAAATAAGATTTAGATAGCAAAATTAGCAAAATTGCCATAGCCTTGCTTACTTTGCGCCCGAATTAGCTCACCTTGACCCTATGAAAAAATTACTTCCCTTATTAAGTATCTCATTTTTACTGACTACCTATGTTGTAGCGCAGCAAACAATGCCTCTTAACGGCACGCACGATGTACGTCATAGCTATTATGCATTTACTCATGCGCATATTTACCAGGACTATGCTACTGTGCTTGACGATGCCACACTTTTAATAAAAGATGGCAACATTATAGACATTGGCACCAATGTTACCCTTCCGAAAGGAACGGTTGTTTACGATTGCAAAGGCAAAACTATTTATCCTTCTTTTATTGACTTATATACAAGTTACGGCATGCCCGCAATACCAGCAGATAAACGCCCGCACAGGGGTTATTTCCCGCAAATGACAAGCACTACTCCGGGTGCCTTCGATGCCAACCAAGCCATCCGCCCGGAAGAGAATGCCGAACAGTCGTTCAACACCAATTCTGCCGATGCTGCACAATACAGGAATTTAGGGTTTGGGGTTGCACTAACATCTTACCACGATGGAATTGCGCAAGGTTCTTTTGCCTTGGTAACATTAGCTGACACCAACGACCACGAGGCCATACTTAGCGGTAAAGCAGCAGCCGGTTATTCTTTAAGCAAAGGATCTTCAACCCAGGAGTATCCGTCTTCGTTAATGGGATCTATTGGTGTTTTGCGCCAGGCATATTATGATGCGGCGTGGTACAAAACCAGCAAACATAAAACCGAATACAATATTTCGTTAGAGGCTTTCAATAACCTGCAGTCATTACCGCAGATATTTAAGGTAGATAATAAGCTATCTATTTTAAGGGCAGATAAAATTGCCCGCGAGTTTAATGTAAACTACATTATTAAGGGCGATGGCGACGAATACCAATTGCTTGATGCCATTAAAAACACAAACAGGCAATTTATTGTTCCGCTCAACTTCCCCGACAAACCCAATGTGCAGGACCCTTATGATGCATTGATGGTAAGTAGCACTGCACTCATGAGCTGGCAAATGGCTGCACTTAACCCAGGCGCTATGGAAAAAGCGGGCATGACCTTTGCACTTACAACCGATGGACTTAAAGATAAAAATGCTTTTTGGGTTAACCTGCGTAAGGCAGTAAAATTAGGGCTATCGGTGCAGGGAGCATTAAAAGCGCTGACCTATACGCCAGCACAAATGATGCATATGCAGGATAAAATCGGTTCACTGAAAAAAGGAATGATGGCCAACTTTATTATCACTTCGGGTGATATGTTTAAGCCGGGCACCGTTATTTATTCTAACTGGATACGTGGTAACCCTAACCAGGTAAATGATACTACCAATGTTGATCTGCATGGTAATTACACCCTTACCATTAATGGCAACCAAACGTATACCCTGCAAATAAAAGGCGATATAACCAATGCGAATGCCACAGTATTTGATGCACAGAGGCACAACATTGTTACATACATACATGTTTCAAACCCGATGGTTACTATTTCCTTCAGGTCGAGAACAGATAGTATTTATGCATTCAGGTTAAATGGTACGTTGTCGAATGATAATAAAACCATGAGCGGTACAGGTATGGAAGGCATGCAGCCCTTAACATGGCAGGCAACATACACAAGTCCTGTTTCGGCCGACACTATTCATGAACCCATATTAACTATACCAACATTGGATGATGTGAGATATCCCTTCCAGGCTTATGGCAGGACAAAAGATGAACAGGATTCTATACAAAAGGTTGACAAAGAATTTGTAATACGCAATGCAACCGTTTGGACCGGCGAAGGCGACAGCGCTTTGCTGAATACCGATGTGTATGTAAAAGACGGCAAGATAGAAGCAGTAGGTAAAAAACTTACCGTACCTAAAGATGCAACTGTAATTGATGGGACAGGTAAATATTTAACCGCAGGTATTATTGACGAACATTCGCATATTGCTATTGAAGGCGGAGTAAATGAAGGTTCCGAAGCCTGCAGTTCTGAAGTACGCATAGGCGATGTAATTAATTCGGAAGATATAAGCATATACAGGAGTTTGGCCGGCGGTGTTGTGGCTGCACAACTATTGCATGGCTCAGCAAACCCTATTGGCGGGCAAAGCGGAATTGTAAAACTCCGCTGGGGAGTTATACCCGAACAAATGAAAATACAATACGCAGTTCCGTTTATAAAATTTGCTTTAGGCGAAAACGTAAAGCAAGCCAACTGGGGCGACCAGTTTGTGGTGCGCTACCCGCAAACACGCATGGGTGTTGAGCAGTTTTATTACGACAGGTTTATACATGCCCGTGAATACGAAGCAGCATGGAAGGCATACAATTCTGCAAAAGACAAAAATGCAATGGATGAGCCACGCAGAGATTTAGAAATGGATGCGCTTGTACAGATATTAAATGGAGAACGTTTTATTACCTGCCACTCTTATGTGCAGTCTGAAATTAATATGCTAATGCATGTGGCTGACTCTATGCACTTCCAGTTCAATACATTCACACACGGGCTTGAAGCATATAAGGTAGCTGATAAAATTGCAACACGCCATATTGGTGTTTCATGCTTTGCTGACTGGTGGGCATATAAAATAGAAGTTATGGAAGCCATACCATATAATGCTGCCATTACAACTAAAATGGGAATCGTTACAGCCATCAATTCAGATGATGATGAAATGCAGCGCCGCCTGAACCAAGAAGCTGCCAAGACAGTAAAATATGGAGGATTAACTGAACAACAGGCATGGAGAACAGTAACACTTAACCCTGCTAAACTTTTGCACCTCGATGCACATACCGGCAGTATTAAAGTAGGTAAAGATGCTGACCTTGTTCTCTGGTCTGCCGACCCATTATCGGTTTATGCAATGGCAGAAAAAACTTTTGTGGATGGTATTTGCGAGTTTGACAGAGCAGATGATGCTAACATGCGTAAAGAAATTGCTGAAGTGAGAGCAGATATTATTAACCAGGTATTGAAGGACCCAAGCAAACCACTACCTCCATCAAAACCTGTTGGCCAAAGAAGAAAGATAAAATAGTATTAGGTAATGAGAATTGAGTATAGAGAAATAGTAAAGCGTATTTAATTATTGAACGAGTTTATTTAAACAGATATATCATGAAAAATTTAGCCCTAACCTTTTCACTTTTAGTTTTTAGCTTTTCACTCTCTTTAGCTCAGCAGCCTACGCCTGCACCCAAAGAATCAAAAAGTATTTTGCTGATGAACGGCACTGTGCATATTGGTAATGGTAAAGTGATACAAAATGGAGTAGTTGGCATAAAAGATGGCAAGATCATACTTGTTGGCGATGCAACAACAACCATGGTAAAGAAGGATGCTTACGATACCACCATTAACTGTTTTGGCAAGCAAATTTACCCCGGCTTTATTGCACCCGATTGTACACTAGGTTTAGTAGAAACAGAATCGGTACGTGCTGAAACAGATGTAGCAGATATTGGACAGTTGAACCCTGAACTACGTACCTTGACAACGTATAATACCGATTCGAAAATTACTCCCGTAGTAAGAATCAATGGGGTACTTACTGCACAAATAACTCCACGCGGAGAACTTATTACCGGCACTTCTTCTGTAATGAATTTAGATGGATGGAACTGGGAAGATGCACAGTACAAAGCCGATGACGGTGTACACATGAACTGGCCGAAAATAATGAGCAGGATACGCCTGAATGAGGATGAACTGGGCGGATATGTTGACAATAAGAACTATGACAAACAGGTGCAGGTTCTGCAAAAATTCTTTGCCGATGCGCAGGCATATAACCAGCAGACTACGCATGACGAAAACAATACCAAGTTCGAAGCTATGAAGGGTATATTCAGCGGTAGCCAAACCCTGTTTATACATACTGATTATGTGAAAGAAATATTGGCAGCCATTACCATGATAAAAGGTTTTAACATTCCTAAAATAGTGTTGGTTGGTGGCCGCGATTCATGGATGATAACAGGCTTTTTAAAACAAAACAATATCTCGGTTATTGTAAGAAGGTTACACAGCCAACCCGGTACACCTGAAGGAGATGTGGATGAAACCTACAAACTGCCTGCCGAATTGCAAAAAGCAGGAATTTTATTCTGCCTTGGAACAGCAGGCGATATGGAACAAAATGCTACCCGTAATTTGCCCTTTTTAGCAGGCACCGCTGCCACCTATGGGTTAACACAGGAAGAAGCCATACAATCTATAACCCTGAATGCCGCTAAAATATTGGGCATTGATAACCAATTGGGCTCGGTAGAAGAAGGGAAAGATGCCAACATAATTATATCATCGGGTGATGCACTTGATATGCGAACCAATAATATTATTTGGGCATGTATCAAAGGCAAAGCATTGCAATTAACCAGTGTGCAGACTGCCCTTTATAATAAGTACATGAATAAGTACGGGCTGAAATAATAGGATTATTAGGAATCCGACCACTTAAAAATAGAGGTATGTTTCGTATTATAATTATTTCGTTATATATTTTAGTTCCGCTAATTTCAACGCTAGTTTTTAAGCAATTGAGAATTAAGTGGTGGAAATACTTAACTTATATTTTTACCCTTATATTGCTATTCTTTTGCCCATCCATTGTTTTTTATTTACATCCTATGCCTCATATGGAGTGTGGTATGTTTTATGGTGCAATATTCTTAGGTAATACATTTATTGGCTTACCAATTGCCGCTTTAATACAATTTCTATTTAATAACCTATTAGTGTAAATAGGTATATCATTGCAAAAATCCATTTCGAATAAAAAGTATTTGCCACTATCCACCAAAATTATTTACTGTCAAGTTTTTAGACTGTTCAAAAATTAATAAACATTTTATTCCATATATTATATTTATTGACTATATTTGTAAGCCCTAAGGGATTAAGTAAAAGTTCTATGGAAAATCTGCGTAATCTGTGGCAAAAACAACCGACAAAAACCGACACTTGTACATCTACTGATGGGGGTACCAAAAGGTAACACTTTTTGGGCATTTTAAAAATGTAAATGGTTAATTATCAAGGCATTAAATAAAACCAAGAAGCAAAAAGTGTCACCCCATTTAAGCATCTGATTATCAATAACAAATCAAAATAAGGGGTAAATACAAAAATCGCTTAAAATATCATATTATTTCCGCCAAAACCGACACTTAGCAATTAAAACTGAGACTGCCACATCCCATATTTGATAGGAGATGGGATTCGCAGTGACGGTGCTTCGTTCAATGACTTACCCCTTATCCCTTACGACTTTTCTAATGATTTTCATTACTTTTGCACACCTATAAAAAAGACGAGTGAGTAATACAGCTAATATAACCATCCACCCCAGCGCTATTGTAGACGAAGGCTGCAAAATTGGCGAAGGAACCAAAGTGTGGCACTTCAGCCATATAATGCCCGATTGCGTTATTGGAAAAAACTGCAACATAGGGCAGAACGTAGTGGTATCTCCTGGTGTTGTATTGGGCAATAATGTTAAGATTCAAAATAACGTATCGATATATACAGGAGTTATTTGCGAAGATGATGTTTTCCTGGGACCATCAATGGTATTTACCAATGTGGTTAACCCACGCAGTGCCATTAACCGCAGGGGGCAATACGCTAAAACAACGGTAAAAAAAGGTGCTACTATCGGTGCCAACTCAACCATAGTTTGCGGGCATGATATTGGCGAGTTTGCATTCATTGGCGCCGGTGCTGTAGTAACTAAGCATATTAAACCTTATGCATTGGTAGTAGGCAACCCTGCCAAACAAATAGGCTGGATGAGCGAATATGGTCACCGCCTGAGTTTTGATAAGAACGGTATTGCAGAATGCCCTGAAAGCAAAGAAAAATACAAATTGGAAAACGGAGAAGTACATAAAATAAAAGCATAATGAGCGGCAACAAAATAAAGTTCGGGGTAATAGGATGCGGCCACATTGGCAAGCGCCATGCTGAAATGATCACCAGAAACGAAGATTGTGAACTTGTTGCCCTTTGCGATGTATTACCTAAAGAAAAACTTGGCCTCGATGCATATCCTAATGTTCCATTCTTTCCTTCGGTAGAAGCTATGCTTTCATCAGGTATTGATATGGATGTGGTTTCGGTTTGCAGCCCTAACGGCTTGCATGCTACCCATGCATTGAATGTATTGGAAGCGAAGAAACATGTGGTTTGTGAAAAACCTATGGCACTTAAAAAATCAGATTGCGAAGAGGTGATACATAAATCGATGCAGGTGCACCGCCAGGTATTTTGTGTAATGCAAAACCGTTACTCTCCACCAGCAGAATGGTTGAAGGAATTGATAGAGTCGAAAAAACTGGGCGATATATATATGGTTCAGCTCAACTGCTACTGGAACCGTGATGAGCGCTATTATAAGGCAGGAACATGGAAGGGCAAAAAAGATATGGATGGTGGAGTATTGTTCACACAGTTCTCTCACTTTATAGATATGATGTATTGGCTCTTTGGCGATATAGATAAAGTAAAAGCGCACTTCTTCAACTTTAACCATCAGAAGAATACAGAGTTTGATGATAGTGGTGTAGTGAGTTTCCATTTCACAAAACAGGGAATGGGTTGCATTAACTTCTCTACCTCGGTATGGGATACCAATTTTGAAAGCAGCTTGACTATTATTGGACAAAACGGAACTGTAAAAGTAGGTGGCCAATACATGGACAAGATAGAGTATTGCCACATTAAGGACTATAATATGCCAACATTAGCTCCAACCAATCCTGCCAATGATTATGGTTCATACAAAGGCTCTGCGGCTAACCATCATTATATTATTGAAAACGTAGTAAAAACGTTGAAAGGAGATTCATCGGTTACTACCAATGCCCTTGAAGGAATGAAGGTGGTAGATATGATTGAAAGGATATACGCCGCCAAAAAAAAATAAAAAATGCAACAAGAGATTCTTAACAAAAAAGCGAAGATTGCCCTTATCGGCTTAGGCTATGTGGGCCTGCCCATTGCACTCGCTTTTGCACGTAAAGTAAAAGTAATTGGTTTCGATATTAACGCGAAGAGGGTTGATATGATGAAACATGGCATTGACCCGAGTGGTGAACTGCCTAAAAGCGATTTTGAAGGCTGCGATATTGAGTTTACTGATTCATTGGAAGTATTGAAACAGGCATCCTTCTTTATTGTTGCAGTACCTACCCCAATAGATAATTCAAACAAGCCCGACCTTACACCTGTTATTAAAGCCAGCGAAAGCATTGGTAAAGTAATTAAGAAAGGTGACTATGTTGTTTATGAATCGACCGTTTACCCGGGCTGTACCGAAGAAGACTGTGTACCTATAATAGAAAAGCTTTCCGGCCTGAAAATGGGCAAGGACTTTAAAGTAGGTTATTCTCCTGAGCGTATTAACCCGGGAGATAAGGAACATACTATTACCAAGATCTTAAAAATAGTATCGGGTTGCGATAAGGAAGCGCTTGATACCATTGCTGATGTATATTCTATTATTGTTGAGCCGGGAGTGCACAAAGCTCCATCAATCAAAGTTGCTGAAGCAGCTAAAATTATTGAGAACACCCAGCGCGACGTGAACATTGCACTGATGAATGAGCTGTCTATCATCTTTAATCGTATGGATATAAATACATACGATGTATTAGCAGCAGCAGGCACCAAATGGAATTTCTTAAATTTCTCACCGGGACTTGTAGGCGGCCACTGTATAGGCGTTGACCCATACTATCTCATACACAAAGCTGAAGCTTTGGGTTACCATACACACGTTATTAATTCGGGGCGTTATGTAAATGACTCGATGGGGTTTTATGTCGCCAAGAATGCAGTAAAGAAAATAATTGCAACCGGTAAAGACATATCAAAAGCCAAGGTATTGGTAATGGGCGCTACATTTAAAGAAAATGTAATGGATATACGCAACTCGCGTATTGCAGATGTAGTAAAGGAATTGAAATCTTTTTCACTGACAGTAGATGTTACAGACCCCCTTGCTGATTCAGAAGAACTGAAAGAAGAATATGGTTTTGAATTAGTGAAAGAAGTGGGTAAAAACTACGATGCGGTAATTATTGCTGTAAATCACAAACAATACACCGCACTAAACGAAGATTACTTTGCATCTATACTAACCTCTCAGGGTGTAGTAGTTGATGTTAAAGGCATATACAGAAACAAGATTCACAAATTTGCTTACTGGAGTTTATAAAAAATGAAACGCGATTTTAAAACCATACTTATTACGGGCGGTGCAGGCTTTATCGGCTCGCATGTTGTAAGGAGATTTGTCAATAATTATCCCGACAGCAAAATCATTAACCTCGATAAGCTTACGTATGCAGGCAACCTGCAAAACCTTACCGATGTTGAGAATAAACCTAACTATACTTTTGTAAAAGGAGATATTACCGACAAGAACTTTATTGACGAGCTTTTTATTAAATATAATTTTGATGCAGTTGTCCACCTGGCTGCTGAATCACATGTGGACCGTTCGATTTCAAACCCAACTGAGTTTGCTATTACCAATGTTATAGGAACCATTAATATGTTAAATGCTGCAAAAAAGAGCTGGGCAAATAGTATGGAAGGCAAGCTTTTCTATCACATATCTACAGATGAAGTTTTTGGTTCACTGGGCGCAACAGGGTTCTTTACTGAAACGACCGCTTATGATCCGCGCAGCCCCTACTCTGCTTCTAAGGCCAGCTCCGACCATTTTGTAATGGCTTATTACCATACTTATAAATTACCGGTAGTAATATCAAACTGTTCAAATAATTATGGTTCGCACCATTTCCCTGAAAAGCTTATTCCGCTTGCTATACATAACATTAAGGACAATAAGCCGGTGCCTGTTTATGGCAAAGGCGAAAACATTCGCGACTGGCTATTTGTAGAAGACCATGCTTCAGCCATTGATGTAATTGTGTATAGAGGAACCATTGGCAACACTTATAATATTGGCGGGCATAACGAATGGAAGAATATTGACCTTATCAATTTGCTCTGCAAAATCATGGATAAGAAACTGAACCGTGCAACTGGCACATCAGCAAAGCTTATAACCTTTGTAAAAGACCGCGCCGGCCACGATATGCGCTACGCTATTGATTCAACCAAGATTCAAAAAGAACTGGGCTGGAAACCTTCATTACAATTTGAAGAAGGGCTTGAAAAAACAGTTGACTGGTACCTTGCCAATGAAGCCTGGTTAAACAATGTTACATCGGGTGACTACCAGAAATACTACGAGAAACAATACGTTCAGAGGTAAATAAAAAAGCTTACCTATTCGAAAACAGGTAAGCCTTCTTAAAATATTAAACTACTACTCAGTAATAATTATCTTATTAATAACATCACCTGCAACTATCTGATCAATCACATCAAGGCCTTCAACCACTTTACCAAAGCAAGTATGCTTTCTGTCAAGATGTTTAGTGTTGGTACGGCTATGGCAGATAAAGAATTGTGAGCCACCGGTATTAGGCCCTGCATGTGCCATGCTTAACACACCTCTGTCGTGGTATTGGTTATTGCCTGAAGTCTCGCAACGTATTTGGTATCCCGGTCCCCCGGTACCAGTGCCTGTAGGGCAACCGCCTTGTATAACAAAGTCAGGTATAACCCTGTGGAACTTAAGTCCATCGTAAAAACCGGCCTTTGCAAGTTTCACAAAATTCTCTACTGTTCCCGGTGCATCCTGCTCGTAGAACTCTACTTTCATAGTGCCCTTTACTGTTTGAATCTCTGCTTTTTTCATTGTTCTTTGTTTATTAAAATTTTAAATATTGGTTATAAGCAACCCATCCTGCCACCATCCACGGGCATATTGGTACCATTGATGTATGAAGCTTCAGGCGAAGCAAGAAAAGCAACTGCATAAGCAATCTCCTCAGGCTTGGCAAAACGCCCCGCAGGTATCTTGCTCAGCATATCGGCTTTAACCTGTTCTTCGCTCTTGCCTGTCTTCTTTGATGTATTGGAAACTATATCGGTAATACGCGCTGTTTCAGTTGCTCCCGGCAATACGTTATTTACCGTTATACCAAAAAGGCCAAGTTCAAATGACATGGTCTTTGACCAGTTAGCCACCGCAGCACGTATAGTATTTGATACACCCAGGCCTTTTATTGGTTCCTTAACTGAAGTAGAAATAATATTAATAATGCGGCCATACCTGTTCTTCTTCATTCCAGGAATTACTAATTGGGTCAATAGGTGATTGCATATCAAATGCCTTTGGAATGTATTGATAAAGTCCTCAGGCTTGGCTTGTGTTATTTCTCCACCGCTAGGCCCTCCACTATTATTCACTAATATGTGGAACTCATTCCCACCTATAAGATACTTTTCTACACTGGCTTTTAACTCTTCGGGCTTATCAAAATTGGCAACTATATAATCGTGCTTTTGGCCTGCATTTGTTGCTAATTCTTTCAATGTTGTTTTAAGTGCATCTTCGTTGCGTGCAACCAGTGTAACACTTGCACCAAGGCTTGATAATTGCAATGCCGAGGCTTTACCTATACCCTGTGTACTGCCACACACCAATGCTCTTTTACCTGTTAAGTTTAACATGAATATTATTCTAATGCTTGTTTCAAATCTGCAATAAGGTCGTCAGCATCTTCAATACCTACACTTAAACGGATAAGTGAATCTACCACTCCAGTTTTTTCACGTTCTTCTTTAGGTATTGATGCATGTGTCATACTTGCAGGATGTCCACAAAGTGATTCTACACCACCTAATGACTCGGCCAGTGAAAATATCTTGAACTTAGAAAGTACCTTGTGAGCTGCTTCCAGCTTATCTTCTTTTAATGTGAATGACATCATACCACCAAAGCCCCTCATTTGCTTTTTAGCAACATCGTGGTTAGGATGTGTAGGAAAACCAGGCCAGTAAATCTTGTTAACTTTAGGATGAGTCTTGAGATATTCCGCAACCTTTATTCCATTTTCGCAATGCCTGTCCATACGGATGTGAAGAGTTTTAGTTCCTCTCAACACCAGGAAACAATCGTGTGGTGAAGGTATTCCGCCGCAACTATTCTGAATAAAGGCAAGCCTTTCTGCAAGCTTATCATCGTTGCAAACAATAGCCCCCATTACCACATCAGAGTGCCCGCCAAGGTATTTAGTTACTGAGTGAACAACTATATCAGCACCAAGATTCAATGGGTTTTGCAGGTAAGGAGAAGCAAAAGTATTATCAACACCGAGTAAAACATTGTTCTTTTTAGCTACTTCGGCAACCGCTTTAATATCAATAATATTAAGCATTGGGTTGGTAGGTGTTTCAACCCAAATAAGTTTGGTGTTCTTATTTACCAACTTCGCCACATCACTTGCATTTGCCATGGGTATAAAATGAAACTTAATACCATAGTTAGCGAATATCTTGGTAAAGAGTCTGTATGAACCACCGTACAGATCGTTAGTAGAAATGACTTCATCACCAGGGCTAAGGAGCTTTATAATACAATCTTCTGCTGCCATACCACTGCTGAAACAAAGACCGTGTTTTCCATCCTCAAGTGCAGCAAGGTTCTGTTCTAATGCTTTACGGGTAGGGTTATGTGTGCGTGAATATTCATAACCTTTGTGCTTACCCGGTGCAGACTGAACATAAGTAGATGTTTGGTAAATAGGAGTCATAATTGCTCCTGTTGTTGGGTCGGGCTCTTGCCCTGCATGTATAGCTTTAGTAGCGAATTTCATAATAGTAAATTAAGGGTAGCAAAGATAGGGTTATTCTTTAGTTTTTTAAGGGCTATATTTTTTAGTAAATACACACGAAAATCAATAAGTTTGTATCTTTAACGTTAATCTATTTACAAACGTATCATTTATGAAAGGAATTATACTTGCAGGTGGCTCTGGCACACGTTTACACCCACTTACACTCGCTACCAGTAAGCAGCTTATGCCTATCTATAATAAGCCCATGATATACTACCCATTATCGGTACTTATGATGACGGGAATTAATGAGATACTTATCATATCTACACCACAGGATACTCCAAACTTTAAACGCTTGCTGGGAGATGGTAAAAGCCTGGGCTGCAGAATTGAATATGCGGTACAAGAAGTACCTAATGGTCTGGCACAAGCATTTGTAATAGGTGAAAAATTTATAGGAAAAGATAAAGTAGCTCTTGTACTGGGTGATAACATATTTTATGGTACAGGACTAGGAAGACTGCTCCAGTCGAACCAAAACCCGGATGGCGGAATTGTATTTGCCTACCACGTATCGGACCCTGAACGCTACGGTGTTGTTGAATTTGATAAAGAAAATCACGTAATATCGATAGAGGAAAAACCTAAACAGCCCCGTTCTAATTATGCTGTACCCGGCCTTTATTTTTATGATAACAGCGTGGTTGAAATTGCGAAAAATTTAAAACCAAGCGCCCGTGGTGAATATGAAATAACAGACGTAAATAAAGAATACCTGAAGCAGGGAAAACTTAAAGTAAGTATACTGGAACGAGGCACTGCATGGTTCGATACAGGTACATTTGCATCACTAATGCAGGCTTCTCAATTTGTGCAAGTAATTGAAGAACGTCAGGGCATGAATATTGGCTGTATTGAAGAAGTTGCCTTCCGTATGGGCTTTATTAATAAGGAACAACTTAAGAAATTAGCCGAACCATTATTAAAAAGTGGCTATGGCAATTACCTTATGAATATTGTAAATGCTGCTTAACAAGATAAATGACGGGAAATAAAATTATAGTAAGGTGTTTTTGGGGAGCGATATTTTTCGTTTTGCCTGTTATTGCATTTACCCAAACTGTTATAACCGGAAAAATATACGACTCGCAAACCCGGGAGCCTATGCCCTTTGTCAATGTATTGCTTAGAAATACAACAATAGGTGCATCGAGTGACTTTGAAGGTAATTATAAAATTGTGACCACTGCATCTTCCGATTCTATTCTTGTATCTTACATCGGGTATAAGCATACCTCCAAGGCTATTAGGAATCACCAAACGCAAGAAATAAATATTTTTCTTGATCCTGAATCTACTTCATTGACTGAGGCTACTATTCACCCTGGCGAAAACCCTGCCTGGAAAATAATGCGGAAGGTAATGGAGCACAAAGAACATAATGACCCCAGTTATATTGAGGCTTACCAGTATGAGATATATAACAAACTCGAATTTGATCTGAACAATATTTCAAAATCTGCTGAGAACAAAAAAATACTCAAACCTGTCAATTTTGTCTTTAAAAACATTGACAGTAGCAATGTAAAAGAAAAACCATATCTGCCTGTATTTATATCCGAAGCTGTTTCTGATTACTATTACCGCAACAGTCCGAGGTTTAAAAAAGAAGTTATTAAGGCGACCAAGTTCTCGGGATTTAAGAACCAAAGTGTTGGACAGTTTACAGGAGATATGTACCAGAACGTTGACCTGTACAAAAACACTTTCCTCATTTTTGGTCAGGAATTTAATAGCCCTATTTCGTATAACTGGAATGTCTTTTATAAATACTACCTTATTGACAGTTTGAATCTTGATGGACACTGGTGTTATCAAATTCAGTTTAAGCCAAAGCACAAACAAGAGTTTGCCTTTTCAGGCAATATGTGGATTGCCGATAGCAGCTATGCACTGCAGCGATTAGAAATGACTATGCCAAGTGATGTGAATATCAACTTTGTACAAGCATTTAGTGTAATACAGGAGTATGTTGAGGTTGACAAAAAGTATTGGATGCAGAGCAAGAACAAACTGATTATAGATTTTGCACTTGACAAGAAGGGGACGGGTTTTTATGGCAGAAAGACAAGTCTCTATAAGAATTTCGTGCTTAACCAGCCTAAAGAAGATAAGTTTTATGATATAACTTCTAACATAGCAGTGGAAGATAGCGCTGAGAGCCGTTCAATTAAATATTGGGATTCGATACGACAAGAACCACTCTCAAAAAACGAAAAAAGCATTTACAAAATGGTTGATACAGTTCAATCATTGCCTATATACCACCATGCTTATAACGCAACCGTATTACTTCTTACAGGCTACCATACATATGGAAATTTTGACTTAGGACCTATAACTAACTTTTATAGTTATAATACCGTCGAAGGCTCAAGGCTAAAGTTTAGTGGACGAACCAGTGATAAATTCAGTACATGGTATGAATTAAGCGGATACACCGCGTACGGTTTCCAGGATATGAAAATGAAATATGGCCTGGGTTTTAAAACTTTTATAACCAAAACTCCATGGCAGCAAATAGAGTTACATTATAGTGATGATTTGCAAATATTGGGCCGCTCTGATGATATATTCGGACGAGATAATATCCTCACCTCATTGCTTGCCCGTGCCCCGGTAAGTAATCTGACGCGTGTGCAGGAAACCCGATTTTCATATGATAGGGACATATTCACGGGACTTGAACTCAAACTATCATATATAGATCGCATTTTCTCACCACTGCAAAATAACCAATACGAATTTCTTGGCGATTACGGGCAACATTTCACCAAGCCCAATATACATGCACCTGCCCTACAGCTTTATTTGAATTTTTCTTACGATGATAAATATATCGTGTACAGTATGAGCCGCAGTGATGTAGGAACAAGGTATCCAACCCTCATATTACAATATACTGCAGGGCTGCAAGGGATTTTCCAGGGAGATTATTTGTATCACAAAATAGTACTTGGCATTAGCGAAGTTTTGCACATTAATCCTTTTGGTGATACGCATTATTATATTGAAGGTGGAAAGATATTTGGCACCGTTCCATACCCGCTTATGCAATTACATCCCGGTAACGAAACTTATGTATATGATGACAACTCGTATAATATGATGAATTATTATGAGTTTGCGAGTGATGAGTATCTTGGATTAAATATTGAGCATCACTTCGAAGGCTATTTCTTTAATAAAATACCACTCTTCAGAAAACTGAAATGGAGAGAAGTTGCAGGCTGCAAATTATTGATAGGCTCTATCAACCCTAAAAATGAGCAATTGCTTGTTTTCCCTTCTACACTAAGAAGCCTGAACAGCGGGCCATATTCAGAAGCAGACCTTGGAGTTGAAAACATATTCAAGTTCGTACGCATTGATGCACTATGGCGGCTTTCATATCTTAATGACCCAAATATTTCACGATTTGCGATTATGGGAACCCTTCAACTTATATTTTAACTATGATTTTACGCACAACCCAGCTTATAAAAAAATACAAACGACGCACTGTTGTAAATAAGGTTTCTATTGAGGTTAGCCGGGGTGAAATTGTTGGATTACTTGGCCCTAATGGTGCCGGAAAAACCACATCATTTTATATGATAGTAGGATTGGTAAAACCCAATGAAGGAGAAATTTTTCTTGATAACGCTGATATTACTAATGAGCCCATGTATAAAAGGGCTAAAAGAGGAATAACATACCTGCCACAGGAAGCATCAATTTTCCGCAAACTGAGCGTACAAGACAACCTAAAGCTGGTGCTTGAAATGACGGGATTGAGTAAAGAAAAACAAAAAGAAAAACTCGAAAACCTCTTGGATGAATTCGGGCTGCAACACATACGTGATTCAAGGGGAGATGTGTTATCAGGCGGTGAGCGCAGAAGAACGGAAATAGCACGTTGCCTTGCCGTTGACCCAAGCTTTATATTACTGGATGAGCCTTTTGCCGGGATTGACCCAATTGCAGTTGAAGACATTCAAAAAATTATTGCTCAACTGAAAAAGAAAGATATAGGCATACTAATTACCGACCACAACGTACACGAAACGCTTTCCATAACTGACAGGGCATATCTTCTATACGAAGGAAGAATACTAAAAGCTGGTTCCGCATCTCAGCTGGCCGATGACCCTGAAGCACGTAAATTGTATTTAGGAGAAAACTTTGAGCTGAGGCAGCACTAAAAATGAGTTCTACCAAGTCAAAATATGATATAGCTTTTAATGAGGCTTTTGTGAAGCTTAACAAAGCTCAAAGTGAAGCCATAGAAGCTATTGAAGGACCGGTATTGGTAATTGCAGGGCCGGGAACAGGCAAAACGCAAATACTTGCTACCCGTATTGGCAAAATATTACAAAATACCGATACCCCACCTCACTGTATATTGTGTCTGACATATACTGATACCGGAAGAATAGAAATGCGGAACAGGCTCTTTTCACTCATAGGCCCTGCTGCACATAGGGTAAACATACATACATTTCATTCCTTTTGTAATGAAGTAATACAGGACAACTTGTCCTATTTCGGCAAGCAAAACCTGGAAGCTATTTCAGAACTGGAAGAAGTGGAATTATTCCAGAAACTTCTTGATTCATTACCTAAAGAAAGTCCATTAAAGAAATTTAAAGGCGATATTTCTTTTGAGACGTTCAGGGTAAGGAACCTTTTCTCACTCATGAAACGTGAGGCATGGAGCATTCAATTCCTGAATGAACGAATTGATGCATATATAAACGAACTACCCGCAAAAGATGGCTTTGTTTATAAAAGAAAATACAAAACCTTTAATGCAGGTGATCCGAATATTGTCAAAATAAAAGAGGAGACGGAGAATATGGAAAAACTCCGGGCTGCTGTTAATTTATATCCGCAATATGTGGATATGATGAACGAAATGGCACGCTACACATTTGATGATATGATACTATGGGTATTGGCAGCATTTAAAGAAAACCCCAATATGCTGCTCACCTACCAGGAACGCTTTCTTTATTTTTTGGTTGATGAGTTCCAGGATACAAGCGGTTCTCAAAACTTATTGTTAAGGTATTTAATTGACTATTGGGATGTGCCCAATGTATTTGTTGTTGGCGATGATGACCAATCCATATTTTCTTTCCAGGATGCCAATGTAGAAAATATCAGGCATTTTGCCACTCAGTACGAAAAGGATATAAAGAAGATTGTTCTTACCGAAAATTATCGCTCCACCCAAGTTATACTTGATGTTGCTAAAAAACTTATTGAACATAATAAGGAAAGGGTTGTAAATACAGATAAGAGTCTTGATAAAAATCTTATTGCATCAAATGTCAAACTACAGGCTATAAATAACATTCCCGCAATAGTAGAATATCCTAATACAGGGCATGAAGCAGTTTATATTGCAAATGAAATAACAGAACTCATAGCCAGCGGGGTTTCGCCTAAAGAGATTGCTGTAATATACCGTAACCATAAGCAAGTAGAGGATCTGGCAACTTATCTTGAACAGAAGAAGGTAGGCGTAAATATGAAGCGGAATGTAAACCTGCTTGAGATGCCATTCATCCACAAAATATTGAAAATACTGAAGTATGTCGCTTCAGAAAATGATACTGCATATAGTGGGGATGAGCTGTTATTCGAAATACTGCATTTCGATTTCTTCAATATTCCACCATTAGATATTGCAAAAATTAGCCTAGAGGTCTCGCAGAAGAAATATGGAAACAGGAAAGAAACTTATTCGATACGGCGTGCTATAAGTGAACAGGCCGATGGCGTGTCGGACTTATTTACACAAGCCGAAGTAAACGAAATAAAAAGAGTAAGTAAAGTTTTAGAGTACTTGGTTGGGAAGTTAAACAACCTTACACTGCAGGAATTATTTGAGGAAGTAGTGCGTGAAGCAGGCATTTTAAATTACATTATAAACTCTTCCGAAAAAGCCTGGTTAATGCAGGTATTAACCGCCCTGTTCAATTTCGTAAAAGTGGAAACACGTAAAGATCCCGGAATTTCATTACAGCGCATACTCGATATGATAGATACTATGCAGAAACATTACATCCGCATAGGCATGCAAAAGATCTCTGCAGTGGAGAACGGTGTAAACCTTATGACGGCACATGGATCTAAAGGGACAGAGTTTGAATATGTATTTATTATAGGGTGCAACCGAGGTGTGTGGGACGAGAAAAATGCTGCCGGTTCACGCACGTTCAGGCTACCTGATAATCTTTCCACAAGCAAACATGAAGTGGATGACCTGGAAGAATCGAGAAGACTATTTTACGTTGCTATAACCAGAGCAAAAACGCACCTCACCATATCTTACCCTGTTAAAGATGCAAATGGAAAAAACCTGGAACGTTCTGAATTTATTGGAGAACTATTAGAAGGCAGTAACCTTACTGAAATTAAAAAGCAGGTGGAGGAAAGTATGCTTACTGAATACCTGGAACTTCAATACACCGATAAAGTTGCACCGGAAATAGAACTCGTAGACAAGCAATACATAAACAAGTTGCTTGAAAACTACTCACTAAGTGTCACACACCTTAACAATTACCTGGATTGCCCTATAAAGTTCTATTACCAAAATTTGATAAGGGTACCCGCTGCTAAAAGTGAATCAATGGCATTTGGTAGTGCCATTCACCTGACCTTGCAAGCGCTGTTTGAGAAAATGAAGGCAAACAATAATACTTTTCCTGGCAAGCAAACCATGGTAGATGATTTTACCCTTTACATGCACCGGAACAGGGAATCATTTACTAAGGAGCAGTTTAAGCGCAGGCTGGAATATGGAGAGAAAATATTGCCCGCTTATTACGACTTCTATATAAACAAATGGAACAGGATAGTTAGCCTTGAAGTAAACATACGGAATGTAGAAGTTCAGGGCGTGCCACTTAATGGCAAGCTTGATAAGCTAGAGTTTGATGGCAAAATGGTAAATGTGGTGGATTACAAAACAGGAAGATATGATAATGCAAAGAAAAAACTGAATCCGCCAAATGAAGTAGACTTAATTGGGGGAGATTACTGGAGACAGGCTGTATTTTATAAGATATTATTGGATAATAACCGGCGTAACGACTGGCAGGCTGAAAGCTCGGAATTTGACTTTATTGAGCCGGTGAAAGATGAATATAAAAAGGAAAAACTGCCCATATCGGAGCGCGATATTGAAATTGTAACTGCACAGATTACCGATACATGGCAAAAGATTCAAAATCACGAATTTAAAAAGGGATGTGGCAAGGAAGATTGCCACTGGTGTAATTTTGTACGGGACAATCACTTACATGTAGCCCTGCATGAAGCAGCCGATGAAGAATAGCACTTAAAAATTCTTTCTACTTTTACCAGCACTTATGGCTCTGTAGTACAACGGATAGTATGGAAGTTTCCGGAACTTCTGATCCAGGTTCGATTCCTGGCGGGGCCACAGCTTTACGTTCATTAGCGCTCGTTATCGTTCATTTCATTGCAAAGGGCACTAAAATCAAATACTTTCCTCGTTCATCTACGTTCATTCCGGAGGCAAAATGCTTCACCCATGTTTCACCAAAAGGCCATGTTTCACCAAATCCAGAAAAAACACATGTAACCACTTATTACGATATTTGTGTCGCAAATAATTGCTTTTTTTCATCCTATCCATATATCAAAGATAATTAATCGGGGTAAAATATGGTCCACTGCTATAACCGTCTGAGCTACGGCATAGTTTGTCTGTTTAATGTGTAAAACAGAATAATAAAACGATAATAAATCCGTTTATCAATCTTACAACATATTAATTAGTACCACTATGAAAAATCTCTGCATCTTACTTATACTCATTAACTTTAATGTGAGCCATGGACAGGATACCACTAAAAGTTTAAATCGAAGTTCCATTTCACTTAATGGCGGAATAAATGTTATAACTGGTTTTTCACCACTATCAATTTCAACAGGTCCTTGGTTTAGTCCTATACAACCCAGTACAAGTGTGCAGCCTTGTTTTTCGTTTTCATATAACTATGTATTGGCTGAAACCAAGCATTTTTCATATGGATTAAACCTTGGAATCGGATATTCGCAAAACATGTACATGGGAGAGGTTTGTTGGGAAGTTGCATATGGCCCTCCCGAACCTATTGAGCAGATAAACACTGGAGAATTTTGCATTGGTGCATTTATAAATACAACAAAAAAACATACGCTAGGCTGGTATAATGAGTTAGATTTTATTGGGAATGTTCAACTATATTCCGAACAAAAAGAATCCTTTTTTATTCAGGGTGCATTTGAGAATAAGCATGAAATTGATTTACGTTTATTTTATCAAACTGGAATAAGTATTCGCATTAATAGAAATTTCACAGTAATTCCCATGATAGGTTATTCTATAATAGATTTATCTGCCTTATTTAATGGAGTTAATTCATATGGCATATATGTGTACAGGTATCTTAGCGGAGGAGTAACGCTGACTTATGACCTCAATAAAGGGTAATTTCAGGTCCGCTGCTCTAACCATCTGAGCTACGGCGTAGTTTGGCTGGTTATCGCTTTTTGATTAAATTTACCACTATGAAAAGCAAAACCACTACCCTACTTATAGCCTTTGCATCATTTGTCTTTTCATCTTGTATAAAGCCCCATGCAATAACTGTGCATAATCTTGACCCAGCAACCATACCTTATTTTGGAATTTTGAAGGAAGGAAACTGGTGGGTATATTCATCATCCAACCACGAAAGAGATTCTATTTATGTTTCAAGTATCGATGCCACTTTTATGGGTGGTCCTAAATACCCTTCTTTCCCTAACGATGAATTTCAGGATTATGTATATACTATAAATACAGCCTATTATTTTGTTCCAATACCACCTGATGCTTTTGAAAGTGCATATTGGATAATTAACCCAAATGGCCAAAGCAGTCAAACCGATTTTACAATGGGGGCGTTTTCAGTATTATATAATAACACAACAAATACATTTGATAAATTTAATAGTGCGCTTGCCTATCAAATAGATTCAGTAATAATTAATAGTACGGTTTATAAAAATGTAATATTTAGTGAAGACAGCACTGGGTATGATAAAAAAGTCTATTGGGCAAAAAATGTAGGCATGGTACGTTGGATAACAAACACTGCGGATACGTTTAATTTGGTGAAATACTACATAAAATGAATCTGGTACTGTTACATCTGTCATGATAACATGAAGGCATTCTTACTCATACTTATATCCTTGTTAGCTTGTTTCTTTTATGGCTGTATCAATTCTACCCCTAGGGTAATTGATTATAAAGACAGTAAGGGGAGAATTACCAAACATATCGTTGTACTCTACTATCTTTCCAATGATGAGAATGATACCTTGACTGATTATAAAGATACTAATGGAAGAACAATGAAAGAGGTTGATATAGGTCATTTTGTTAAGGATGAGAATATCTATGACACTGTGAGAGAAGTATCGATAACAACCAGATACTTTGATACGTTGGGTAGAATTAAAATTACTAAAGACACAATTTTCAGATATAGATAAACTATATGACCAATAAGCAATAGCATGAAGCCCATCTTAATCATACTTGTATCATTTTGCTTCACCCTAACAGTTTTGGGGCAACAAAGCGGTGTAGATGATAGTAACGGGTTTACCAATAAGGCTGAGGCCAAGAATTTACATGGAAACATAAATGAAACAGATACTTCCTTTCTTTTCCATTCTGTAAGGTTTGAAAAAGTAGAGCAATGGTATAATAGCGGGAATAAAAAAACACTGGAGATACGATATTACCTTCACTTCCCAAATAATAGAAATTATCCTGTAGATAGTATTTATACCCGATGGTATAAGAATGGAGCACTCGCAGAAAAATCTGTTTTTACCTCTACAAATGATTCAGTCAATAAGAAGTCACATACGCTGATATACTATAATGACGGCAAAATAAATTCCGACTACCACTACAAGGTAAATGTTCTTAAAGGCGGAACAGCTTATAATTGGGATGGCCGTATAACTGATAGTGTTTGTAAAGAATGGTATGATAATGGTAATTTGAAAAGCATAAAGACATATTCTGGTATGCTTACAGGCAAGTGTACAGAATGGTATGATAATGGAAGGAAAAGCTTTGAAACTACTTATAAGGTAATACGGACAGAAAAATTTGACCATCTTACTATGGGTGGTATGGTAGGTGATTCTCTTGCCTCGATATATTGCGACAATTGCACATATTGGTATGAAGACGGCAAAGTGCGGTTGAAAATGTTTTATTCAAAAGACGGAATAGAAAACCCTGGAAAACAACTGGAATATTACCCCAATGGGCAATTAAAGTGTCAAGGACGAGCTTATTACAGTAATTACAAAGAATGGTATGACAATGGAATAAAGAAAACAGTTCAATATTTGAAGAACAAAAAACAGTCGGGTAGATGGAAGACCTATTGGAGCAATGGCAAAATGCAATATGTTGCATCATACAAAAATGGGCAAATGAATGGAGAATCAAAAGAATATTATGAGAATGGCAAGCTAAAGTCTGAAACTAATTATGTCAATGGTAAAGCTGGACCCACTAAAGATTATGATAAAAACGGCACCAAAATAAAGCAATAACGTTATATCAGATGTTTGATTTATTATATAATGTACCTATTCTTATAACTATTGGGACTGCAATAATCCTATGGTTGATTTTTAAGTTATTCCTAAAGGGTATGCTCCATCTGTACCATCGAAATCATAAAGTTTTCGATATCCAATACCATTCGTATCGATAGAAAAAATACAGCCTTCATTATATGCCCCCCCTAGCTCAGTCATACCATAAAGCATATTACCGGAAATAATTAATGAGCCGTTGGGATGTGTACCTCCTATTCCACTGAAATTATGCAAAACAGTATATTGTGCATTGGAAATCCCACTGCCAAAACCAAGCAACGCAAATATTAAAAAATAAATTCGTTTCATAAGACTGTATTCTACTTCTGGATAATAAATTTACCGCTTGAGATTAAATTAAGATTTCCTGAAATGACTCTATATAAATATATCCCTGGGGGCTGACTAGTGATATTGATACTTTTATAAGCAGAGTGAAGTTCTCTTTTATAAATACTTTGTCCAAGCATATCAAAAATCTCTATTTGAGTCCCACCAGTTTCAACTTGTAATGCAACGGTAAAAATACCATTGTTTGGATTGGGATAAATTTTAACATTTTCACTTTCATCCAGTTTCTCTGGTAAAGAAGTTATAACTGATGAACAATGACCAATGGAATCACATCCATTACTATCCAGCTTTATAACCCATACATCTTGCTTGCCTGTATCGGGAGCAGAAGGGATACAGAACCCACTTGCAATAAAACCGCCATCCAAAGTGGATTTAACATCCCTCAAATAATTTTGGCTATTCGGTGCCTTTAATTTCTTATAATTCCTATACCACAGCAAATTACCGGTACTATCGATTAGTAACAAAGAACCGTCTACTGTATTGCCATCTGTAACTTGTCCTACGTCTAAAAAATGCCCATTGTTCAATTCAATAAGTGTACTTGGGCCTGTTGAGGTTCCTGTATCATTATAGTGATTAGACATAAGCAATTTGCCAGAATCAGAAACTTCAAAAAATCCTGTTTCTTTATGAACCGTTCCCCAAGCACTAATAAATACAAATTTTCCCTTTTTCGTTGTAATGACACCGCCTGCAAGTCCAGTTGCCGAAGAGTAATTATATTGCCATATCATCTTGCCCGAACTATCAATTTTTGTTAGTTGTGCATTGTTCCACCCTGACCCTACAATGTATCCTCCATCTCTACATGTATCCACGCTGTATCCCCAATCATTGCTGGAACTTGTAAATATTTTTTTCCATTGCTGTTTGCCGGAGGAATCAGCTTTAAGCAGAAGGATTTGCCTTAACCCAGTTTTTTTTTCCTGGGCTAATCCGACAACTATTATTCCTTTATCTCGTGTAAGCTGGCAAGTTGAACTACTTAAATAGTATAGTGTATCATAATAGGTTCTTGTCCATAGCGTGTCACCATTTTTGTCGAACTTCCATAGAATCAAGGCACTGTCTTTATACCCCGCTAATAAATAATTATTATCATTTGATAAGAGTAAGGCTTTTATTCCAATTCCATAAGAATGTATGCCAGTTCCATATTTTCTTTCAAAAACTTTATTACCTAACGAGTCTACTTTCAATAGGCCTACTCTCCCCCAATTGCATAAACTATCTACCTCTGCTGCTGCAATATATCCACCCGAAACCCCAAAAATAGAATTAGATGCGCTACAAGTGTAGACATGGTCGTTCCCTAAATCATACCGGTTATTAAAATATACTGGCTGAGCCCAAAGAAAATGAGAAAGCATCAGGCTAGTTATAAATATAACCCAATGTTTTCTCATATTTATTTTTTTTATCTAGCAACAATAAACTTACCTCTCTGGGCAATTTTATCGGAAGTTTCAACGCAATATACGTAAAATCCAGCAGAAAGGTTCGATATATCTTCAGTAATAATGGTCTGAGAAGTAGGTAAATCATAGCTCTGAATCTTATTACCTAATAAGTCATATACAACTAAAGTAGACATTGAATTATTATTAAGATTGTATTCAATTGTGAGCCTATTATTGGCAGGATTTGGATATAATTTAACATTACCTTGGGCAATAACATTCTCATTAGAACCATTTTGTTGATTGTTTTGCGATATAATGGCTCTATGACCACTACCACTATCAAGAATTGGCAATATAGTATCATGGAAGCTTAACCCGTATACCTGCATTAGAATTGCTTGTGCATTTTTCGTACTCTGAGCCTGTATCGTCCTGTAAGCAATATTTGTCACAGTATCTATTTGCACACTATCCATTTGATAAACAGTTTTGCCTGAGTTCCCCAATTGAATTAAGACATTTGAAAGGGAGCAGAAATCATTCATAAGGCCGGTAGTTTGAATTTCACTAACTAAGCTTGAAGCAGCACTATATTGGCCCATGGATATATTAATATCAGCCTGTTCCGACATTGATTCAACCCCAGGAATTGTTGCAAGAAATACTAAAGCACTATCCTGTCCATTTATCGTAGTATCTGCTAGGTAGGAACGAATAAGTCCATTGGCTGATATATCTTCCTGGAAAGCGTAATAACCAATGGCATGTTCAAGTTGCCGTCTTCCTGATGGGCCACCGTCCTGAGCCGCTTCTATCTGTTCACGTACTGTGCCAGGGAGACTTAGAGCAAGTGCAGCCTGTATTACCTGACCTGTAAGAGGAGAGTTAGGGATTAAAATATTCCTAAGTGTATCAGCTGGTAAAGAATCATGAATAGTTGCTAATAATAAGCTGTCGGAAAGATAAGGGCTATGCGCTAATAAAGAATCTTGTATTTGTGCCGGTGTACCAGTGTGTAAAATACTGAATAACCTTGTGGCATTTCCGCTATCTATAACTGATTGCATTGAATCATGTTTTAGTTTTAAAGCCGAGTGATTACTAATACAGCATGAATAATGACCGCCACCACAACAGCTTACTAGTTGATCAGGACATGCATCCGTCGACCAATTAGTATATGTAACGCCAGCACAAGATGTCGGGGTAACCGGGGAGTTATAACAGCTCGCACCAGGTGTTGTCGCCGAATTAGTATGGTGAGTATAAGTAAAACTGTATGAACTACTATAGATATCAAAATCTCCACTGCAAGTTGATGTTGAAGGATAACTGAAAATATTTCCAGCTGGCGCTGATTCACACAGAGTTGGGTAAGTAATACAACTTAGACAAGTACCTTGCTGATTTGCTACAGGAAATGTTGGATAGCCAATTTGTGGCATTGCTGAAATATCAATATTATTGGTACTATTTGTATTACAACGTACCTGTAAGTATTGATTATCTCCTTGTGGTTGAATTGCAACACCGCCTGCTCGGTATTTATTCCCAATTAAATAATAAGTCTGGAATGGAGTATAGTTACTTAATGTATTATTATTTACCACTTCATTTTCTGTAAATGAACCGTAATTCGAGTTTGTCACTACAATTCCGTATGCCCATATAGCTGATGTAGAAGTAAGAGAATTATCTTGCACACTATAATGGTGACAATTATTAAGAACAATCCCTGAAGGTGACCAACCTAATGGAGCAGGGCTAGAAGGTTGATGCAGCGCCTTATTAATAACAAACGTATTTGAATTTACCGACGAGTAAGAACTTCCAGATAATGTTACACTGGTATAATCATTGGTAAAGGTGTTAGCAGATATTGTTACGTTAATTGTAGGTATGGAAGTAGTTTGATAAATTGCTGTATATAAATCTGTAAAAGTATTATTGGTGGGGCTCAGATTACTATTGTTGAGACTAATTCCGCTTGCAAGAGCATTAGATGCATTTAATGTACCCCAATACGTATTATCGACTAAAAATTTATTATTATTAATTGTCGCAGAATTACCCGTAATGCTCACAGAGTAATAAGGAAGCAGATGGTGCCCAATTGCGGCATTTTGAAGAAATTGGCTATTGGCTAAATTACTATTGCCACCGTATGTTCCTCTTGGCATTATTTGTATCGATCTCCAATTATTTTGGAAAAGGGCACTATTGCTTGAAACCACGCTGCTTCCTGAAGTAGTTAGATCAGGGATGTATTCAGCATTAAATCTAGCTGTTGTTACTCCATTTATAGCATTGGAAATCTGAGGAATTGTATTTGTTCCTCCAGGTCCGGTTATGGTTACTTTCCCTTGCACGGCTGCTGGAGGAATTTTCGTCACATCTCCACCAACCTCTATGCCTTGCCACATTGTGCCACCATTAACATTACCTGGTATTGCTGTAACGGTTCCAAAGATTTGAAGTTTACCACCGTTGGGATTAGATGGATTCACAATACTGCCACCCTGCTCTACTACAATTTTGCTGTCAAGGCCAGTTTCCAGTTTATCGGCAAAATAAGTTGTCGAGAGATTATCAACTATGACAGTAGCCCCTGGCTCAACGTCAACAACTCCTTCAATATTTCCAGTCAAATGGTATGGAGACATTGCAGGAGTTATTTGAATGTCCAATAGTGGGTCTATGGTCGACTCATTAATTTGAGATACAGCTGTGGTGCCTGTTGGAGGATATAATTTTAAAATTGCATAGTCTTCATCATTCAGTTCATTATTCCCAGATAGAATAAATCCACCATCTGAAGTTACAGCAAATCCCCAATTACATTCTACAGCAGCATTAGGAGGGGTTGATGAATTATGACCCGCCCAAGCCCTATATTGTTGATTCCAAATTACATTAAGATTCTGATCTAATTTTACGATATCAACATTTACTCCAAACAATGTGGGTGATAATGTATTATGGGGGTTACCTGATCCACCTACAGATTGTGTCGGGCTTGGAAAATCAGGCGAAGCATACGACAGATTACCTGATACAGCTATTCCGTTATCAGATGGGGTATAAACAATTCGAGGCGTAAAGTCAATTCCATCAAATGGACCAACGTTAGCAATAGCTTCTAAATCTCCATAATAATCAACAAGCAAAAGAGCATCAGAAAATGTTTGATAGCTATCCGCATGTAAACCTGTTGGGTTTATCTGGGAGTAAAAAGTCCCACCATAACCACTGTAAACTTGCTGAAAATCACAAGCAGCATTTATGACCAAAATACTATATGAGGGAACCCACATTATATTCATTCCCCAATCTACATTAGATGCTGTATTAGATATGCCATTATCAGATTTGTATCTTGTTTTGCTTGGGTCATATCCCATTCCCAATATGGTAGAGTGAGGATAAACAAACTGCTGAGGAGAGTTACCATGTTGATCGGTTATTAATAAATAAATTTCATCAGTCGGATTAGGATTAAATCTAGTTGGAGAAGGTTTTACCCAGCCTGTTAAAGCATATTGATTGTATGTAAATGTTCCCGTTGGGGGAATAACTTCAACATCACTAGGAGTTGTCGGATATCCATTATACTGATATGTTTGATAGCCATTATTACCAAATGATGCATCCAGATTAAGAGTAGCATCTAATTTTAATAAACCTGCTTTCCCTCCTTGTTCATTAGTGGCTATAATAAATCCATCAAGAGTGCCACTATTGTAAACGGCCCTTAATCCTTGATATTCACCAAAACCAGTATTATAGCTAGAGTTAAATGAAGAACTTCGCTGAATTCCAGATGAAGTATTATAGTAGTAATAAGGACTTCCATTTAAAACTGTACCATCTGTCGTACTAACTTCAACTACAAATACATTTTGATTGTATATTGAGGGTGAGGGGTTATAGACTTTCTCTCCTGCTATCAATATAGTATGTGAAGCATCAGTAGATTCAGTTGTTCTCCAAAAATATCCTTGATTACTACCGGTCTCACCTTGCTGATACACTTGCTCCCAAAGCCATTTGCCATTTGCGTCAAATTTAGCTGCTACTGGTTCCCACGTATAATAAGGATTGGTTTCCGTATAACCACATGCTATGTACCCTCCCTCAGCAAGAGGAACAATGTCGTAGAACCAGTTCTCTCCACCCGTTGTAGAAGCTGCATTAGGAAATAACAGACCCGAAGCATTTGTGTATTGAGGAATATTTGTATACTGCCATTGTATAATAGGCACGTTTGCAGTACCTAAACCAGTTGCTCTATGAGTTCCATAAATTGAGACTCCGAAATATTTATTGGCCAGTGAGCAACTATTGCAACCTGTCACGTTTCCATTCTTAATATTAATGGTATAGGTTTGCCCAGGAGTTAATCCAGATGCTTTCACTGAAGGGTTTAAACCAATAATTGCGGGTACCGTATCCGAAGCAATAAGGCTTAAGCCGCCACAACTACCACTATATAGTTGCAATACATTAATATTTGCAACTGGAGTATCTGCTGCATTAAAGGGGTGGGTAAAATCAATAATCATATTAGCAGAGTCGGCCGTAAAGGAAAACCACTCATTACTCTGACCAGGTGAGAAAGAATAATCTACTGGAGAGAATGAAGCAGTAGGGCTAATTATGTTAGCGCTTGCACATGTATTAGCTTGGCAATTACTTACTAATAATGACTGCGAAGCAGTTGCAGTACAGCCGTAACTATTTGTACCAGTTATCGAATATGTAGTGGTTGAAGTAGGAGAAACAACAATTGGGTTAGATGTTGCACTTGTACTCCATAAATATGTTGAAGCACCACTGGCAGTTAATGAATCAGAACTACCTGAACATATTCCATATAATGAAGGCGTTATTGTCACAGTAGGAGTAGGATTTACTGTCACCACAACCGTTTGTTGATAGGTACAACCATTCGAGAGAGTTCCTGTTACAGTATATGTTGTAGTTGAAGTAGGATTAGCCGTGACAGTTGCACCTATTGTTGTATTCAATCCTGTTGATGGTACCCATGAATAAGTACTCGATCCACTTGCAGTAAGCGTGGTTGAGTTCCCGCTACAGATAGTTGCAGAACTTGGCGATATAACTGGTTTTGCTCCACTATATGCTGCTACGTAATTTACGCCTGATGGAGGAGGCGCAAATTGCCCGCCTGCATAGAGAACTCCATTGGTTGCAGTTAATGCAAAAACATCGCTATTAAGTACACCGCTGCCTGTTGATAAGGCTGACCAGGCTGAACCGTTCCACTCGGCAGTAAAGTTAACACTAACCCCGCCAGCATCCTGGAAATCGCCGCCCGCTATAATGTTGCCGTTAAAATTCGTCAGTGCATATACGTTGGCATTATCTCCATTATTGACTGTCATCCCACTGTTGCCACCATTACTTAATTTACTCCATGCTGAACCCGTTGTACTCCATGAGGCTATGTTATTAAAGCCTGATGAGCCTCCTGCATTATTAAAATCACCTCCTACATATAAAGTAGTTCCATTTGAAGTTAATGCCATAACAGGTGCATCATAAGCAGCAGAAGCAACACCTGCCGGGCTTATTATAGTCGTACTGCTAACTCCTGTATTGCCCCCTGATGTCAGGGTTGTCCAGTTGGAGCCCGTCCATTCCACGATATTGTTTACTGTTGTTCCATTTGCTGTATTAAACTTTCCACCTGCATATAAATTACCATTGCACATTGTTAATGCATAAACTGGTCCGCTTACCCCTGCACTGCCACCTGATGGTGTTAAAGTTGACCATGCAGATGAACCGGTATTCCATGAAGCGATGTAATTAGAAGTAGTCCCATTTGCGGTTGTAAATTGTCCACCTGCATATAGTGTTGAGCCATTAATGGTTAAAGCATTTACTGTTCCATTGGTACCGGAGCCCATTGCTGACCAAGAAGATGAACTTGTGTTCCACACTGCTATATTATTAACTGTAGTGGTACCTGCTTTGGTAAAGCTTCCACCTACATAAATGTTTGAACCACTAACTGCTATGGCATAAATTGTTCCATTAACGTACCCAAGATTTGACCAAGCAGAACCGTTCCATTTCAATACATAATTATTTGCTCCACAGTTACCGTAGTTAATACCAACATACAAATTGGAACCATCAGGACATAATGCATATGCCATATCGCAAGTTCCTCCGTTCATCTGTGTCCATTGCGCCGCCGGCTGGGTTATTGTTTCTGAAGCAGTGGTTGTGCAACCTACATTATCGGTTACTGTAGCAATATAAATTCCCGCAGCAAGACTTGTCGCGGTAGCGTTTGTCTGAACAGGTGATGTATTCCATGAATAGGTATAAGGTGATGTTCCTCCACTTGGGGTAGCTGTTGCACTTCCATTATTACTTCCTGCACAGGTTACATTAGTACCTGAAGCACTTGCTGAAAAAGAAGGATCAACAGTTACAATAACGGATGCAGTATTTACACAACCGTTAGCGTTTGTTCCGGTTACTGTATATGTTTTAGTCGATGTAGGATTTGCTGTTACAGTAGCTCCTGTTGTTGCGCTCAATCCGGTAGAGGGGCTCCAGGTATATGTGCTGGCTCCGGATGCCGTTAGTGAACTTGAACTACCATAACATATTGTGGGTGCTGATGGAGACACAGATATTGTTGGCAATAGGTTTACTGTTACAACAACAGTTTGTGTGTTTACACAACCATTTGAGTTTGTTCCTGTTACTGTATAAGTTATCGTCGAAGAAGGATTCGCAGTCACCGTTGCACCTGTTGTAGCCGTAAGATTAGTATTTGATGCCCATGTATAAGTACTTGCTCCTGATGCTGTCAACGAAGTTGAGCTTCCTATACATATAGAAGGAGCAGAAGGAGATACAGATACAGTTGGTAATGAGTTTACTGTTACTACAACTGTTTGTGTATTTGTACAACCATTAGAAGCTGTACCGGTTACTGTATATGTTTTAGTTGAAGTAGGGTTTGCGGTTACAGTTGCTCCGGTAGTTGCACTTAGATTAGTATTCGGTGCCCATGTATATGTACTTGCTCCGCTTGCAGTAAGTGAGGTTGATCCTCCGATACAATATGCTGCAGAGGAAGGAGATATTGATACTGTAGGTGATGTGTTTATAGTTACGCTTACTGAAAGCCTTGATGTGCTTTCACATCCACTTACAGTTTGGCTGGCATAATATGTAGTTCCATTGGTTAAAGCGGTTGAAGTTGCCAATGATGAGCCGCCACTGGATGCAGCATACCATAAAATAGAAGAACCTGTTGCAGTTAAACTTGAAATTGTAGCACTTGTTGCGCTACAAAAAACTTGTGGCGTACTGCCGGTTGGTGCAGAAGGTATCGCATTGATAATAATTGCACCTGATACCGCACTAGTTGCTGCTGAGCAAGGTGAAGCTCCGCTTACAATACAATAGTAATATAGTGTGCCTGCTGTTGACGTCGAAGGTGTATAATTGCTTGAGGTTGCTCCACTGATAGATGTGCCACCACTATTTGAACTGGATGTATTTTTGTACCATTGGTAAGTTAATGAAGTACCTGTTGCGGTTACTGACATAACTGATGCTGTGGCATTCTGACATATAGTTTGTGTGCCTGTGGACTGAGAACTTATGGATGGTGGTGCATTTATAACTATTGCTCCCGATACACTACTGGTAACAGGACAGCCTCCTTGTGATTCAACTATACAATAATAATACAGTGTGCCTGCTGTCGAAGTTGAAGGTGTATAACTGCTTGAAGTTGCTCCGCTAATTGATGTTCCTCCGCTATTGGAATTACTGGTATTGCTATACCACTGATATGTTAAGGTTGTTCCTGTTGCAGTTACTGAAAGTGCTGTTGCAGAACCACTCTGGCATATAGTTTGTGTTGAGGCAGATGGTTGAGTGGTAATATTTGGATTTGAACAAGCTGGGGTAACTGTTACCTGAACTGCCATTGGAAGTTTATCAATGGTTCCGGTTTCGCTACCCAAGGCTGAAGATGTGTTTGCTGTGGATTCCCAGTATTCATCTGCATTTCCAGATACAGTATAATAATAGAGTATTGGATTATTTGCACAAGTAACTGTAGTACCCCAATCACATTCAACTAAAATTTCTAAGTTGTTAGATGAGTATGTAAAATTAGTACCCAATGTTACAGTATGCCAGCCACTACTTGTAAATGAAACATTACCGGAATAAACCAATGTCGCCCCTGAAGTTGCACTTGTCCAGCTACCTGCACTTAAAGTACTTGATGAAGTAGATTTCATGTATATCTTAACCGGAATACTGGTTTGCGATCCTGATATTTGATCGAATGCAACTGTTGAGATAGTACCAAAAGCAAGTGAACTGCTAGGATAAATACATGCTTCTGCGGTATACTTTGCATCGCAAATATCTACTGGCGCATAGGTACCATTTGAGCACGAACTGCATGAAGAACTTGGAAGGGAATAAGTTGTTTGAGCAAAATCTGTTTTGCTAAATAATAAGCTGCATAGGGCTAAGCTTATGGAAATAAATCTTAATGTGGAGTTCTTCATGGTGATGGTTTTAATTGGTAGCTATTAAATATGAATTTGTGGTTGCTTTGGAAATGCAGAAGGTGTTTTTAGGCAAAAAGATTGCAGATTCCTGCTGTGAATGCGCACAACAGAGCAAAAGCTGTAAGGCAATCTTTTATTAGTTCTTTCTTTTAACAAAATTAAGCGTGGTCAAGCTTGTCCTATCCAAAAATTAAAACCAAGCCTGTAGATTTCTAGGAGTTAATTTTTACAAGTATAGGAAAGAAATTTGAAATAAAGATGAAGTGACGGTTATTTCTTTCAAAACATCCATTAAGTACGTCAAATTTGTATTATCCTTAATAGAGAATTACTATTAAAGCATAGTTACGGACGGGCCAGCCCTACTATTAGCTCATCGGGGCTTATTTATAAATCTTATTTTTTACATCTATAGCGCGGAAAAACAGAATTGGTGTGCACTTTTGGTGTGCGCTTTTGTATGGTTTTTGCTCTCTTTTGCATAATTTTGTCTTGAATTCATTGATAATGAGTAGAATTGATTCTACTCAGAGATGACATCTATTATTTTTTCAGAAGTTCAGCTAATACCTTTTTGCCATTTTCATTTTTAGGGTTTAGCTCAACTGATTTTTGGTACATTTTAATAGCTTCACCCTTTTGGTTGCTCTGTAGAAGAGCATCCCCATAGCTATCATAAGCATTCCAACTCGAAGGATATAAAGTAACAAGCAGTTTAAACATTTCTAAGGCCTTTGCATAATTCCCTCTTGCTAATAACATATATCCCCAATTATTCAGACTGTATTCCGAATGGTCAGCTTCTACCATCGTACTTGATGCGTTAATGGCATAATCCAATGCGCGTTTATCAATCTTGCTTTTCTTATCATCATCACAGGTTTCAGCATACGACCTTGCAACAGTGCATATTATTAAACCTGGATTATCGCCCCATATATAATGTCCGCACCCGTGAGCAGTAATCTCAATGCTTTTATGACGATTAGCAACAAATTTTTTGTGGCATTCTCTCCATCTCTCCATATCTGCTGTATCATCTTGGGGTGGTACTCCGCTTGTGAAAAGTACCACCGGGATACTTTGAGGTATGGTCATAGTGCTCATCAGTTTTGACGTTTTTGGGAAATTTACTGCTGTATAATACTGCCACCAATCATGGCTTGCTTTGCTTTCTTTTGCCGCTTCCTCACCTTCTATGGTATCTTTTTTTGTTAGTTTATCGTAAAAATTCAGATTGACATCAATCAGCACAATAGATTTTACAAGGTCAGGGTGTTTAACGGAATAAAGGGTTGAATAATATCCCCCATACGAATGCGAAACCAACATTATTTGCTTGTCATAACCCAATTTTTTCAGTGCATTCTCCAAATCAGCAAATTCGTCAAGTATTCCGTGTTTCATTGAATCTGCCGGCAAGGTGTCAATAGTGCTTTTACCACAACCTGCCCTGTCATAAGTAATTAATGTGGCGCCGATTATTTCTGAAATGGGCTTTATAAGCGTATCCCAACGCGACCCATCATCGCCCGCACCCGATTCAAATAGGATAGGCATTCCCTGTCCTTTAGTTATTCTAAAATGCAGGCTGTGGTTCCCGACATTCACTAACGTGTCAATAGTTTGTGATTTGCTTTCTTGAACATACAAGAGCAAGGAAATTAAGAAGACATTCAATAGTAATTTCATTTTCCTGATTTTTATTTTTACAAGTGCCGAATTACTCCGAAAAAGGAAGGAGCAAGAATTGTAAAATTAACTTTTCTAAAATAGTGCAATCGTTATACTACAATGTACTGGATTATCCCCATCCCCTGAAAATTCTTATTATAACCAGTGGCTTCCAGTTTCAGAAAAAAACCGCACCCCGGAGGAACTTGGATTTCTTCTGTCAGGGTATTAGAAGAGATATTAGCATTGTATGGGCCGGCGTCTATAAATATAGGACTTTCCGATGCTACACCTGTCAGGCTATTTACTATTCTATATCTTAGATTGAAGTCAGCGAGATTATTATTTTGGATAGTGATGCGTTGGAGGCGAATTGTTTTTCCCGCCACATTTTTAATTTCTGTTTCCTGAAACCCTTTGAGTTCATCACGTGCGTTTATTTTCAGTGCACCGGCAGTTGGCTCTTTGAACGCGTCGCATTCTTCCAGGTAGCTTCTCATTTCTTTAAAATCATCACCAAATATATTCCTGCTGAATTCATGTGCCCGTTGCAGCATCTTTATATATGGCAGGGGATCGGATTTTCTTGAGAGGCTTCTCAAGGCAACTATATAATCCTCTCTAAATACAGTAGGAATAATAATCTTAGCCTGATACTGCGCGGACAATTCAGCATTCATCATGATTCTTGCCAGACGCCCATTACCATCAAGGAAAGGATGCACCTCACTTATCAGGAACATCATGTATGCTGCTTTTGCGAAAGGATGGCGCAGAGCCACATAATAATCAAAGCCCTTTATCAATGTTCCAGTTACCAGGTTAAAATCCACAAACTGTGTTCCACCGGCAAAATTGTTCTTGTCCTTAAATTGCCCACCTAAGTACCTTAAAACAACTTCTGGCAATAGGCTGAAGGCTTTGTGACTTAATGGAAACATTATTATACACCGCAGATGAATGGCTCGTATAGTATCAAGGAAGTTTTACCAGCATTAGTGCCATTGTTATCCTAAGAGCATTTACAGATTGGTAACGGGGCTCAAGTACCACCTTTTATAATCTACGATTTGAAAAGGATATGGAAAAGGTAAAAGAAATACGAAAGAACCTTCTTGGCTACTGCGAGTTGGATACTCTTGCTATGGCAAAGTTACTTGATAAGCTTTATAATGTTTACAGCTTAAGGTAATATTCCAATTATCGATTGAATTTGTATGGAGACTGTTGGTAAAGCTCGTGAATTAGCATTGCGAGTAGAAAATTAGACCATTTATATAGCCAGTATTCATTGCAGATTATATACTCATACATTTCATGAGGGCTATCAAGTGTTAACCAGTCGTCCGGATTTTCATCATAAGGAGAGAGATCTAATGTTTCCTTAACATACGAAGCAAAATGTTCAACTGCTTGGGGCAGGATAAAGTCCCATTGTTCGGTTTTCATAATATTTACAATTTTAGGATTTTGATAGATTTGATTTTCTCTTGAATTCAAAGTGTTGCTCAACCAGTTCTCCTACCTGAAATTTGAATAAAAACTTCGCAGCATCTTCATCATCATCAACATTCATATCTTGATATTCTCCTGCTAATGCTACGGTTCCATCTAATAAAATACATACCCATTCATCTCCTCGAACCATCTCCATATACCAAGGATCATACAACCTATCGACTTTATCAATCGCTAATTCTAAGGCTTCCTTCTCTGTCAACGTGACTTTGTTTTTCATGATATGTTTGTTTATCAGTTACTATAGTTAAATTCCCTTTAAGCGCCTTTATGCCACGTGACAATCTATTTGCTCGACTGTATGACCGGGATACTTCTTGTAAATGCCCATAACAATCTTTTCCCACTCCTTCATCGGGCATTTCATCCCTCATCATGGCACACCATCTGGATTAATTAACTGTGCATACTTATAAATACTACATACAATTGACCTTCTTCCTCCTTGTTAACCATATTAGTTACTCCGAATTCGTCATACTTGTAACCGTAATATGAGTTCTCTAACACATTAAAGGTTTCTTTAGGTATATCGCAGAGTTCATATAATTGGTCCGCATACTTCTTAAGTAGCCATATTTCATGGCGGTCCCACTTAGTGAAATCAGTTTCTCCATTGGCTATTATCTCTTTGACGGCCAATATGTAATCATCAACGTTAAACCATCCTTTTACCATAGAGTTTATACTTTCAATCGTTTCTGTGGCCTCGGGAGGGTAAGACCCGTCCTTGTCGTTGATAAAAACTTCGTTGGCTTCGGAGACCGCCCCGCAAATAGTACGCCAATTATTGTCGTCACCATATTCCGAAATTTCGCTTTCTACGTAGTCGCAAGCCTCTTTTGGACTTTTTGCTTTTACTACTGCTAAATGTAGGTTATACATGATTTGTTGGTTTTAAGATGTTTGCTAACTCTAAAGCCTCTGCTTATAAATAAGTCAAAATAAAATCTATTGCAATTGTTTATCTGTTAGTTGTTGCTTCTTTACGATTATAGAAGTATTCCCTTTTATTGTTGCGGCTTCCCAAGAGAATACTTTCTAGCGAATGTTAGCAACCCAAGTTCTGTGTTATACTTGCCCAGGATTGATTAGGGAGCTTTCAATAAGGTGCTTCTATGTAAATTCCTTCCTAATCCATTTAATGAGGCGCAGACAGCTCACTCCTTACTTAATATCACAGAGCATATCCACAACCTCTATTCCAGGGAATAAAAGTTTACCGAAACAAAAGTTACCTACGTGCCATATAATTCTTGTCGTTTTCACCTGCACATTTTTTCATGTTTACTTGTTAACTGAGTCACACGCGAAAATGAGTTACACCGTGAACCCCGTTTACTCACCTCTACACACTCTTCCTTGTATTCAGAAACATATGCAGAGGGGGAGCGGGAGCTTTTCTTCTTATTTTACTTTACATAAAGTTAACTGACGTAACTGCGTGACCCGTGAACTGTCGTTAACCCCGTGACATGTCACTCCCCTGTTTCTCTAAGAAAGAGAATACTGGATGGTGAGGGGGTCAACGTGGTAAAGTATAAAATTCTACTCCCCAGGTACCCACAGTTTCGTTTTGAGCGGAGGGATAGCACCAACCCAGGTAGAAAACTCCTCTGCGAAAACGTCCTTACAGAACTCTATTTCTGTTGCCGGCAGCACGATAGAGTCATGTAATGTGTAAACCGGCATATCTATTTTGCGTTTACACAGCCCTCTGGCCACTCCGGACAGCATAACCTGAGCCTCTACATGCTGGAGAAGCACCGGAAGCGCCTTGTGCGTCCGTACCTTGTAGGCCTCTAAAAGGGCATAGACTGTCGGGTAAATGGCCTTAAATACCCTCTTGAGCAGCGCACCATCC
The DNA here is from genome assembly GCA_013289475.1 of Bacteroidota bacterium. GTDB lineage: Bacteria > Bacteroidota > Bacteroidia > JABEUT01 > JABEUT01 > JABEUT01. The sequence goes on from JABCZW010000003.1 coordinate 81,719, forward strand.
TGTGAGAAGTACCCGTTCTTGGAGTAAAGTATCATGTAGGTTGCCTCCTTCATTATCTCCCTGTCGAGGTACATCCCTATGCCTGCCTGTTTGATCCTCTCAATGAAAGCGGTATAAAAATCAACTTTACAGTCCTGCCTGAACATCTCAGCGTCTGCACCGAGGTTCAGGGTATGCTTCTGAATCTCCGCCAAATCAAGTTCATTTCGTATGCTGGCCCATATTCCGTAATAACAGATCATGCCGCCACTCCCCTTCTCTGTGAAGTTGGATCTCAACAGTATGTTTGCCAAAAGGAATGGCTGTGAGGCCACTACGTCGACCGATGCAAGTACTTGGCCATCGTAGGAAACATAGTTGCGCAGTTCTTTCTTTAATGATGTCAGATTTGTGTGGATTCTACCGGATGTGTGGTCTCTTGTAAAGTAATAATCGCGTACCTTGAGCCGGATGATATTAGCCAGATTGGCATTGTACCTGATGTAGGCACTGCCATCGTCGCCTTCTATGCCATCGAGTTTAAGTTGCTCATTCGTTTTCATGGCGCCAGGATAGTCAATACTCAGTTTATCATCGAAAAACCGGTAAAGGAAATCATACTTGACCTCCATGTTCCGCGTCCAGTTATCCTTGTAGCGGAGACTCTTCAGCAAGGTACACTTGGTAATATTTACGGGCGCGACGGGGCTGGTTCGGTACTCGGCGGTGAACCGGTAGCCCTTGCTCCTCTTGCCTGGTTCATACTTGCCGTTGCACTCGATGATGCCGTTCTCTATTAGGTATTTCACGTAGGAAACGTAATTGTGTATCCGGTGTTTGAGCAATGGGGCATAAAGTGGAACCCACCCCCGTTCGTCGATCAGGTCTTTGTGCAGGGCGGCGACTGCCGTGATTTGCCCCAAAAGAAAGTAAAAACAGTCAATATTGTGCTTAAAATGAGGCGGTTTTGACTGCAACAGGACAGGGACATTGAGGTTCTCTGGTATGAATGTAAACATATAGGTGGGTAATTTGTATGTTTATATATTCAACCGGGGCATGATTATGGTGCGAAAACCTATTATGTTTCTAATTACTTGAAAAGAACTAACAATGAGTTTTCTGATTTTTAATCAAAAATTCTGATATAATCTAAATGCACATTTCAATAAGGCACGGAATAAAATAATATTAATTGCTTAAATGGGCTTCATATCATACTTTCGCCATTATCTCATGGAGACTGATTTTGCCCATGAACCCGATATTAAACAACATTTAAAAGCAAAGCCAAACATGTATGAACAAGTATATAGCGCAACACAAATTCAAGGTGATTTAGCATTTCTAAAGTATGCTATAAAGAAAAACCAGGTTCAACTTCGCCCCACTACTGGACTGCAAAAACTTATTGATGACTGTGAAACATATTTGCCCTTAAAGCAGGTTAAACCAGAAGAAATAAAGCCCATAACGGTTTTATTTACACTTGTAAATTCACTAAAGAAATTGTGGCTCGAAAGTGTAGATTTCACCATTCAGTTAAGGGCAATGAATACAGGAGAATATGAGTATGGAAATCCTGACCCAGAACTAAAGCATTTTTTTAAGGACTTTGAATTTGAGATTTTTTCTGCAAGTCAACTAATAAAAAATAAAATCAATATAGACTTACCCCAACATACTATTGGTGAGGACTTACAGTTTGGTGATATAGATATTCAATGTAAGCATCCGAATACAGTAAATCAAATTGACACCAATGTGAGAGAATTCACAACAAGGTTGAATCAAGCCAATAGATATGGAGTTTTTGGGTTAGCCGTTGATGATTGCTTCAGTTTTGCTGATAGACTAATTTTCAAAGATGATGAAGACTTTGAAAATTACATGAAGAAAAAACTAAGTGATAGTGAAGCAATATTAAATGGAATATTCACTCAGAATTTATCTAGAGCTACCAGAATATTAGGACTTTATACCACTTCCACTTACTTTGTTTTAATTGATAATCAAGGATTAAAATTAGTCAGGACAACTAATTCAGTATTCTGTTTTAGACCAGATAGACGTGAAATTACTGATGCTTTCTATAAACAAGCATTTAGAATACTGACGACTTTCAATCCCCATCCCACATGGCTTACAATTGAAAATCAAACATTACAGGCTATAAATTAAAAATTGTTGATTGATAAAGATGGTGTACATATTTTAAGAAATATACCGAACAAATTTCACAGGCTCATATACACATCGGCAATCTGCTGTTCTGTAATTCCAATGTACCGTTTTGTTATGGAAATTGAACTATGGCTGAATATCTCACTCAGATATACCAGCGCCCGTTCCGATTTATTATCGGCCTCCCAGCAGCGGCGACCGAACGTTTTTCGTAAAGTATGAGAACTTGGGTTTTGCACATTTACCTGGTACCTTGAAAAGATGTATTTGAGTCGCCGGTTCACAAAACTTATACTTATAATTCCGCCCCACCGGTTAGCAAAGAGATAATCTTCCGGCGTATACCTGCCTTGCTTCCTTAGTACATCGGCCACAATCTTAATTGCCTCATTAACTTTAGGGTTGATTGTGATTTTCCTCTCCTTCCCTGTTTTCTGTTCTGTCAGTAAAATCTCAGCTTTATCTTCCACATCACAAAACCTGAGTTGGAGCAAATCAGAAATCCTGAGACCAAAATAACTGCCGACCAGAATAAGCAGGTAATCTCGGTATAATTTATCCTGAACTAATCTTTGACTTAAGCCAAGCATTACATTCCAGTCAATACCGGAAGTTGTTGTTCTTCTGTTTCTCATCTTTTGCAATTTGATAATAGCGAGTATAGAAGAAAATAATGAGTGGAAAGTACTATTTGCAGTTCCTTTTACTCTTACTGGACCAAGCAAATAAGGCCTTTTTATTAACTCGCTGGTTACCATACTTAATGAACTCCCACTAATATACAAAGTGGAACTATGCAATAAAAGGAGTATTTTTTTCCCAAACTCTCCAGGTCGCAAAAATTGAAACCAAGCCTTGCCGTTACCCCAACGGTCAAATTTTATTCCATAACTGATATATAAAGGAAAACAACAACAATGCATAAGCTACCAAGGTTCAATTCCTTTAAACAACCAAGCAAGGCAATACCAGAAAAAACAGAATCTGAAGAGGAATATACCCTTTCACTGCCAAAATCTGCTTACGATGCAAATCTTAAGAGTAAAAGCGAAATGCTTAGTAAAAAGTATGAGGAACCGGATGAAGATGATGTTTTAAATTCTGACCTTCTGCATAGAATGTATATGTTACATGTAATTATGGAAGCATTCAGCATTAGCGCCAAAAGCTATATTTCATACTTACGCAGAACGCAGGAATAGGAAATATAGCTGTAGGTGGCAAAGGATGTAGATTGTAAATTTTCGCCCTGCCCTGGCCATTGATAAGCAAAATGCTGGGTATTTAAAATAAAGCTACCACACCTCTTTTCCTTCCTTCAAAATTCCTGAAGAAAACTTCCTGGTTCCCATCCTGCGCCTTCCTATTGGGTGATATATTGTCGAGCATTTTGGTGTCCTCTCTTATCCAGCCTGTTAACTGATTATGCTGTTCACAGGCAATATCTGTGTAGATAACAGATCCTTTCAGGAGCTTTACCTTCTTAAGGAATTGTTCAAGGTCAGCTATGCCGTAAGTTGACTTGTATCCTACCTCATTTCGCTGCGCATAAGGAGGATCAAGGAATATCAACGTCTCCTCAGAATCATACTGGTCAAGTATAGCGGAGTAATCTGTGGAGAGTATTGTTACCTTCTTCTTTAGCCTTGCCTGAATCTCTAAAAATTCGGTTCTTCCGACCACACGTGTTCTGTTGCCGTAAGACTGGTTAAAGCCATTGGGTCCGATGCGTACCAATGAATTGATACAGGAGTTCATCAGGAAGTGGAAGTAGAAACCCTCTGTAAGCAGGTCTTTCTTGCCGCCAAAGTATTCTGTATTGAACCAATCCCGGAATTTTACGTAAGCGCCTTTATCCGCTTTGGTATCGCCGAACATTTCATATACGCGCGACCTAAGGGATATGTATGTTTCATAATTGCCGTCACGGAATGAACGGATGGAATTCATAACATGCGGGTTGATGTCATTAATAACGTAGAGGTCAAAGTCCTTTTCAAGGTTGAAAAATACCGCTCCGCTGCCGAAGAATGGCTCGACATATACCTTTTTATTGAGATTGCTCGTGATGAAGTTAAAGGTGCCGGTAAAGTCCTGCTTATTACCGGCATAATTAGAGAACCTGATTGGCATAAGATGTGTTTCATCATCTTATCCGGCAGGGCGTTAATTGTTGCGGGTTTCTTTAGTGGAATAGCATATGTAAGAACTACTTCATTTTAATCTAAATGAAGTGGCATGTAAACTACAGGTATTTGTCGAACAACTTATCCCAACAACCATAGGTTCCTGTTTTTAACGCAATCATCATGGCCTCCCTCGCGCTATACCTGATCACGTTCACGATATTTCCGATCCTGTAATAATCTTCCTTTGGTAATATCACAATTGCTCCGTTACTGTAATCGAATACTAATTCACCGTTCTCCAGCCAGGCGTGAGCATACCGGATACCTTTCACTGCTCCTGCCTGGCCTGTAACCACTCCGTGACACAGATACCAGCCCTGATCAAATGGTTTTTCCAGTAGCGCCTTGTAATTGGCTTCAAAGCAATTCCCTTTCTTCATGTATGAAATTATCCTAATTTGATTCTGTACCCTCTTTTACGTGTTCCTTCCAGATAACCTTTTTCAACAAGCATCTTTGCCCACTTACCCATAGAATGGTTCTTCCATCCCTTAATCAACTTGCCGAGTTCATAACCGGTATAGTATCCATCACTGGTAAGGGTCTTCATATAGTCGAGCAATTGCTTTTCATTGCGACTGAATTTTTCATCCTTGTTATAGGCCGTTATGGTTTTACGGGCAGCATATTTGTCAACTACAATTGCCTCATAAGAAACATTCTGCCCGCAGAGTGTATTCAGGCAGAGCACCATATCTTTTGTATGTAATGAAATGACGGATTCATAGCTATCATGCCTGTAACCACCGAAGAGGGCGATTGTAACCGGCAGTGGTACACGACCGGCAAGAGCCAATTTTGCATCCATGCTTTTTACCCACTTATAAAACTCCTCGGCACACTTTACCCAGTAGAATGTATTAACCTGACCGCCGAGATCGTCCTGGTTGTGGCTGTCAGCGCCATGACACCAAACTACATAGTCAATCTCACCGGATAGTATCGCATGCTCTGCATTATCAAATGCGAACAGAAGATTTTGGAGGTAACTTTCGTTTCGCCCTTGCGGGTTTATATTAAATAGTTTGGGTACAGCGATGCTAATGTCCGGGGTATAGTCTCTACAATCTTCTATACTGTTACCGAAATGCCCATCGAGATCGAAATAAGCGCCTCGTTTGCCGAGCTCTCTGTAAAGTTTTACAGATGCTATTACCTGGCCGGCGAATGTACAGAAGCCACTACCTGCTGAAGGACGTGCGTGGTGGAATCCACTGGTTGGTGAGAAGCATGGAGTTTCAGGGTGTTCAATAGAGTGGCGTATGGCATTATAGAGGCTTGCATTGGTGTATCGGACTGTTTCAGCGAGTTCGGCGCTCCAGGGAATACCATTTGAGCTTCGTAGATGAATATCATTACCAGTCAGCACCGCATCAATGTATTCAGGCGTATGTGTAATTAAAAAGTCTTCCCTATTGAAAGGTGCGAATGAGCCATCTATATCCAGGTATTTGCTTATACCGAGTTTCTCAAAGTTCTGCATCAGCAGCATTGGCTTAAGCGGTGACTTGGAATAACTGTGTTCTATATTCTTTGTCAGAACTTGTTTCTGCGCATAGAACACTTTTACTTTGCTGTTTCTCATAGTTTTAATTGATTTAGTTAATTGGCCTTTGCTTTGCATTAGGAAAAGGTGTCTCTGACGCTGACACCTCTCTGTCGTCCCAACCGAAAGGGAATCTTATTCCTTTTTCGGCGAGTACCCATAAATGGTATTGGTTGGCCGTATCTACCAGGCGGCTTTCGGCAGGGTATAATTCTACGGCCTCATGCTCAACGCCTATTATCTCATTCTTGATGCGTTGCAGGTCTCTCCAATCATGTATAGGTTCTTTATCACGCCTTTTAATAGATAACCATATCAATTCGGGCCAGTTGCCTGCCTGGACGTTCCTGTATACATATACCTGGTAGAGATTATTGCTGTATATCTCGTCAGTACCTATGAGCTTCCTCAGTTTAGTATCAGTTCTTATGTCCATTTCTTTAGTACCGTCAAACAGCAGGTATATTCGTTCAAACGGGTTCCAGCCCTTATCCATAATGCTTAGTTGTTTACTGTGATGGAAGAATATCCAAAACCATTAATTATTCTGTTGAACTTTTTTTGCTCTATGTATTCCCGCCTTTCGGCCTGTGCGGATGCTTTGATGAAAGCTTTTTCTATGGTTGGAGAAATAGTATACCCTTCCTTTGCCGGGTGGAGTATTTCATTTATAAGCCAGCTGTAGCAATCGAGAAGTTTATTATGTATTGCCTGAGCCCTGCGCCTTATAAGGAGAGCACAGATTATGATTGGGATAATAATCAGGACGTATAGACAGAATGCCATTACATTGCATACATGGATACACCCGAACGCTATTGCTGCAAATGATATTGTAATAATTGCACGCATAGCAATTTGGGTAAGACGATATTCCTTATACCAGTAGTCGAACCTCTCACAGATTTCCTTTTCAGCGATTTCAGGGTGTGATAGTGCAATGGATAGTAATTCGTCGAATTCCATATTGCCCTTTGCCTTCCAGTCTTTAGGAATGGTTAATATCCTTGCAGCGCTTTTAATGTTCTCTTTTAAACTCATGGCTTTATTGTTATCAATTGCTATAATACCTGGGCATATTTACCGGCTCAATGTTCTTCCTGCATTGCCAATATTCATTCTCATAGATGTCATGTTCAGGGTCGCAGTGTAATAAAGGATAATGGCAACGGGGTAATCCTTCGGTCATCTTTACTAAATGCAACTTCTGAGCAAGGTTTTTTCTTACCAGCAGTTCCATCAGAGACAATACATGTTGTGTGCCAAATTCGTACACCAGGTTTATTTCCTCTTCTATTGTTCTGATGTAACCTGAATAATTGATATGGTTGAACTGCCGGCTGCCTACTTTATAGATAATGCGGTCGCCGTCATAAAGACCACGTACAGCCCGCTTATCGCGGTATATTATGCCAGGACACACCCTCTGTATGATAAAGCCCATTTCCAGGCGACAATGCAGCAATAACTTTTTTGAGCATGCCACTGACTTATGGAATAAGCCATTGCTATAATAATGGCCCTCTTTGTAAGGCTTCTCGAGAAAAGACATGATAACGACGAGGTTCATCTCATCATCGTAAGTATACCGGCAGCCATTTATGTGGATATTCTTCATCATTACGCTGCTTCTCGTTTCTCCCAGTATATTCGGGTATATGGTAGAGCCGTTCGTAACTCCCTTAGTGTTTTTCTACTTAGCGGGTTGCCGGTTAGGCCCAACCATCTTAAGCTGTTCATTTCATATAAGCTACCAGGTAATGAGGTGAGCCTGTTATGAAAGAGGTACAGGGTTTTTAAGTTGCTCAGCAGACCGATGGTTTCAGGTAAGGATTCAATTCTATTCTCCGACAGCGTTAGCCCTTCCAGATACACCATGTCTCCAATCTCTTCCGGTACCCTTGTGATATTGGCCCTGGACAAGTCAAGTTCAGGCATACTTGCCATGAAGGTTAATACGTCCGCCATTCTTTCATCCATGCCGCGCGGTATAAAAAGACTCGCATCCACCCCCAACTCATAAAATAATTCATCAGGGGGCACGTACTTCTGCAAGCGGATATTTATACCTGCTACCTGGTGGTCGGCTGCATCATATATTTCGATCCGCCGCCCGTCCCGGTAGACCACGACGGCCAATTTCCAAAGGTCTTCATCCAGTTTGCTTTTGATGACACTGGAACGCACCTCTATAATATAGAATGTTACAAGATGTTCCAGGTAATAGCGTGACCAATGCGCAGAATTGGCCATAGTGATGCACCAACGGCTTCCAGAGCCATACAAGCAGCTCGCAGCATGGCTTTTCGGACAAACAATAAACAGGTCTTCATTATCTAAAATAATTTCAGCTTGCTTCTTCGCATCGCGCTTCTGCTCCTTGCCGCTCTTAATATTGTTGTGGTGTTGTACATAATCATCAAACTGAGCGAATGTCTTAAATACGTTTATGTCCCTTTTATCAACCTGGTTCCTGTTTAATAAGGTATCGTATTCGGTTAGCCTTGAACGTAATTCATCAAGATTTATACCCGCCAGGTATGCCTTTATAATGAAGGGTAGGTACTTCTGTGTCCTGGAAGGGTCTATTGTAGAAAGGAACTCAACATCGGTGGCGCTCAATTGCCCTTTCTTTATATAATTACTAAAATCCTTTGCCATGTTGTGTTGAATATGAAGAAGGTTAGCAACTGTAGTTTTTACTAAAAAGAAGGGGAAGCAAAAACATGCTCCCCCTTCACATCATGGCAACCGAACTATTCGGCAGCCTCTTCAACTTTCACTTTAAAACCAAAAGGCTGCCCCGCAACAATTTTCAACAGCTTCTGAATCCCTTCTGCTGTCCATTGGTTGCAAACGGCAATCTTAGTGCCATTACCCAATTTGATTATGTCGTCTGCATTTTTCACAAAGTGCCTGTCCACATTATTCTTACTGAACTTCTTTGCGGCTGAAAGCTCGCATACAACTCCAAAACGCGGTTGCAGCTCTTCGCTGTGCAGTAATTCCTGTAACTTGGTTAAGCTGACTTTGGAATTCTTCTCAACATAAGTTTTGACTAACAGGTGTACAAGGCGCCCCTTATGTAAATTTCTGTGTTCACCGAACCTGAATTTCGAGTTATCCCTACCGGTAAATGTCTTGGGGCCTAAATCTTCTTCCTTTTTCTTTCCGGCAATTGCCTCAACTTTCTTGCCGTTTGGCTTAGGTGTAGTTGCTGCTGCTTCAGGTGCGGTCTTTCCCTTGCTGACAAAGCTGTAAGCACCGGTATCTCCATCGGCTGTTATTACCCCTCCGGTGTGAAGGGCTTTGATTGCTCCTCTTACAAGGATGTCGCTACTTTTGATGCCAACAGTAATAGCTTCTACACTGCTGCCCGGATTAGCTTTAATGAATTCCAAGACAGCCTCTTTAACTTCTGATGTTTTCATTTCCATTTGTTTTTAAAGGTTATTATTAGATACACTCACACCTTATGAAACGCCCGTAAACAGGCACTTTTAAGGCATACGTGAAGGTAGCCGTTCCGTATTTCCGTATGGCGGAAACGGCTCCGGTGCTGGAAAGTTTTTAGGGATTGGAAACCAAGAGCTTGCGTAAAACAGGCTTCCGGTAAGGGTTTCCATCGGTTTCCGGTAAAGTGGTTTTGTCTAAAAAGGGATAAACTTCAGTCAACATTGACTGAGGTTAGTGAGTTGATAAAAGTAAAGTTGCGAAAATCCCAATCAGGCTATTCACTCAAGAGTAGATATATAAAGATGAAAGCTATAAAATAAGGCTACGGCATTTTAATGTATCAAAATAAGAAATATCAAATAGTATATGCAGATCCCCCTTGGGAATTTAACAGAGGCGTATATCAGGATAGCGGGAGAAAAGATCGCCTAATTAATGAGCACTACCCAACAATGAATAGAAAACAGTTGCAAGAATTACCTGTCCGGAATATTACAGAGGAAAATTGCGGGCTGTTCCTATGGGTAACCGATAGCCACCTGAAGGAAGGAATCATGCTTATGGAGGCATGGGGTTTTACCTACAGAACAATAGCCTTCATCTGGAAGAAAACAACTAAGAATGGGAAAACCTGTGCAAATGTTGGAGCATGGACGATGAAAAATTGTGAGGTCTGTTTGTTTGGTGCAAAAGGAAGTATGTTAAAATATAAAAAGGCAAACAATATTTTTCAATTAGTAGAAGCCGAAAGAACAAAACACAGCAGTAAACCTGCCGAGGTGAGAATAAGTATTGAAAAGCTCTTTGCCGGGTTGCCGATGTTAGAAATGTTTGCAAGAGAAAAGTACGATGGGTGGGATGTATGGGGTAATGAAATTGATAACAGTATTGACCTTGTACATTGAAGTTTCTTAAACTTGGTATACACTTGCTTTAGGGTGAAATAGTCTACCGGTAAGGCCTCCGGAAAGCTTCCTGATAAATATTCTTGATTAAAAGTGGGTGAACCTCAGTCAATATTGACTGAGGTTCGGTAACTGATAAAAGCAGGTTAACCGCCGTCAACCTTTCTTCCCAAGAATAAAAGTAAACCAAAGTAGCTTGTTACCAATATAGATTTTTGGGTAATATTGCCCAAAACGCCGTTAACTACAGTTACTATGTAACCCTTGTCTATATTTTCTCGACACCAGTTATATGACATCTGGGTTACTATTGTTTCATCTTTCTTTCTTCTTCATCTGCGAAGCAGACATTCTGGTTTAATTTACGTTATATCAGGAGAACCTCCGCTTACAGGATTTCGAACAGGGCTCGCCCCTGTTCAATTCTGATCAGGGAGAATAAACTTAGATGACAGAGGGTGAGGGGTGAAGGATCAAAGGTTTTCGGAGAAAACCGACCTCGGACGTTTTGTGAACACAATATTCGTTTATCCGTCGGCGGGCCTTCGCTTCGCGACCCGCCTATACAGGCAGTACAGTAAACATAGTGAACCAGGTAACTAAAACAGTAAACAACAGTAACATACGATACATCGAACCAAGAACGTAGTGTTCTACGACACCTTGGAGTCCTTTGTTTCGGCTCTTTCAGGAGACAGTGCTGGTTACCAGCCCAATTATTTTTTCTAACAAAAGCAGCTATTTCCTTTTCAGCTATTTCTTGAATAGCCTTTCGTCAAATTCAAAGGCGCTGACATCTACTATCTTTATCTTAGAAGCGTCCTTATGATTGGGATTGATGAGGTAATTAAAGTCACCCGCTACCACAGCGGATGAGACTTTAATTACCAGAAAATTGGTATCCAGTATAAATTTATCTCCTTTTAACTTGGTTGAAAGCGGATGAGGGAAAGCCTTCCAGTCCTTTGGATATTGACTTTGGGGTAATTCATAAATTGCGATGCTATCGGGAATTTCAATCTGTGTTAGGCTGTAATCTAATGGGACGATACCCAGTGGAGTGTGAACAGCAACTTCGGTTACACCGAGTGCTATTGATGAACTGGTATACAGCATGGCCACACCTTTGTTGTTCCAGCGGCCTCCCACTAATTCCGCACCCTTACCTGATAGGTCATTGCTGTGCTTGGCTGAACCCAGTCGAAAAACAATCATGCCAATACGCCGTATTCAATTCTTGTGAGCTCGTCCTTAACCATGCTCACGCCGAAAGAAGTATCCAGTAATTCTTTGGGTTTTACACCGCCCAGGGCAATATTCTTTGTTTCAAGCCAGGAATTAAAATTATCCTTATCCTTGAATACTTCAATACCCTTGTTGTTAAGTTGTTCTATTTCAAGTATCTTTTCTGACTGTGGAGCAGGGAATGCCTTTTTTTCTTTCTGATACCGCTGCATAGTCCTTGCCGAAAGATGAAGAAACCTTGACCATTCAGGCAACGTGAACTGGGTTGCGTTGGCAATGAGCATAAAATCCCTGTATTTTATACCCTGTCTTACTCTCTCAACCAGGTCTAAGTTGTTGCCTTCGTAAGCTATTGTATGCTTGGTATGACTTGTTGTGTGTGCCATAGTGTTTCTATTGTAATACAAAGATAGTGAAAATTGTCGTAACATTTACGTCAATTGTCGTGATATATATAATGAAGATATAAAATAACCCTGTATCAATGGAAAAAGAAAGAATTATACAAGAACCGGTAGTTGCCTTTCCACCGCCTTTAATATTGTTCGAGTGCGACCAAAAGGACAAATACCGAACCTATGAGAAGAAAGGGCACTTCCTTCAAATTCATTCCATGCAGAAGGAAGTATGGTCATTGCACACGTTCGGTGGGGAATACATTATCGGTGTGGGCAATTGTTTTTTTAACAGGAACTACAGGGATAAGCTCCTTATCAACGTAAATGGGGATACCGAGATTGTAAACTGGATAAGGGAACTATTCACCATATTCAAGTTTGCCTGTGTGGAAGTTCCTGTCATGTTTAAGATGATGGGTACGACAAGGCTCACATATAACCCTAATGGTGAAGGCTGGTGGCGCTTGTACGGCCCAACCGGCCGTTCTTTTACAGGAGGTTACGACAGTAAATGGGGATCGCCTTTGTTCCTGAAGAACCAGGAGAAGATAAAGCAGGGGTACTGCAATAGTTTTCTTACTTATGTTGAGGAGATGTTTGCCTCGATTAGTTGAGCATTCCTTAGAGCCTATTCCTTAACGACTTTGATTAATTCATTGAGAACTTTCTTTGTACTACGTTCTCTTCCAGTCCAGTAATCTGTCAGAAGTTTCATGTTAATCTTAACCCATCTTTTTGCAAGTACTATATCTGGTTTTTTAAATTCCCCTGTATCTCCCATAACTTCAGGTTTATCTTCTATTGTTATGGAAAAGAAGTCCCCGGATACAGTACTTGCATAATCCCTCTGAATTTTAATATGTGGAATGTGCTGCAAGTGGTTCCGAAAAACATAAACAATCATTGGCAAGCCGCTATCCTCCTGAATGATGGCCGCCATTTCATATAAATCATTGCTGGTCATCGGGTGCAAGAGTATTTTTTTACTTCTCGTTTTTGACAAGAAACTCAACATTCTCTGGTAGTTTTAACCTTAGTCTTGTAAAATATGCCTGGCCCCATGAGAAGCTATTAAAATTACTCAAGGTAATTTTATACGCACCGGCTCCATTTATACTAAGTATGCCATTTTTAATTGTGAAGGAAGAATTTTCAACTGAATACCCATTAGAAACTGCACAGCTTTCGTTTGAATAAAAACCAATTGAAACTGAATTTGAACCATCCCATCTGCCAATAATCTCATCTTTCAATTCAGCCGTATGATAGTGCATTATGGATTTATGAAACAAATCTGAAAGAATCATAGTACTGTCGGACGTAATTTCAATAAGAATATTTGAATTGGTTTTATCCGGGAATTTTAAAGTATCATCCATAACCTTGTAGGGTATTTCACCTTTACAATTTAATGCTTGTACAGAGTTATTTTCAAATCTTAAAAGATAATAAAGAGTGTTCTGTTCGCCTTCCTTAACCCATGTCTTATCTCCCAGGCTATTAATGATAGTAGTGGAAAACAAAGCATTGAAATCTGCTATTGTTTTTTGAGAAGTGTTTTGAAATGCGCTTAAAAAGGCATTCCATTTAACTGCATCTTTCATATACTTGGATTCATAGCTCGTCCAGTCATTTTTTAATATCCTATCGCAACTATCCTTTTTTTGTTTGAATTGACTGAACTTTGTGAATGTTCTAAAATTCCCAATACAATCACAATATTTTGAACCAAGCTCTTTCCCTTCCTTGTCCGGGGAAGAACAGGCGCAAAACAAAACAGATATTGCAATGAAAGTAAATGCGGTAGTTTTCATAATACTTGATTTTAGCCTTTCTACGATTAATGAACAACACAGACTGCATCAGGGTCAGCGCCAGTCCTGTAAAATGCGCCAGACGTCAAGCCTCCTGTAACGGCGGCCGCGTTGTTTGCATAAACAGGAAGTCCTACTACTTGTAAAGCGCTTGTTGGTGCATTACTGCCGATACCTACAAAACCATTACCTGTTATACGCATACGCTCTAATTCATTGCCGGGGGTAAGATTGCCATTTGTGGTGTAAAAAATGAGATTCTTCCCACTGGAGGCTTCAACCTGTGACCCAATAGAAGCGCCAACTAAATGAGATGGACTACTTCCAAAACTGAAAGTTAATTTTGTTCCATAACCAGTTGTATTGCTGCCAGCATAAATATTCAGCCCATAATTTGTGGTGTATGGGCTTATTCCCGGTGCTTGAATTGTAAGAGGTGTATTCAAGGCATTTAATGAAACTACACCCAAAGGCCCGATGCCAACATCACCTTTACTATAATAGATAACATTAAATAGTTGCTTCTTCCACATGGATGTATCACCTGTTGATTGGGAATAGAGAGCATAGGGAACAGACAACATTTGTGACGTACCCATAAGAGTAAAACTATTACCCCCTGTCGGGTCAAATTCTATCTTCAAATAATAGGTACTGTTGCCCCAGTTTATAGTGTCCATTTTTCCTGACAAGACACTTCCTGAGCCAATGACAAGGTTTGCAAGCCCAAATTGGTTTGTAGTAGCAGTATCCTTTTCACTGTAAGAAACAGGGCCGGTGATTGAGCCATGCAGTATACTCATACGGAATGACACTAATTGGTTGCCTATTATATTCCCTGAATTACTCCTTGCGATGGTTTGGTACTTAAATGCATGAGGGGCCTGTCCGAAGGTTTGTGTAATTACACACAATAATAAAAAGGTTAAAAATGTTAGTTGCTTTTTCATAGTATAAGAATTAAAGGTGTTTAGTTTATTTTCTGGAT